>NZ_JBVKBI010000015.1:0-214877 GCF_055639035.1 Streptomyces sp. NPDC107654
ACGCCCGGTTACATTCCGAACCCGGAAGCTAAGCCTCACAGCGCCGATGGTACTGCAGGGGGGACCCTGTGGGAGAGTAGGACGCCGCCGAACAATTTTTGGGAAAACCCCCGCATCGGGTCGATGCGGGGGTTTTTCGCGTTTACGGTCGATTAAGGTCTTCGGCATGCGCTATGACCTCGTCATCTTCGACAACGACGGTGTCCTCGTGGACAGCGAGCCCCTGTCCAACCGGCTTCTGTCCGCCTATCTCACCGAGTTGGGCCACCCGACCACGTACGAGGACTCCATACGCGACTACATGGGGTCGGCGATGCACCGCGTCCACGAGCTGATCCTGGAGCGGACGGGACAGCGGCTGCCGGCTGACTTCGACGAGGTCTTCCACCGGCGGGTGTTCGCCGCGTTCGAGAGGGAGTTGCGGCCCGTGGCCGGCGTGACCGGTGTACTGGAGAAGCTGGCCGCGGACGGGGTGCCGTACTGCGTGGCCTCCTCCGGGAGTCACGCGCGGATACGGGTGGGGCACCGGACGACCGGGCTCGACCGGTGGTTCACCAAGGAGCGCGTTTTCAGCTCGGAGGACGTGGGGCGGGGCAAACCGGCGCCGGACCTGTTCCTGTACGCCGCCGAGCGGATGGGGGTGGCCCCCGAGCGGTGTGTGGTCGTGGAGGACTCCCCGCTGGGCGTACAGGCCGCCGTGGCGGCCGGGATGGACGTGTACGGGTTCACCGCCATGACGCCGGCGGCGCGGCTCGCGGGTGCCGCCCAACTCTTCGGGGACATGGGGGCGTTGGCTGACCTGCTGGTATGACCAGGGGCCGGGGCCCGTGCTGACATTTGTCATGCGGAGCTGCGGACGATCGTTCCTACTGCCCGACCCCGTCCGACGGCGAAGCTGGGGGCATGACGAAGAAGACGGGGAACCAGGGCCGCAAGCCGAGCGTGCTGGACAACTTCAAGCCGCTGCTCGTCGACGTGGCGGTGCCGCTCGGCTCGTACTACCTCCTCAAGGAGGCCTTCGGGATGAGCACCTTCGCGGCGCTCGCCTGGAGCAGCGTCGTACCCGCGGTGCGGACGGTGTGGGGCCTGGTGAAGAAGCGGACGGCCAACGGGCTGGCGGGTCTCATCCTCGTCGTGAACGTCGTCTCGCTGCTGCTGAGCTTCCTCTCCGGCGACCCGCGGCTGATGCTCGCCAAGGACAGCGGGATCAGCAGCACGGTCGCCATCGGGATCCTGGTCTCCGTGTGGCTCGGCAGGCCGATGATGACCGCGGGCATGAAGCCCTTCCTCGTGAAGGGCGACGCGGACAAGGAGGCCGCCTGGCAGCGGCTGATGTCCGGGACGGCCGCCGAGTCGGCCGCCTTCCGGTCCAAGGAGCGCGCGTTCTCCGTGGTGTGGGGTCTGGCTCTGCTCGCCGAGTGCGTCGCGCGGGTCGTCGGCGCCTACACCGTGCCCGTCGACACCATGGTGTGGCTGGGCACCGTCTTCATGGTCGCCGCGATGGCGCTCGCGTTCGTGGTCAGCGGTGGACTCGCCGTCGGGCCGATGGAGCGGATGCTCGCGGCCGAGACGCAGGCCGGCCGGGAGCAGCAGCCCACGCTGGCCGTCGCCGCCTGATCACCGCCCGGGAACGGCCGAAGCTGAGCGAATTTCATCTTTGGCCGGATCTACCCACAGGTAGCCAGGGGCCCTACGCTCGCCGCCATGACTGATGTGCTGCGGCGCGGCAGGGCCTCTTTGGCGTTCGGCTTCTTCGCCCAGGGCGTCGCCTTCGCCCTGCTGGTGACGCGCATCCCGGCCGTCCAGGACCGGTACGGCGTCTCCGACGCGCTGCTCCCGGCCTTCCTGGCCGCCGTGCCGGTCCTCGCCGGGATCGGCAGCGTGACGACCGAGCAGCTGGTGAAACGGATCCGGCCCAGCCGGCTGCTGCGCTGGTCCCAGCCGGTGGTGCTGCTGGCACTGCTCGACGTCGGGGCGGGCGGGCAGGGACAGGTGGCCGGGCTCGCGGCGGCGCTCGGCGTCTTCGGCCTGGCGGTGGGGGCGCTGGACGCGTCCATGAACATGCTCGGGGTCAGTCTCCAGCGGTCGTACGGGCGCAGCATCATGCTCAGCTTCCACGCCGCCTACAGCCTGGGCGGGATCCTCGGGGCGTCGCTGGCCTGGGCCGGGGCGCACTGGCATCTCGCGCTGTGGGTGCCGTACCTGCCGGTGGTGGCCGTGCTGCTGCCGACGACGCTGGTGGGGAGCCGGTGGTACGTCGACGGGGACCCGGCGCCCGGGCGGGGGGTCCCGGCCGACGGCGGGGGCGTCGGCGGGGGCGTCGTCTTCAAGCTGCTGCTGCCGCTGTGCCTGGTAATGACCTTCGCGTACATCGGGGACTCGACCGTCTCCAACTGGAGCGCGAAGTACCTGAAGGACGTGCTGGGCAGCTCGGAACAGCTGGCGACCGTGCCGTACAACGTGTACATGGTGACCACGCTCGCGGGGCGGGCGCTCGGGGACTCGGGGGTACGGCGGTTCGGGGCGGTGACGGTCGTGCGGCTCGGGTCGCTGGTCGCGGCCGGCGGATTCGCGGTGGTGGCCGTGGCACCCGGCGCCTGGGTCGGGATGCTCGGGTTCACCCTGCTGGGACTGGGGCTGTGTGTGCTCGTGCCGCAGACCTTCGCGGCGGCGGGCAGGCTGTTCCCCGGGGCCTCCGACGCCGCGGTCGCGCGGCTGAACATCTTCAACTACGTGGGCTTCCTGATCGGTTCGCCGTTGGTCGGGGCGCTCGGAGACGCCTGGAGCTACCGGGGGGCCATGCTGGTGCCGATGGTGTTGGTGCTGGTGACCATGGGGTACGCCAGGTCGTTCGCCCCTCAACCGGACCGATACGGTGGCGGACATGAGCGGCCGCGCACAGCTGATGTGGGACGAGGCAGTAACGGGCTATGACTTCGGACCGAGCCATCCGATGGATCCGGTCCGGCTGGACCTGACCCGCCGGCTGGTCGGTGCCTTCGGGCTCGACCGGGAGGTGGAGGTCGTCGCGGCCAAACCGGCCGGCGAGTCGACGCTCCGGCTGGTCCACCGGGAGGACTACATCGACGCCGTGAAGGCCGCGTCGGCGGATCCGGCGGGCGCGGACGGGGCGTACGGGCTCGGTACGCTCGACGATCCCGCGTTCGCCGGGATGCACGAGGTGTCCGCGCTGATCGCGGGGCAGTCGGTGGGCGCGGCGGAGGCGGTGTGGCGGGGGGACGCCGAGCACGCCGTGAACTTCGCGGGCGGGCTCCACCACGCGATGCCGGGCGGTGCGTCCGGGTTCTGCATCTACAACGACGCCTCCCTGGCGATCGCGCGGCTGCTGGAGCTGGGCGCCGAGCGGGTCGCCTACGTCGACGTCGACGTCCACCACGGGGACGGGGTGCAGGCCGCGTTCTGGGAGGACCCGCGGGTGCTGACCATCTCGCTGCACGAGCACCCCCGGACGTTGTTCCCGCAGACCGGGTGGCCGGAGGAGACCGGGGCGGGCGCGGGGGAGGGGACCGCGGTCAACCTGGCGCTGCCGGCCGGGACCGGGGACGCGGGCTGGGTACGGGCCTTCCACGCGGTGGTGCCGGAACTGCTCGCCGAGTTCCGGCCGCAGGTCCTGGTCACCCAGCACGGGGCCGACACGCACTTCGAGGATCCGCTCGCCCATCTGGCCGTCTCGCTGGACGCGCAGCGGGCGGTGCAGGTGGCCTGCCACGAGCTGGCGCACGCGTACGCGGGGGGCCGGTGGGTCGCGCTGGGCGGGGGCGGATACGCGGTGGTGGACGTCGTACCGCGGTCGTGGACGCACCTGGTGGGCATCGCGGCGGGAAGGCCGGTGGCGCCGGAGGCGGTGATCCCCGAGAGCTGGCGCCAGGACGTGTTCGCGCGTACCCGTCAGTTGGGGCCGCAGCGGATGACGGACGGGCGGTGGCCGGTGGCGTACGAGGAGTGGGAGGCCGGGTACGACCCCGCCGACCGCGTGGACCAGGCCGTGCTGGCGACGCGACGGGCCGTGTTCCCGCTGCGGGGGCTGCTGCCGTAGCGCCGCCGTGGGTGCGCGGTCGGCATTAGGCCAAACGTGCGGCGTTCCCGCCGTTTCCGCCCCGCCCGGGCTCCCGGTGGGTCACCATCGCATCCGTGTGGTCCCCCGCCCGTCTCCGTGCGCATCTGGTGGCCGCTCGGCTGGCCGGGGTGGTGGGGACCTCGCGGGAGGACAGCCTGCGGAGCTATCGGCTGTTCGCGGCCCGGGACCCGCGCGCGCTGATCGGGATCGATCCCGAAGGCCCCTGGGAGTTCCGGGATCTGATCGGGCTGATGGCGCGGAAGTGCGGGGTTTCGGGCGACCCCCGGCACACGGCCGGACCGGACGTGATCGATCCGGAGCGGACCCTCGCCGCGCTGGACGCCTTCGCCGGACGCATCCGGGCGGTGGCCCGAAGCGGTGCGCCCGTGCTGCTGGGGACGGGGCACCCGCACCGGCTGCTGGATTTCTACGCCGGTCTTGCGGACGCCTTGTCGGCGGCGGGATGTGAGGTCCTCACCCCAGCGCAGGGTCGCTGTGTCGACATATTGACCCGGTTCGGTCTACGTCCCCACCACCTCGACTACGTACGAGGGGTGGGGCTGGTGCGGGAACCGGCGAGCGAGCGCCCCGGTCGTGAGCCGGGCGCCCACACCCATTCGCCCCTCCCGGTTCGGGTCGCGCTCGACGCCGCGGCGGCGGCCGGCGGGCCCCTTCCCGAGCTGGTCGTCGGCGACCACGGATGGGTCTGCGGTGCAGGTCAGCTGGGGTTCGAGGCCATCGGGCTGGCCGACACCGACGATCCCGCGCTGTTCGTCGGGGAGGCCGAGGGGCGGGTGTCCGTCGTCGTTCCGGTTGATGACGCGGTGCGGTCTGCTCACTACCGGCCGCTGGCCCGCTACGTGCTCAATCGAGCGTGTCTGTCACAGTAGGCCGCCGATGGGTGCACCTCTTCCCCACTCGCATCACCCGCCCCTAGTCTGGGGAGTGAGCACGCAACGACGAAGAGTCACCGGAAGGGGAAGCCGGTGGCCGTCGAGTGCGGAAGGTTCAGGTGTGTCATGGCTGCAGCTGGCGAGAGGCCTCTGAACGAGGTTCAGTTCCTTACCGTGGCGGAAGTCGCCTCGGTGATGCGAGTGTCGAAGATGACCGTGTACCGCCTGGTGCACAGCGGTCATCTGCCCGCGATCCGGGTGGGACGTTCGTTCCGCGTCCCGGAGCAAGCGGTACACGAGTACCTCCGCGACAGCTATGTGGGGGTGGAGACGGCCTGACGACGACCCCCGGGTGACCCGGGGGTTCCCCCTCGATTACGACCTCGGCGCTCGGTTGGGTAGGCTAGCCCCTCGTAGGTCGTGTGGGCCCATGGCGCCCAAACAACCGAGACATGAGAAGTGAGCGAGGGTAGTCGTGGGCTCTGTTATCAAGAAGCGGCGTAAGCGGATGGCCAAGAAGAAGCACCGCAAGCTGCTCAAGCGCACGCGCGTGCAGCGTCGTAACAAGAAGTGATGTCGTCCCCCGCGTCAGCGGGGGTGTTACGAAAGCGGCCGCGCCGCGGGCGTACAGCTGTGGCCCCCCACCAGCACTGGTGGGGGGCCACAGGCATGTTCCGCCGGGGGCCGACCCCCGGCATGTACCGATGGGGGAAATTCCGTCACCGCGTGCACCACGGGTCGTCACAGGGCGACATCGACCGGCTAGGTTGGCCGCACACGGGGAACGCGGGATACCGGTTACGCGGGAAGGAAGGCGCTGATCTTGGGAAGGGTCGTGCTCGTCACCGGAGTGGCCCGGCAACTGGGCGGCCGGTTCGTACGGCGGATCCAGCGGGACCCGGAGGTCGACCGTGTCATCGCGGTGGACGCGGTGCCCCCGGCCCACCATCTGGGCGGAGCCGACTTCATCCAGGCCGACATCCGGCAGCCGACCATCGCCCGCGTACTCGCCGAGACCGGCGCCGACACGGTCGTCCACATGGACGTGACCGGTACCGCCCTCGGCGGCGGCAGCCGGGCCACGGTCAAGGAGACCAACGTCATCGGCACCATGCAGCTGCTCGGCGCCTGCCAGAAGTCGCCGGCCGTGCGACGGCTGGTGGTGAAGTCCAGTACGAACGTCTACGGCTCCGCACCGCGCGATCCGGCCGTCTTCACCGAGACCACCCCGCCCAAGTCGCTGCCGAGCGGAGGCTTCGCGAAGGACGCCGTCGAGGTCGAGGGGTACGTGCGCGGTTTCGCCCGGCGGCGGCCGGACGTCGCCGTGTGCGTGCTGCGGTTCGCCAACATCCTCGGTCCCACCGCGGACACCCCGCTCGCCTCGTACTTCGCGCTGCCCGTCCTGCCGACCGTGTTCGGCTACGACCCCCGGCTGCAGTTCGTGCACGAGGACGACGTGATCGAGGTGCTGCGGATCGCCTCCCACGAGCCGCGCCGGGGCACCCTCAACAGCGGCACCTTCAACATCGCCGGGGACGGGGTGCTGCTGCTCTCGCAGTGCTCCCGGCGGCTCGGACGCCCCACCGTGCCGTTGCTGCTGCCCGCGGTCACCTGGGCCGGCTCCCTGGTGCGTACGCTCGGTATGACGGACTTCTCGCCGGAGCAGATCCGGCTGCTCACCCACGGGCGGGTGGTGGACACCGTCCAGATGCGCGAGACGCTGGGCTTCACGCCCCGCCACACGACGGCCGAGGCCTTCGCGGACTTCGCGCGCGGCCAGGGACCCGGGCTGCTGCCGCCGGAGACCCTCGCGGCGACCGTGGACCGGCTCGCCGCGCTGACCGCGAGGGCGGGCGGCCACCCCCAGACGCACAGCGCCAACTGAGGAGAGCGGCAACGATGGCGGACGCCAAGGTCATTCCGTTCGACGACGACCGGTCCCGCGCGGGCGCCGCGCAGCGCCCGGCGCGGCGCCGGGCCGGGGGGAGCAGGCGCGGCGAGGCCGGTTCCGTCCAGCCCCTGCCGGGCCGGGAGCGGGTGCGGGAGGACGGTCCCGTGAGCGGTGAGGAGCAGTCGCCGGAGCCCGCGGAGAGCGGCGGCGGGGACGGCGGCCTGGAGCGGCGGGTGGCGGCCGGGCTGGCCTTCCTGCGGCGGCGGCTGACCGGGGAGTACGAGGTCGACGACTTCGGTTACGACGAGGAGCTGACCGACCAGGTCCTGATGTCGCTGCTGCGGCCGGTGTACGAGAAGTACTTCCGGGTCGACGTGAAGGGCATCGAGAACATCCCGGCCGAGGGCGGGGCGCTGATCGTCGCCAACCACTCGGGCACGCTGCCGCTGGACGGCCTGATGATGCAGGTGGCGGTGCACGACCGGCACCCGGCCGGCCGGCACCTGCGGCTGCTCGCCGCCGACCTCGTCTTCGTGCTGCCGGTGGTGAACGAGCTGGCCCGCAAGCTGGGGCACACGCTCGCCTGCGCGGAGGACGCGGAGCGGCTGCTGGGCCAGGGCGAGCTGGTCGGGGTGATGCCGGAGGGGTTCAAGGGCATCGGGAAACCTTTCAGCGAGCGGTACAAGCTCCAGCGGTTCGGCCGGGGCGGTTTCGTCTCCACGGCCCTGCGGCAGGGGGCGCCGATCATTCCGTGCTCGATCGTCGGGGCGGAGGAGATCTACCCGATGATCGGCAACGCCAAGACGCTGGCGCGGGTGCTGGGCTTCCCGTACTTCCCGCTGACGCCGACGTTTCCGTGGCTGGGGCCGCTGGGTGCGATTCCGCTGCCCACCAAGTGGACGATCCAGTTCGGCGAACCGATCCCGACGGACGGGTATCCGCCGGAGGCCGCGGAGGATCCGATGCTGATGTTCAACCTGACCGACCAGGTACGGGAGCAGATCCAGCACACGCTGTACAAGCTGCTGGTGCAGCGTCGGTCGGTGTTCTTCTGAGCCCTCGTTCTCCTCGGTGGTCTCCTGGTGCGGGTCCGTGTACGGCGTCGGGGGCGCCCCTGCTCGGATAGGGGCGCCCCCGACGTGATCACGGGCCGCTAGTCCGTGTCCTCGCTGTCGATGCCCAGACCCGGGAGCAGGTCGGGGATGAGCGGCGGGATGGTGACGTCCGGCTGACCCGGGAGGGTCTTGCCGGCGGACGGGGAGCTGCCCTCCGACCCGGTCTTCGGCGGGTTGAGCAGGCCGCCCGTGTCGCCCCCGATGAGGCCCTCGCCGCTGCTGCCGGTGGCCGAGCCGCTCGGGGAGCCGGTGCCGGTGTGCTTGCCGGCGGACGGGGTGCTGCCGGCGGAGGCGGGCGGGTGCGAGCGGTGGCTGCCGGCGGAGCCGGTGGACGAGGGGCCGGAGCCGCCGCCCTGACGGCTGCCTCCGCCGGTCTGGGCCGGCGACGGCGGGAGCAGCGACTGCAGCGGGGCGACCTCTTCGTCTATGGCGTCGAAGACCGAGGACACCTGCTGTTTCACATCGCCCAGCTGCACGGGCAGCCTGTCGCTGAGCGCGCTCCACGCCTCGCGGTGCGAGCGGGAGAACGCGGACAGCGCCTGGATGGGACCGAGGGAGTCCGGGTCGGCCTCGTAGGCCGCGTGGAGCAGGCGGTGACCCTCGGTGACATCGTGCTGCATCCCGGACAGGGTGCGGCGGATCTCGCCGATGGACTCGTGGTCCAGGTGGCCGCCCCGCCCACGCTCCAGCAGCCGGCGGGCCTCGCTGAGCCGGGTGGAGGCCTGGTCGAGGTAGGTCTGGCCGCGCTGGTCGTCGCCGTCGGTCAGGTAGTTGAGCTTGAAGTCCTCGATGCCGCGTTTCAGGCCGTACAGCGAGTCGCCGGGAAGGGCGTCGGAGCTGGCGGCGGCGACCCCGCCGAAGGCCCCGGCGGCCACGCCCACGCTGAGTCCGCCGGCCGCGAGGCCCTTGGTCAGCCTGGTGCGCGGGCGGAGCTTGCCCAGCGGACTCGCCCGGTGCGCGCCCTTCGCACGGTGAGAACGCTCGCCCGTCTCCCGCCACCGCCCTTCCAGGGAAGTCGCTTCGCTCCCCTTCTGCTTCGGTACCGACGCGTCCACCGCCCCGGCCCCCTCCTGGAGCATGGCCTCCATCGCGGCCACCAGCTGGGCCCGTTGGACGACCTTGACCTCCGGGTCGAGCTGCGGCTTGGGCAGCGCGCCGAGTCCCGTCGCCAGGGCCAGCAGCTCGCCCTGCCCGGAGCGTTCCTCGGGGGTCGGCGGCGATCCCGCCGGGCTGTCGGACTGCTCGGCCGCCGTGTCCCGGTCGGACTGCTCCTCCAGGGCCTGGGCGAAGGCGTTCGCCCGCCGGTGCGCCGATACGTTCGCGATCACTGGCGGCACCTCCTCTCGTCATGACGGTCGACTCCCCAGGGGGTCCTGAGGGTTGCACGTCCCTGACCGCTTCCCACGATCGAGTGATCGGGGCCGGCCAGGACGTGACCACAGGGAGCCTGTATCCCGCACAACGACTGGCGCGGCACTTGGGTTACGGACGGCGGACGACCGGATCGGAAAGGCAACGGACTTTCACCGTAAGTGAGTTGGTCGTCGCCTGCGGTCACCTGGTCAGCGGGCGTCGTCCGGCAGCAGCCGGGCGAGCGTGCGTACGGCGCGGTACTGGAGGGTCTTGATGGCCCCCTCGTTCTTGCCCATGACCCGGGCGGTCTCGGCGACCGAGAGGCCCTGGAGGAAGCGGAGCGTCACGCACTCCTGCTGCTGCGGGTTGAGCCGCCGTACGGCGTCGAGCAGGGCGGCGTTCGACAGGGACTCCAGGACGGAGTCCTCCGGGGAGCGCTCGACCTCGTTGGCGTCCAGCATCTCGCCGGTGGTGACCTCCAGCCGGAAGCGGCTGGACTTGAAGTGGTCGGCGACCAGGTTCCGCGCGATGGTGACCAGCCAGGCACCGAAGTCGCGGCCCTGCCAGGTGAAGGTGCCGATCCTTCTGAGCGCCCGCAGAAAGGTCTCGCTGGTGAGGTCCTCGGCGGTCGCGCGGCCGCCGACGCGGTAGTAGATGTACCGGTAGACGGTGTCGCTGTACTGGTCGTAGAGGCGCCCGAAGGCCTCGGCCTCGCCGGCCTGGGCGCGTTCGACGAGATCCATCATCCGGGCGCTGTCGCTGTCGGCGGCCGGTCGGCGGGTGGTGGCCGCGCCGGTGGCACGCCCTCGTCTGCCGACGGCGGCGCCGCCGTCGGCCAGTGCGTAGCACGGGCCCGCTGGCGCGGCGGCGGCGAAGGCGGGGACGGCGTACGCGGTGGGGACGACGCCGCGCAGCGTCTCTTTGACCGTCGCGATCGTTGCGCGCAGCGTAGCCAGGCCCGAGGCGTCAACCCCGACGTGTGGGTACACGGGACTCCCAGAGGCAGAGCTTCCATCACGTGCAGTGCGGGACCGTTCACCCGTCGTGGCGACGGAGGGGTACCGGTTTGCGTTTGAGGAGAATAACGCTTCGTACAGGCCCTGCTACACCGAGTTGCTCAAATCATCGATTGCGTCGCTTCTATGGCCGTTTGGTGGCGGGTCAAGTTCCGTAACGTGATCACTTGTTGACCGGAAAACGGCGTGTTTCGGTGAAGTGCGGGGCGTGTTGAACGGGGTGATGTACACGAGCGCGTTCAAAGCGCGCGGAGCGCGGCGCGGCGAGCGCCCCGGGGGGAGGGGCGAGCGCCCCCCGACGGGAGAGGGGTGGGCGTCCCGGACGGGTTCCGGCAGGGGTCAGCGGCGGCGGCGGCTGAGGGCGATCGCCGCCGCCGTGCCGCCGGCGACCGCGCCGACGCCCGCCGCCGCCGGGATGCCGACCTTCGCCGCCTTGCGGCCGGTGCGGTAGTCCCGCAGGCGCCAGTCCTTCTCGCGGGCGTGCCTGCGGAGCTTGGCGTCGGGGTTGATGGCGTAGGGGTGGCCGACCAGGGACAGCATGGGGATGTCGTTGTGGCTGTCGCTGTAGGCGGCGCAGCGGGCGAGGTCCAGGCCCTCCCCCGCGGCGAGGGCGCGGACCGCCTCCGCCTTGGCCGGGCCGTGCAGCGGCTCGCCCACCAGCTTGCCGGTGTACACGCCGTCGACGGACTCGGCGACCGTGCCGAGCGCGCCGGTCAGGCCGAGGCGGCGGGCGATCACCTGGGCGATCTCGACCGGGGCCGCGGTGACCAGCCACACCTTCTGCCCGGCGTCCAGGTGGGCCTGGGCGAGGGCGCGGGTGCCGGGCCAGATCCGGTCGGCCATGTACTCGTCGTAGATCTCCTCGCCGATGGACTCCAGTTCGGCGACCCGGTGGCCCTTGACGATCGACAGCGCGGAGTCGCGGGCGTCCTGCATGTGTTCCGGGTCCTCGACCCCGGCCAGCCTGAACCAGGCCTGCTGCCAGGCGAATCTGGCCAGGTCACGGGTCTCGAAGAACTTCCGCTTGTACAGCCCCCGGCCGAAGTGGAACAGCGCGGCGCCCTGCATGACGGTGTTGTCCAGGTCGAAGAAGGCGGCCGCCCTGTCGTCGCCGAGCACGGGGAAGTCCGGTTCCTCCGGCTTCGCCGGCGGGGCCTCCTGTGAGGACTTGCGGGCAGCCTCCGCCGAGGCCTCGCCTGCCAACACGCTCCGCGCCGTGGCGGAGCGCCTACGGGGAGTGAGCCATCCGAGAGCGGCCATGACGTGAGCATAGCCAGTCTGTTCGGTGGTTCCGGCGTCGCGAGGTTGGCGCGGTGTGAACTCTGTGCGGCCCCGCCGTGAAAGAAGCGATCCGGAATCCGGTCCGGAACGGGCGCGGACGGGGCGAGAATGGCCGGTATGAGTCCCCTCTTCCGACGCAGGGCCGAGCCGCGCGCGCGGCTGGTCACGCTCATCCGCAAGCCCGGCTGTCATCTCTGCGACGACGCGCAGGTGGTGATCGAGAAGGTGTGCGGCGACCTGGGAGTGCCGTGGGAGCCGAAGGACATCACCGAGGACCGGGAACTCCACGACCGCTACTGGGAGCAGATCCCCGTCGTGCTCATCGACGGTGAACAGCACACCTTCTGGCGCGTGAACGAGGAACGACTGCGTCGTGCACTGACCGACTAGTCCAAACAGGCCGGAAAGTCGCTTAGGATCGACGGCGGTTTGGTCTCGGGGGCGGGATTCGTGAGGAGTGTGTGCGGTTTTGCCCCCAGTAATGAAGGAACGCCTGTGCGTATGCGCCGGTTCCCGGCCGGGGCGCGAAACCCGCGTGACCCCGGTCACTTCTGCCGGGCAAATCGGACACCATCTTTGTGCACGCGTTCACAAAGACATAGCCTGCTGTCGACGGGGCGGTCTGGGGACGTATGACCGCCTGCAGCCCCGCTCTACCCGCAGGAGCACCGTGGCAACTGGCCGAACACACCGACCGGCGACCCGTAGCCGAGGGATTCCCGAGGCCACCGTCGCCCGGCTTCCGCTGTACCTCCGAGCCCTGACCGCGCTGTCGGAGCGCTCGGTGCCCACGGTCTCCTCCGAGGAGCTGGCCGCGGCGGCGGGGGTCAACTCCGCGAAGCTGCGCAAGGACTTCTCGTACCTGGGCTCCTACGGAACGCGCGGTGTCGGCTACGACGTGGAGTATCTCGTCTACCAGATCTCCCGTGAACTCGGCCTGACCCAGGACTGGCCGGTTGTGATCGTCGGTATCGGCAACCTCGGCGCCGCGCTCGCCAACTACGGCGGTTTCGCCTCCCGCGGCTTCCGGGTCGCCGCGCTCATCGACGCCGATCCCGCCATGGCCGGCAAGCCGGTCGCGGGCATCCCGGTGCAGCACACCGACGACCTCGAGAAGATCATCAAGGACAACGGGGTCTCCATCGGCGTCATCGCCACCCCCGCCGGTGCCGCCCAGCAGGTCTGCGACCGGCTCGTGGCCGCCGGTGTGACCTCCATCCTGAACTTCGCGCCGACCGTGCTGTCCGTCCCGGACGGCGTCGACGTGCGCAAGGTCGACCTCTCGATCGAACTCCAGATCCTCGCCTTCCACGAGCAGCGGAAGGCCGGCGAGGAGACCGCCGCGGGCGACGGCGCGCTGCCCGCCGCCGCACCCCGGGGCGTGTCCGCCGGCACCTCCTCCGACCAGGGGCCCGACGGGGACGTCCCCGCCGTGATGCCGGCATGAGCCTCCTCGTCGTAGGCCTCAGCCACCGCAGCGCCCCGGTCAGCGTGCTGGAGCGGGCCGCGCTGAGCGCGGACGCCCAGACCAAGCTGCTCCAGGACACGGTCGCCGCCGAGCCCGCCACCGAGGCCGCGGTGCTCGCCACCTGCAACCGCATCGAGCTCTACGCCGACGTCGACAAGTTCCACGCCGGTGTCGCCGAGCTGTCCACGCTGCTCGCCCAGCACAGCGGCGTCGGCCTGGAGGAACTGACCCCCTATCTGTACGTCCACTACGAGGACCGGGCCGTCCACCACCTGTTCTCGGTGGCCTGCGGCCTGGACTCGATGGTCGTCGGCGAGGGCCAGATCCTCGGCCAGATCAAGGACTCCCTGGCCCGCACCCAGGAGCTGCACACCGCGGGCAAGCTGCTGAACGACCTGTTCCAGCAGGCCCTCAGGGTCGGCAAGCGCGCCCACTCCGAGACCGGCATCGACCGCGCCGGGCAGTCCCTGGTCACCTTCGGCCTGGAGCAGCTGGCCGCGGGCGGCGACGTGCGCGCGTGGGCCCTGGGCCGCACCGCGCTGGTCATCGGCGCCGGGTCGATGTCGTCCCTGGCCGCCGCGACGCTCGCGCGCGCCGGGGTCGCCGAGGTGGTCGTCGCCAACCGGACCTTCGAGCGCGCCGAGCGGCTCGCGCGGATCCTCGCCGAGTCCGACGAGAACGCGGTGACCGCCCGCGCGGTGCCCATGAACGCGGTGGCCGCCGAGCTGACACGTGCCGACGTCGTCGTCTCCTGTACCGGGGCGACGGGGCTGGTGCTCACGGCGGAGGCGGTCGCGCAGGCCGTCGAGGGCCGCACCGGCGCCCCCGCCACCGAGATCGCCGGCACCGCTCGTACGCCCGTCCAGGCCAAGGCGCCGCTGACGGCCGCCGCCGACGAGAACTGTCCGCTGGACCTCGCCGCCGCACAGCCCGGCTTCTCCCTCATGGGCGAGGCCGCCGTGGCCGGCATGGACGCGGCCACCCTGGAGCAGCACGCGGCCTGGGTCGCGGGCAGCACGATCGACCGCCGGGAGCGCCGTACCCCCGAGGCGGACGCCGAGCTGATCACCGCGCTCGCCGCGACCGCCGCCACCGTCGGCCGGATCCCCGAGCGGCGCAGGCCGGAACCGGTCGCCGAGCGTCCGGCCCCCTCCGTCTTCCTCCTCGACCTGGCCATGCCCCGCGACATCGACGCGGCCGTGCACCGGCTGGCCGGGGTCCGCCTGGTCGACATCGAGTCGCTCGCGGAGGCCTCCGCCGACGCGCCCATGGCGGCCGACGTGGACCAGGTCCGGCGTATCGTCTCCGACGAGGTCGCGGCCTTCGGCGCGGCACAGCGGGCGGCGCACATCACGCCCACCGTGGTCGCGCTGCGCGCCATGGCCGCCGACGTCGTCGCCGGCGAGATCGCCCGCCTCGACGGCCGCCTGCCCGACCTGGACGAACGCCAGCGCGGCGAGATCCGCCAGGCCGTGCACCGGGTGGTCGACAAGCTGCTGCACGCGCCGACCGTACGGGTCAAGCAGCTCGCGGCCGAGCCCGGCGGCGCCGGGTACGCGGACGCGCTGCGCACCCTGTTCGACCTCGACTCCGAGACGGTGGCAGCCGTCTCCCGGGCCGGGGACAGCACAGACACGAAGGACCGACCGGCATGAGTGAGAAGGCTTTGAGACTGGGGACCAGGCGCAGCAAGCTCGCCATGGCCCAGTCCGGGCAGGTGGCCGAGGCCGTCCGCCAGGTGACCGGGCGTCCCGTCGAGCTGGTCGAGATCACCACGTACGGTGACGTCTCCCGGGAGGCGCTCGCGCAGATCGGCGGCACCGGCGTGTTCGTCACGGCGCTGCGTGACGCACTGCTCAAGGGCGAGGTGGACTTCGCGGTTCATTCGCTCAAGGACCTCCCGACCGCGCAGCCCGAGGACCTGGTCCTGGCCGCCGTACCGGTGCGCGAGGACCCGCGGGACGTGATCGTCGCGCGCGACGCGCTGAAGTTCACCGACCTGCCGCGCGGAGCGCGCATCGGCACCGGTGCGCCGCGTCGCATGGCGCAGTTGAACGCGTACGCCCGCGCCCACGGACTGGACATCGAGACGGTCCCGATCCGCGGCAACGTCGACACCCGCATCCGGTACGTCCACGACGGCGAACTGGACGCGGTCGTGCTGGCCGCCGCCGGCCTCAACCGGATCGGCCGCATCGACGAGGTGACCGACTTCCTGTCGGTCGACACGGTTCTGCCCGCCCCCGGCCAGGGGGCCCTGGCGATCGAGTGCGCCGCGGACAACGCGGATCTCGTCGCCGCGCTCGGCGAGCTGGACGACCCGTTCACGCGGGCCGCCGTCACCGCCGAGCGGTCACTGCTCGCCGCCCTGGAGGCCGGATGCAGCGCACCTGTCGGCGCGCTGGCCGACCTTCCCCCACTCTCGGCTCCGCTCGAGCGGGGGGACCCCCATGCCGACGGGCAGTTTGTCAAGGAAATGCGCCTGCGCGGCGTCGTCGGCACGACCGACGGCACCCGCATGGTGCAGCTGTCCACCACCGGTCCCGTGCCCCAGACGCACGACCAGGCGATGGCACTCGGTCGCGAACTCGCCACCGAGATGCTTGCCCAGGGCGCGGCCGGTCTGATGGGGGAGCAAGCACAGTGAGCCCCACCGCCCTTCCTGCCGCCGGTCCTGAACACGGGCACGTCACCTTCCTCGGTGCCGGACCCGGAGATCCGGGACTGCTGACTCTGCGCGCCGTGGAGGCGCTGTCGCACGCGGACGTCCTGATCGCCGAGCACGAGGTGCTCGACGTGATCCGGACGCACGCGCGGCAGGGCGTCTCCGTCGTGCAGACGGACACGGACTCCTCTGCGGTGTCCCCGCCGGGCACGCCCCAGCTGACGGTCGTTGACGGCACGTCAACACCCGCCGCTGTCCCCGCTGCTGCCCGGGATGCCGCTCATCTTGTCATGGAGGCCGCGCGGGGCGGCAGGCGGGTCGTCCGTGCCGTGTCCGGGGACCCGGGACTCGATACGTGCGCGGCGGAGGAAATGCTCGCCTGCGCCGCCGCCGGGGTGCCCTTCGAGGTCGTCCCCGGTGTCGCGGCCGCGGTCGGCGTGCCCGCGTACGCCGGTGTGCCGCTGCGCGGCGCCGAGGGCGCGGACGTCCGGTTCGTGGACGCCCGCACCGCCTCGGACCGCTGCTGGACCGAGGTCGGCGCCTCCGACGGCACGGTCGTCGTCTCGACCACCCTGGACTCGGTGGCGGCCGCGGCGGGCGAACTGGTCTCGGCGGGCCGCAAGCCCGACACCCCCCTCACGGTCACGATCGCCGGTACGACGACCCGCCAGCGCACCTGGACGGCGACCCTCGGCACGATCGCGCAGACCCTGAAGCAGGCGAAGGTCCTCCCGTCCCCCGACGGGAGCCGGCCGGTGATAGCCGTGGTCGGCGAGCGCAGTGCCGCCGCCCGGCGCGACCAGCTGTCGTGGTTCGAGTCCAAGCCGCTGTTCGGCTGGAAGGTGCTCGTGCCGCGGACGAAGGAGCAGGCGGCGTCGCTCTCCGACCAGCTGCGGTCCTACGGCGCGGTGCCGCACGAGGTCCCGACGATCGCGGTGGAGCCCCCGCGCACCCCGCAGCAGATGGAACGCGCGGTCAAGGGCCTGGTGACGGGCCGCTACGAGTGGATCGCGTTCACCTCGGTCAACGCGGTGAGGGCCGTCCGCGAGAAGTTCGAGGAGTACGGCCTCGACGCCCGTGCCTTCGCGGGCATCAAGGTCGCCGCGGTGGGCGAGCAGACGGCCAAGGCGCTGATCGCCTTCGGCGTGAAGCCGGACCTGGTGCCGTCGGGCGAGCAGTCGGCGGCCGGCCTCCTGGAGGACTGGCCCCCCTACGACCCGGTCTTCGATCCGATCGACCGCGTCTTCCTGCCCCGCGCCGACATCGCGACCGAGACCCTGGTCGCCGGTCTGATCGAGCTGGGCTGGGAGGTCGACGACGTGACGGCGTACCGCACCGTCCGTGCCTCGCCGCCCCCGGCGGAGACCCGCGAGGCGATCAAGGGCGGCGGCTTCGACGCGGTCCTCTTCACGTCCTCCTCCACGGTCCGCAACCTGGTCGGCATCGCGGGCAAGCCGCACAACGTGACGGTCATCGCGTGCATCGGCCCGGCGACGGCGAAGACGGCGGAGGAGCACGGTCTCCGGGTGGACGTGATGGCTCCGGAGCCGTCCGTCCACAAGCTGGCCGAGGCCCTCGCCGACTTCGGCATGAAGCGCCGCGCCGCCGCACTGGAGGCGGGCGACCCGGTGACCCGGCCCAGCGAGCGGCGGCCGGGGGCACGGCGGCGTCGGTCCACGACGTGAGCGTGCGGCCGTACGACGGCTGAGAGAGACGGGGCGTTCCCTTGGGACGCCCCGTCTCTTCGCGTCGCCACCGCGTCGACACCGCGTCGGCAAAGGCGCGGTCCGGGCGGGCGTAGCGTAGAGGGCATGACGAAGTACGGATCCTTCCCCGGTACGCGTCCTCGACGGCTGCGCACCACCCCCGTCATGCGCCGCATGGTCGCCGAGACCCGGCTGCACCCCGCCGACCTCATCCTTCCGGCGTTCGTCCGGGAGGGCGTCGGCGAGCCGGTGCCGATCGGGGCGATGCCCGGGGTCGTGCAGCACACCCGGGACAGCCTGAAGAAGGCCGCGCTGGAGGCCGTGGAGGCCGGGGTCTCCGGGATCATGCTGTTCGGCGTGCCGGAGGACGGGAAGAAGGACGCCCAGGGCACGGCCGGCACCGACCCGGACGGGATCCTCCAGGTCGCCCTGCGGGACGTCCGCGCCGAGGTCGGCGACGACCTGCTCGTCATGTCCGACCTGTGCCTGGACGAGTTCACCGACCACGGGCACTGCGGGGTGCTGGACGCCGAGGGCCGCGTCGACAACGACGCCACCCTGGAGCGGTACGCCGAGATGGCGCAGGTGCAGGCCGACGCCGGTGCCCACGTCGTCGGCCCGAGCGGCATGATGGACGGTCAGATCGGCGTCATCCGCGACGCGCTCGACCAGATCGGCCGCGAGGACGTCGCGATCCTCGCCTACACCGTCAAGTACTCCTCCGCCTTCTTCGGCCCCTTCCGCGAGGCCGTCGCCTCCTCCCTCAAGGGCGACCGCAAGACCTACCAGCAGGACCCCGCCAACTGGCGCGAGTCCCTGCGGGAGCTGGAGCTGGACCTGGCCGAGGGCGCCGACATGGTCATGGTCAAGCCGGCCGGCCCCTACCTCGACATCCTCGCCCGGGTCGCGGACGCCGTGGACGTGCCCGTCGCCGCCTACCAGATCTCCGGCGAGTACGCGATGGTCGAGGCCGCCGCCGAGAAGGGCTGGATCGACCGGGACCAGGCGATCTTCGAGACCCTCACCGGCATCAAGCGGGCCGGCGCGCGGAACATCCTCACCTACTGGGCCACCGAGGCGGCCCAGAAGCTGCGCTAGTCGGCGAGCCGCTCACCAGGCGGTGATGGCGTCCAGGTCCTGCTGCCAGTACGTCACCTTCAGCGCGCTGTCGTAGTAGACGCCCTTGGCGGGCAGGACCGGGGTCGCCGACGGGCCGCCGCTGCTGTTCGGGGTGAGCCCCTGGAAGGCCACCGTCAGCTTGCGGGCGGTCGTCCCGCCGGTGCCGCTGCCGTCGGCGGCCGACAGCAGCACGCCCGCGTACCCCGACTCGCCGGGCGCCAGGCTGACCACGGCCTGCGGCTGGGTGTCCTCGTCCGCCTGCGGCACCCACTGCATCCGGTCGAAGCGGAGCACCGGGTAGTACGGCAGCTCGCACGTCCGGCCGCCCGTGTTCTTCACCGTCAGCAGCATGTGGTTGAGGGGACGGTTGAGCGGCTGGGCGGTGACGGTGGTGTTGGTGCCGTTGCACAGCACCAGCGAGCTCGCGGTCCGGGTGCTCCCGCCGCTGCGGGTGGGGGTCGCTTCCGGACGGGTGGGGGGCGTGTGGGTGCGGGCCACGGGCGTGCCGTTCGCGACCCGGCCGCCGGTGCCTTCGGTGCCGGTCTTCGGGGTCTTCGACGCGGGCGTGTCAGTCGTCGCCGCCGGCCGGGAGGCGCCCTCGTCCTCGGTCCCCGTCCCGCTGCCGCACGCCGTGAGCGCGAGGGCGGCGACGGCGGTGCCGGTCGCGGCGAACAGACGGATGTGGCGCATACGCATGGCAAGTCCTCTTTCGGGCTGGGCCGGTGGCCGTGCTTGGATGACCACAGCCTGTGGGCCCGTCCGTCCCGGCCGCCAGCACCCGTCGGCCATCCGGGACGCTGGAACGCTCACACCGGCTCTGACCTGTGGAAATGATCCCTGCCTGGAACGCCGGGCTGGGATGAGGGGGAGGACGAGGGATGGGGGAAACGGTGTCGGACGGCCCTGGTGGGAGCGCTTTCGCCGAGCTTCTGCGGGAGCTGAAGAACCGCTCCGGGCACAGCTACGGCACGCTCGCCAAGCGGCTCCACCTGAGCACCTCGACGCTCCACCGGTACTGCAACGGGGACGCCGTACCGGCGGACTACGCGCCCGTGGAGCGGTTCGCCCGGCTGTGCCGGGCCACTCCGGAGGAACTCCTCGAACTGCACCGGCGGTGGGTGCTGGCGGACGCGGGACGGGGGCGGAAGGAGCCCCGGGCGGTACCGGACGCGCGGGCGCAGGCGGCAGCGGCAGAGGCAGAAGCCGCGGCAGACGAACGGGCCGCGGTGGTCGAGAAGGCGGTGCGGGAGCCGGTGGCCGAGGCGGTGCCGGTTCCGGATCCGGATCCGGTGCCGGTCCGTCCACGGCGCCGGCGCCGGCTCGTCCTCCTCTCCGCCCTCACCGTCACCGCGCTGCTCGGCGGCGTCGCGGTCGCCCTCAACCTCCCCTCGGACGACGGGAAACAGGACGGCAAGGCCGCCAAGGGCGCCACGGCCACCGTGGAGTCCGCAGCCCGGGCCGGGGCCCCGCCCACGCCGACGGCCGGGAGCCCCGCGCCGCGCCGGTCCGCCACCCGCCCGGCCTCCCCCTCCCCCTCCGCCAAGGCACCCGCCCCCCGGACCGGCACCCCGCAGAGCAGCCCGGACGCGGCCGCGACCGGGGACGGCGCCACGGCGGAGGCACCGCCCCTCACGGTCACCACGCACCCCTTCAGCTGGCAGACCCCCTGCTCCCAGCACTACCTGATCGACCGTCCGCCCGCCGCAGTCGCCCCGCCCCCGCTGGAACAGGACGCCCCCGCCTGGGTCGACGTGCACCAGGCGGTCTCGGCAGGCGAGCAGTACGTCACCTTCACCGTGCAGGGCACCGGCAGCCGGACCGTCGTGCTGGAGAAGCTGTCCGTGCGGATGGCGGGCAAGCGGACCCCGCTCGCCTGGAACGACTACGCCATGGGCTACCCCGGCGTCGGCTGCGGCGGCGGCGTGCCGACCCGTTCCTTCACGGTCGCCCTGGACGCGATGCGCCCCGCGCCCGTACCGGAGGCCGGAAGCCGCGGCTTCCCGTTCAAGGTGAGCCAGTCGGACCCGGAGGTCTTCCGCGTCACGGCCGACGCGTCCGCCTACGACGTCAGCTGGTACCTGGAACTCTCCTGGTCCAGCGGCGACCGGCACGGCACGCTGGTGGTCGACGACGCCGGCCGCCCGTTCCGCACCAGCGGCAGCAACGGACGGCCCGCGTACGCCTTCCCGCTCGGCGGCCGGAAGTGGCGACCGGCCCCGGAGGCGGAGTGACGCCTGCGGGTCAGTCCCACCAGAAGGACCAGCTCGGGGCGCCGACCAGCTCCTCGGCGTACTCCCGCAACGTCGTGGTGCCGTCCGTCGGGCAGAACGCGAAGTGCTCCGCCGCCACCGCCTCGGCCTGTGCCGCGCCGGTCGGCGGAGCCGCGACCGACACGGCCAGGGTGTCGTAGCCGAGCGCCGTGACCCGTATGCCGAAGCGGTCCTCCCAGGAGCGCAGGACCGCGCAGAGCCGGGCCACGTCGCTGTCGTAGTTCAGCGGCCCAGGCCACCCGATCACCGCCGGTATGTCGGCGGACCGGCGGGCCGGAACCAGCGCCAGACGCGGCTCCTTCGGCCAGGGCCGCGTACCGTCCGACAGCATGTCCGCCACCCGGGCGGCCCGGCTGTCCGGATCGGCGGCGAGCGAGCAGGCACCGGCGAGCCCCGGCCAGCCCCTCCCGAACGGCTGAATCCCCTCCTCGTCCTCCCCGACCCCGATCTCCTCCTCCCAGTACTCCGCGAGGACCTCCTCGGCGTCGTGATCCCCCGGATACGACATGAGGCCCGGGCTCAGCTCCCACTCCTCCGGCCCGGCCATGGCCCCGCCCGCGTCCACGAGCACCGGAAGCAACCCGGCACGTCCGGCCGGAGCACCGAGCGCCTTCCACGTGCCGGGCGCGGCGGGCTTGTCCGCCAGCCACAGCAGGGGCTCGTGCCAGCGCCCCTCGTCCGTCTCGTCCACCAGCCTGCCGGGCGGTAGTCGAAGGCCCAGGGAACGCCCACTGGGGTCGGTGGCCAGCCGGGGCAGCGGGTTGGGAAGAGTCGCCATACCCGTGACTGTAGGGCCGGCCACTGACAACGCCCTTGACCTGCCGGTTCGTTGCCGACGAGGGGGCTCGGCCGGCCGCCCGCGGGTCAGACCAGCGTGGTGATGCAGAACGGGTGGCCCGCCGGGTCCAGCAGCACGCGCCACCGGTCCGGCTGCGGCTGGGACTCCGGCTTGGTCGCGCCCAGCGTGAGCAGGTGGGCCTCGGCCTCGTCCAGGTCGTCCACACCCACCTCGATGTGCGCCTGCTTCTCCTGGGCGGGGTCCGGCCAGGTGGGGCGGCGGTAGTCGGCGAGGCGGTTGAAGCCCAGGCCCGCCGTGCCGTCCTTGCCGCCGAGGAAGACGAAGTCGTCGGAGGAGAAGGCGACGGACAGGCCGAACATCTCGCTGTAGAACCGGGACAGTTCGACCGGGTCGGCGCAGTCGAAGGTGACGGCGGCGTAGCGGAACGCGGGCGTGGGGGAAGCGGTCTGCGAAGTGGTCTCCGTGGTCATGGAACGACCGTAGGGCCTGATGCGGACAGATTCGGTCCTGGTCGTGTCCGCCCGTGTGGAAAACTCTCCCCGTGCTCAGCGCCTCCGCCCGCCTGCTGCGGCTGCTCTCGCTGCTCGCCGCCCGCCCCTCCTGGACCTGTGCCGAACTCGCCGACCGGATGGCCGTCACCGACCGCACCGTGCGGCGGGACATCGCCAGGCTGCGGGAACTCGGGTACACCGTCGACTCCGAGGCCGGGCCCTGGGGCGGTTACCGGCTCCGGCCCGGCGCACGCGTGCCACCGCTGATCCTGGACGACGAGGAGGCCCTCGCCGTGGCCGTCGGCCTGCGGGGTGCCGCGCTCGACGGAGCACTCGGCGGGGACCAGGCCGCGCTGTCGGCACTGCTCAAGCTCCGCCAGGTGCTGCCACCCCGGATCGCCGAGCGGCTCGGCGAGTGGGACGACGCCCTGGTCCGGCTGCCCTGGCCCGAGGAGCCGCAGCTGCGGCCCGGCACGCTGCTGGAACTGGCCGCCGCCTGCCGGCGCGGTGAGCGCGCCCGGCTGTCGTACCGCGACGGGCAGGACCGGCACACGGTCCGCGACGTCGATCCGTACCGGCTCGTCCACACCGGACGGCGCTGGTACTTCGTCGCCCGGGACACGGCACGCGGGTGGCGGACCTTCCGCGCCGACCGCGTCGAGCGGCTCCAGCCCACCGGGCACCCGGTGGACCTCACCGACCCGCCCGACCCGGCCCAGCTCGTCTCCCGCAACACCGCCAACGGGCCGTACCCCCTGTCCGCCACCGTCCGGCTCCCGCTGCCGGTGGCACAGGCGCTGCGCGTCGTACCCGCCACCGTCGGCACCCACCGCCCCGACGGCCCGGACGCGACGATCGTGGACATCGGCGGACCCGACCCCGACGGGCTCGCCCGGTACCTCCTGGGCCTCGCCACCCCGCTGCGCGTCCTCGCCCCGGACTCCGTACGCGAGGCCTACGTGCGCCGCGCGCGCGAACTCCTGGACGCCCAGACAGCCGACGGCCCGCCCCCGGAGTGAGGGCGGGCCGCCGGCGTCGTACCGTGCTCGGTCAGAGCTTCTCGGGCGTCCGGATGCCCAGCAGGGCCATGCCCCGCTGCAGGGTCCGGGCCGTGACGTCGCAGAGGAAGAGGCGGTTCTCGGCGATGTCCTTCGGCGGCGCCGGCTTGATCACCGGGCACTTGTCGTAGAACGACGTGAACAGCGACGCCAGCTGGTACAGGTACGCCGCCAGCTTGTGCGGGGCGTACTCCGCGGCCGCCTCCCGGACCGTCTCCGCGAAGGAGTCCAGGTGGAGGCCGAGGGCGCGCTCGGCGTCGGCCAGGTCCAGCTCCGGGTGGGCCGCCGGACGGACCTCGCCCGCCTTGCGCAGGATCGACTGGATACGGGCGTAGGCGTACTGGAGGTAGACGGACGTGTCGCCGTTCAGCGAGACCATCTGGTCCAGGTCGAACTTGTAGTCCCGGTTCGCCGACGTCGACAGGTCCGCGTACTTCACCGCGCCGATGCCCACCTGGGCGCCCCGTTCGGCGATCTCCTCCTCCGACAGGTCCTGCGCCTTCTCCCGGACCACGGCCGAGGCACGGTCGATCGCCTCGTCCAGCAGGTCGACCAGGCGGACCGTCTCGCCCTCACGCGTCTTGAACGGCTTGCCGTCCTTGCCGAGGACCGTGCCGAAGGCCAGCTGCACCGCCGTCACGTCCTCGTTCAGCCAGCCGGCCCGGCGGGCGGTCTCGAAGACCATCCGGAAGTGCAGGGCCTGCCGGGCGTCCACCACGTACAGCAGGGTGTTCGCCTTCAGGTTGAAGACGCGGTCGCGGATCGCGGACAGGTCGGTGGCCGCGTAGCCGTAGCCGCCGTCCGACTTCTGCACGATCAGCGGGACCGGGTTGCCGTCCGGGCCCTTGATGTCCTCGAAGAAGACGCACAGGGCGCCCTCCGAGCGGACCGCGACACCCGACTCCTCCAGGAGGCGGCAGGTCTCCGCCAGCATGTCGTTGTACCCGGACTCGCCGACGATGTCCGCGTCCCGGATCTCCATGTCCAGCTTCTCGAAGACGGAGAAGAAGTAGATCTTCGACTCGTCCACGAACTTCTGCCACATCGCGAGCGTGGCCGGGTCCCCCGCCTGGAGGTCGACCACCCGGCGGCGCGCCCGCGTCTTGAACTCCTCGTCGGAGTCGAACTTCCTCCGCGCGGCCTTGTAGAGGCGGTCGAGGTTCGACATCGCCTCCTCGCCGCTCACCTCGGACTCCTTGTGGTCCAGCTCGTGCGGGTGCTCGTCCAGGTACTGGATCAGCATGCCGAACTGGGTGCCCCAGTCGCCGATGTGGTGCCGCCGGACCACGTTCTCGCCGGTGAACTCCAGCAGCTGGACGACGGAGTCGCCGATCACCGCGGACCGCAGGTGCCCGACGTGCATCTCCTTCGCCACGTTCGGCTGGGCGTAGTCGATCACCGTCGTGCCCGGCTGTTCGGCGAGCGGCACGCCGAGGCGGCCCGCCTCGTCCGCGTACCGCGCGGCCAGGTTCCCGGTGATCGCCCGGTCCGCGACCGTGATGTTGAGGAAGCCGGGGCCGGAGACCTCGACGTCCTTGATCACGTCACCCGTCACCACCCGGGAGACGACCTGCGCCGCCAGCTCCCGGGGGTTCGCCTTCGCCTTCTTGGCCAGGGCCAGGATGCCGTTGGCCTGGAAGTCGGCCCGGTCGCTTCGTCGCAGCAGCGGGTCCGCGCCGGCGGCCTCCGGCAGGGTGGCCGAGAGAGCGGACGCGAGGTGCTGCTGGACGTTGTCGCTGAGGGACGTGACCGAGGCCATAGGAATGGGTGCCGTTCTCCTCGTGGGGATGGATAGACCCGGCCAGTATCCCACGGGGGGTAAAGCCGTTTTCCCGGGCGCGATCCGGTCTGTGAGAATGGAGTGTCACCCCGTTCAGAAAGAAGGACGTGCCGATCGTGGCTCAGAGCACCGAGACCACCGACTGGGTCTCCCGTTTCGCGGATGAGGTCATCGAGGAGTCGGAGCGCCGGGCCCCGGGCAAACCGGTCGTCGTCGCGTCCGGACTCTCACCGTCCGGCCCGATCCACCTCGGGAACCTCCGCGAGGTCATGACCCCGCACCTCGTCGCCGACGAGATCCGCCGCCGCGGCCACCAGGTCCGGCACCTCATCTCCTGGGACGACTACGACCGCTACCGCAAGGTCCCGGCCGGCGTCGCCGGCGTCGACGAGTCGTGGGCCGAGCACATCGGCAAGCCGCTGACCTCCGTCCCGGCACCGCGCGGGTCGGCGCACGCCAACTGGGCCGAGCACTTCAAGGCCGCGATGATCGAGTCGCTCGCCCAGCTGGGCGTCGAGTTCGACGGGATCAGCCAGACCGAGCAGTACACCTCCGGCGTCTACCGCGAGCAGATCCTGCACGCCATGAGGCACCGGAACGACATCGACGCGATCCTCGCCCAGTACCGCACCAAGAAGGCCCCCAAGAAGCAGCAGCAGAAGCCGCTGGACGAGGCCGAGCTGGAGGCCGAGGAGGGTTCCGGCGCCGCGTCCGAGGACGACGGCAGCTCCGGCGCCGCCGGGTACTTCCCGTACAAGCCGTACTGCGGCGACTGCGGCAAGGACCTGACCACCGTCACCTCCTACGACGACGACACCACCGAGCTGGCCTACACCTGCAACGAGTGCGCCTTCGCGGAGACCGTCCGGCTCAGCGAGTTCAACCGCGGCAAGCTGGTCTGGAAGGTCGACTGGCCGATGCGCTGGGCCTACGAGGGCGTGATCTTCGAGCCGAGCGGCGTCGACCACTCCTCGCCCGGCTCCTCGTTCCAGGTCGGCGGCCAGATCGTCGGCATCTTCGGCGGCAAGCAGCCCATCGGCCCCATGTACGCGTTCGTCGGCATCTCCGGCATGGCCAAGATGTCCTCCTCCCGCGGTGGCGTCCCCACCCCGGCCGACGCGCTGAAGATCATGGAGCCGCAGCTCCTGCGCTGGCTCTACGCCCGCCGCAAGCCCAACCAGTCCTTCAAGATCGCCTTCGACCAGGAGATCCAGCGGCTCTACGACGAGTGGGACAAGCTCGCCGCCAAGGTCGCCGACGGCTCCGCCCTGCCCGGTGACCTGGCCGCCTACACCCGCGCCGTCGGCACCGCCGCCGGCGAGCTGCCCCGGACCGCGCGCCCGCTGCCCTACCGCACCCTCGCCTCCGTCGCCGACATCACCGCCGGACACGAGGACCAGGCCCTGCGGATCCTCTCCGAACTGGACCCCGAGCAGCCGCTCGGCTCCCTCGACGAGGTACGGCCGCGCTACGACCGCGCCGAGGCCTGGATCAACACCCACGTCCCCGCCGACCAGCGGACCATCGTGCGCGAGGAACCCGACGTCGACCTGCTGAAGTCCCTCGACGAGGCGTCCCAGCAGTCCGTACGCCTGCTCCTCGACGGGCTCGCCGACCACTGGTCCCTCGACGGCCTCACCCACCTCGTGTACGGCGTGCCCAAGGTCCAGGCCGGCTTCCCCGCCGACGCCACGCCCAAGGAACTGCCGCCCGAGATCAAGACGGCCCAGCGGACGTTCTTCGCCCTGCTGTACCACCTGCTGGTCGGCCGCGACACCGGCCCCCGACTGCCCACGCTGCTGCTGGCCGTGGGCCAGGAGCGGGTGCGCAAGCTGCTCGGCGAGTGACGGGCGAGCGGTACGAGCGGTAACGGAAGAAGGGGCCCTCCGCCACGGCGGAGGGCCCCTTCCTCCCGTTCTTCCTGTCCTTCACGCCGTCACGCGATGTGGTCCTCCTGCAGTTCCGCGGTGTGACGGTTGGTGAAACGGTTGACCATCCGCTCCGCCTCCCCCTTCGGGAGCGCCACGCCGAAGGTCGCCTCCACGTCGTCCCTGAACTGGCCGGCGGTCGGATAACTGCCGTCGATCGACTTCCGGAACACCAGGTAGAAGTCCTCCTCCGTCGGCTCCGCCACGGGACCACCGCCACCCTCGCCGAGCTCACGCGTACGGTTCGGACCCACCGGGATGGGGAAGCTGCCGGTCTCCTCCGGGGAGGGCTGCTGGAACTGCTCCGGCGGCTGGTCCTCGTACCAGTCCTCGTACTGCTCCTCCGGGGCGTACTGCGGCTCCTGGAGCATCGGGTCGTAGGTGGGGTCGTAGCCGCCGTGGTACTCCACCTCCCGCGGAGCCTGGAACCAGGGGCTCTGCTCGTCCGCCCGGGGCTCCTCCGGCCCGCCGGGGTGCTGGCGGGGGAGTTCGGGGCGCGCCTCGCCCTGAGGTGCCGCCGGCCGCGCGGCGGGGGCCGCCGCCGCGGCGGGGGCGCTCGCGGCCATGGCGGGGACCAAGGTCGCCTCGATGCCCGCCGCCGCCAGACCCGCCGGGGCCGTCTCCGCCAGCGGCACGCCGTACCGCGCCAGCCGCAGCGGCATCAGCGACTCCACCGGAGCCTTCCTGCGCCACGCCCGGCCGAAGCGGGAACGCAGCCGGGCCTGGTAGACGAGACGTTCCTGCTCCAGCTTGATGACCTGGTCGTAGGAACGCAGCTCCCACAGCTTCATACGGCGCCACAGCAGGAACGTGGGCACGGGGGACAGGAGCCAGCGGGTGAGGCGGACCCCCTCCATGTGCTTGTCGGCCGTGATGTCGGCGATGCGGCCGACCGCGTGGCGCGCGGCCTCGACCGACACGACGAACAGCACCGGAATGACCGCGTGCATCCCCACACCCAGCGGGTCCGGCCAGGCGGCGGCACCGTTGAAGGCGATCGTCGCCGCCGTCAGCAGCCACGCCGTCTGACGGAGCAGCGGGAAGGGGATACGGATCCACGTCAGCAGCAGATCCAGGGCGAGCAGCACACAGATGCCCGCGTCGATGCCCACCGGGAACACATAGGAGAAGTTCCCGAAGCCCTTCTTGATGGCCAGCTCACGGACGGCCGCGTACGAACCGGCGAAGCCGATGCCGGCGATGATCAGCGCGCCGGTCACGACCACGCCGATGAGCACGCGGTGCATCCGAGTCAGCTGCAGTGGCGCGGCCACTCGCACTCCCCTCCCCTTGCGTGATGTTGCGCGCAACAGAGTGGCACACGTGTGCGGCGAACGTGCTGCCGGTCGGCCGCTACGGCCGTCCGGTCAGCTCTTCTTCGCGGCCGACTTGGACGGAGACGCGCTGGAGGAGGCCGACTTGGACGGCGACGACGACGGAGACCCGGAAGCAGGCTTCGACGGCTTCGACGACGAGGACGACGAAGTCCCCGAACCACCCGACGCTCCCGAACCGTTGGCCGACGACACCGCCGCCACCGCCTCCTTGAGCGCCTTCTCCGCCGCCTTCGTCAGATCGTCGGCGTCAGGGGTCTTCTCGCCCGCCAGGCCGGCACCGTTGTAGTCGAGCGTCACGACGACGTTCTCCACCCGGGCCACGACCGTCTGCTGCTTGAAGAGGCCTTCCTTCTTCTTCAGGTCGTACCGCACCGCCGACGCCTCCGCGCCCGTACCGGACAGCGGCACCACCTTGGTGTTCTTCGCACCGTCCACCGACTGCGCGTCCTTGACCTGCTGCCCGTAGTACGCGTGCGCCTGGTCGTCGGCGGAGCCGCGCGTGGCGTCCGAGTCGAAGCGGAGCAGCGAGACGTTCAGCCAGCGGAACTGGGAGCCCTTCACACCGTTGTTGTCCAGGCTGTTCCAGGCACACGAGCCGCGCGCCGACAGATCGTCCGAACTGCCCTTCTTCCCCGACCCGGCACCCTTCGGGACCAGATCGGACAGGGTGTCCTTCGACAGCACCCCGCACGGGTCGGGAAGCTTCTGGTACGCCGTCGCCCGCACCGTCGGGGACGCGCTCGCCGACGGCCGGGTGCTGCCACCGCTGTTCGCCGACGAGGTGCTCTGCGCACCGGACTTGGCCTTGGAGTCGCCGGAGTCCGAGGAGCAGGCGGCGGTGATCAGGACCGCCGGGACGGCCGCCGCGCAGACAAGAGCGCGGCGAAGGCGCCTGCCTCCCTCGCCTCCCACGGCTCGCCGGGCACGGACGTCTCGCTGGGCTGCTCGCTGCATGGTTCCTTCACTCATGACGCTCGGTGTTCGTGCGGGTTCCTGCGGGGCCACGGTACGCGGTGAAGGAGCTGTGCGGTCTCCGTTCACGCGCTTCGCGGGCAGGGGCGGCCGGGGCCGGGGAGGACGTCAGCCGCCTAGCGCATCGTCCAGTCGCGAGGCCAGATCACGGGCCCTGTCCTGCATTTGTTTGCTGTCCGGGACCGCTCCCGTGGCCATCGGCTGCTCCTCGTACTGGATCGTGACGACGACGTTGGACGTGCGGAACACCACAGTCACCGTCCGCTGTTCGGCCGTCGAACCCGACGAGTTCAGCTGGTCGTCCAGATACGCCTCGTCACCGAGGTCGGAGAGCACGCGGGGCTGGAGATCGGCGGACGCGACACCGGAGGAGGAGGCGGACGAACCCCCGGAACCGGCAGACTCCGCCGACCCCGTCGGCGACGACGCGTCCGAGGACGGCCCGGTCCCGGCGGCGGAGGCACCGGCCTTGCCGGCGGAGCCCTTCGAGGACTCGGCGGACTCCGAGGACGCGGACGCACTGGGCGTGGCCTGCGGCGGAGCCGAGGAACTGCTCGGCGCCGGGAGGTCCGCGGCCGTCTGCTTCTCCTCGAACAGCTTCTGTGCCTCGTCGTCGTCGCTGACCGTGTTGTCGTACGACACCACGCGCTCGAAGTCGACGGACAGACGGTCCGTGGCGTCGGCCGACTCGACCTTCCAGTGGCAGCCGACCTTGCGATCGGTGTCGTAGGTGAGAGCGGCCTCGCCCTGGTAGGCCCTGTCCCGCTGGACCGGGTCGGTGATCTGCTGGATGCCCGGCAGCAGCCCGTCCAGGGCGTCGTGGCCGATCGCGCCGCAGGGCTCGGGGAGCGTGCTGTACTTCCCCGGCTGGGCGGCGACCGTCGCCGTTCCCGCGTCGCCCGGGTTGGCGTTGTCCGTCGGACCGTCGTCCCCGGACCCGCTCGTGCAGCCGGCCAGCAGCGCCGCGAGGAGGGCGGCGGTGCCGGTTACGTACGCCTTCCGCTGCACGGTCGGGCTCCTCTCGACGGTGTGCTCGCTCGGTGTGCTCGCTGGTGTCCGCTTGCTCGGTGCTCCAGTGTCCCCGCTGGTTAATCGCTTGCCGCAGCGGGGCGGACCCTGGAGACAATGTGTATCGCACGCACTGCCGTGGACGCCGGTCCCTTGTCCCTTTCATCGACCTTGGCGCCGCTTTTGCGTTTTGCTGCTTTCAGGCCTTTTGTCGTTTCTTCCGGGGGAATGAGGAACACATGTCGTACGTGGAGATGCCGGGCGCCCAGGTCCCGATCCGGATGTGGACGGACCCGGCGACGGTCGAGGACGTGGCCCTGCGCCAGCTCCAGAACGTGGCCACCCTGCCGTGGATCAAGGGCCTGGCCGTGATGCCGGACGTCCACTACGGGAAGGGCGCGACGGTCGGCTCGGTCATCGCCATGCGCGGCGCGGTGTGCCCTGCGGCGGTCGGGGTGGACATCGGCTGCGGGATGTCGGCGGTGAAGACGTCCCTGACGGCGAACGACCTCCCCGGGGACCTGTCGCGCCTGCGGTCGAAGATCGAGCAGGCGATTCCGGTGGGGCGGGGGATGCACGAGGAGCCCGTGGAGCCGGGGGACTTCCACGGGCTGGCGACGGCCGGGTGGGAGGACTTCTGGGGGCGGTTCGACGGGGTTGCGGAGGCGGTGCACTTCCGTAAGAGCCGAGCAATCGGACAAATGGGGACGCTGGGGTCGGGTAACCACTTTGCAGAAGTTTGCATAAGTGAAGATGGTTCGGTCTGGCTTATGCTCCACTCCGGCTCCCGGAACATCGGCAAGGAACTCGCCGAGCACCACATCGGCGTGGCTCAGAAGCTCCCGCACAACCAGGGCTTGGTCGACCGTGACCTCGCGGTCTTCGTCTCGGACACCCCGCAGATGGCGGCCTACCGCAACGACCTGTTTTGGGCGCAGGAGTACGCCAAGTACAACCGCACGCTCATGATGGCGCTCCTGAAGGACGTGATCCGCAAGGAGTTCAAGAAGGCCAAGCCGGTCTTCGAGCCGGAGATCTCCTGCCACCACAACTACGTGGCGGAGGAGCGGTACGAGGGCATGGACCTGCTCGTCACCCGCAAGGGAGCGATCCGGGCCGGCTCCGGAGAGTACGGGATCATCCCCGGCTCGATGGGCACGGGGTCGTACATCGTGAAGGGCCTCGGCAACGAGCTGGCCTTCAACTCGGCCTCGCACGGCGCGGGCCGGCGGATGAGCCGCAACGCGGCCAAGCGGCGCTTCTCGACCAAGGACCTGGAAGAGCAGACCCGGGGCGTGGAGTGCCGCAAGGACTCCGGTGTCGTGGACGAGATCCCGGGTGCCTACAAGTCGATCGACCAGGTCATCGACCAGCAGCGGGACCTGGTGGAGGTCGTGGCGAAGCTGAAGCAGGTCGTCTGCGTCAAGGGCTGACGCGTGAGGCCCCCGGCTCCAGCCGGGCGCCTCCTTCGGCACGGATCACTGATCGCTCGGCACGGGGACTTGGCCGGTGCGCAGGCGCCAGAGGCGAAGACTGCGGCTCTGGGTGGTCCTGTCGAGCACCTCTGCGGCGGCCATGGCGCTGTTGAGTTTCAACAGGATCCGGTCTTCGGTCTTGGTCCGGCGGCGCGCTGTGTACGCGGCCCGCATGCCTGTGGGGCGTACCCAGGCGGAGAGCGTGTACAAACCCGAACATGTACGCGTACTCGGGGACCGTGAGGTCCATGAACCGGTGGGCGCTGGGCTCGCATTCAGCCATGAGGAAGCGCATTCCTTGCTTGCTGGTCAGGCCCTCGGCCGGGCGCCATCCCGGGCGAGGGCCGTCGCGTTGATCGTGTGGCGCGAGCCTGGGGCGGATGTTCGTGCGCTGATCGGGTGATCGAGGAGGTTCGCTCGTGTGGGTTAAGCGTTGCCCGGCTCCAGCGAGTCCAGCCACCGCAGCAGCCGGTTGCCCTCGCGGTTCATGATGTCCGGGTCGCGGAGGGCGTTGGTCAGGAGGGACATGCCCTGGTAGGCGGAGACCAGGGTGAGGGCCAGGTCGTCGGGGGCGGGGAGGCCCAGTTCGCGGAACTGGGCGGCCGTCCAGTCCAGCAGGCGGCGGATCACCGCGCCGGCCTCCGCGTCGAGGGTGCCGTCCGCGCGTTTGTCGAGTTCGACGGCCAGGGTGCCGGTGGGGCAGCCGTGGCGGGCGGCCGTCTCCCGTTGGGACACCCAGGCTTCGATCAGGGCCTTGAGGCGGGCGCGCGGATCCGGCAGCCGGTCCAGGGTGCGGGTGAGGTCGTCGAGGCGGGCCTGGTGTTCCGCGAGGGCGGCCTGGACGAGTTCGTCCTTCGTCTTGAAGTAGTAGTAGACGTTTCCCACCGGGACGCCGGCCTCGCGGGCGATGTCGGCGAGCGTGGTGCGTTCGATGCCCTGGGCGTGCAGGACCCGGGCGGCCGCTGCCGTGAGGCGTCGGCGCTTCTGTGACGCCTGTGCCCGCCGATCCACTGAGTTTGTCACCTGACTGACTATAGGCAGGCGCGAGTGGGGGGTGTTAGTGTCGCCGTTGTTAGTTAGCCAGCTAACTCACTTAGGGGGGTTCGGATGATCGTCGTGACGGGTGCCACCGGGAACATCGGGCGGGAGCTGGTGCGGTTGCTCGCCGGGGGCGGTGAGGAGGTCGTGGCCGTTTCGCGCGGGGAGCGGGCGGAGCGGGGACCGGCCGGTGTGCGGTGGGTGCGGGGTGGGGTGGGGGACGCGGGGAGTCTGCGGCCCGCCCTCGAAGGGGCCCGGGCGGTGTTCCTCGTGCTGGGAGGCGAGCTGAACTTCCGGGGGGAGGCGCCGGACGGGCTGGTGAAGGCGGTCGTGGATGCCGGGGCCGAGCGCATCGTGCTCGTCTCCTCGCAGGTCGCCGGCACCCGGCCGGACGCGCCCTCGCACGACCGGCTGCGGGGGTTCGAGAGGGCGGTGCGGGCGTCCGGGCGGCAGTTCACCGTGCTGCGGCCGGCGGGGTTCGCGTCCAACGCGTTGGCCTGGGCCGGGTCCGTCCGGGCCCGGCGTACCGTCCACGCGCCCTTCGGCGAGGTCGCGCTGCCCGTGGTCGACCCGGCGGACATCGCCGCCGTGGCCGCCGCCGCGCTGCGCGAGGACGGGCACGCGGGCCGGGTGTACGAGCTGACCGGGCCGGAGTCGATCAGCCCGCGCCGGCAGGCCGAGGTCATATCGGAGGCCCTCGGCGAGGAGGTGGAGTTCGTGGAGCTGTCGCGTGCGCAGGCGCACGCGGAGCTGGCCCGGTTCATGCCGGAGCAGGTCGTCGCGGGCACGCTGGACGTGCTCGGCGCCCCGCTGCCCGCCGAGCAGCGGGTCGGCTCCGATGTGGAGGCGGTGCTGGGCCGGCCGGCGGCGCCGTTCTCGGAGTGGGTCGCGCGCCACCTGCCGGCGTTCGCCTAGGTGCTGCTTCCAGGCGCTACTTCGCGTGCCGTACCGCGTAGATCATGATGAACGCCACGATGTGGATGCCGAAGAGGAAGTAGGCCAGGAAGTACCAGACCTGGCGTTCGTCCCTGGTCTCCTGGGCCAGGCGCCGCCTCTCCGGGGAATCCGGGGAATCGTGGGTGGTCACCGCTGTTCCCGGTGGACCTTCGTGTTGGACGCCTGGGCGCGCGGACGCAGGACCAGGAGGTCGACGTTGACGTGGCTGGGGCGGGTCACCGCCCAGGTGATGGTCTCGGCGACGTCGTCGGCGGTGAGGGGTTCGGCGACGCCCTGGTACACCTTCTCCGCCTTCTCCTGGTCGCCGCCGAAGCGGGTGAGGGCGAACCCTTCCGTCTTGACCATGCCGGGCGCGATCTCGATGACGCGGACCGGCTGGCCGACGATCTCCAGGCGGAGGGTCTCGGCGAGGACGTGGGCGCCGTGCTTGGCGGCGACGTAGCCGGCGCCGCCCTCGTAGGTGCCGTGGCCGGCGGTGGAGGAGACGACCACGACGACGCCGTCCCCGCTCGCGACCAGCTTCGGCAGCAGGGCCTGGGTCAGGTTCAGGGTGCCGATGACGTTGGTCTCGTACATCGTGCGCCAGTCCGCGGGGTCGCCGGTGGCGACCGGGTCGGCGCCGAGAGCGCCGCCCGCGTTGTTGACGAGGACGCCGATGGTCTGGAAGGCGGTGGCGAACTCGTCGACGGCGGCGCGGTCGGTGACGTCCAGCTGGTAGGCGATGGCGGAGTGGCCGGCCTGGGTGAGTTCCTCGGCGAGGGCCTCGACGCGGTCCTTGCGGCGGGCGGTGAGGACGACGCGGTAGCCGGCTGCGGCGAGCTGCCGGGCCGTGGCGGCGCCGATGCCGCTGCTCGCGCCGGTGACGACGGCGATGCGGGCGGCGGCGGACGGGGCGGCGGTGGCCATGGCTGCTCCTGGGGCTGGGTCGGGGTGGTGTACGACCGGGGTTCCGTCCAGCCTAAGTGACCCTCAGCCGCCGTTTCGCGGCGCCCACATGATGACGGCCATCCCGGCGAGGCAGATCAGCGCGCCGGTGATGTCCCAGCGGTCGGGGCGGTAGCCGTCGGCGACGACGCCCCACAGCAGGGAGCCGGCCACGAAGATCCCGCCGTAGGCGGCGAGGATGCGGCCGAAGTGGGCGTCCGGCTGGAAGGTGGCGACGAAGCCGTAGGCGCCGAGGGCGAGGACGCCCCCGGTGATCCACAGCCCGCCGCGGTGTTCCCGGACGCCCTGCCAGACCAGCCAGGCGCCGCCGATCTCGAAGAGCGCGGCGACGACGAACAGGGCGGCGGAGCGGAGGATCGGCATGGGGCCAGCTTCGCAGGCGGGCGTGGTGTCACCTGTTGGAGGGCGCCTGGTGGGCGGCTCGCGTGGCATACATCGGTACGGCAGTCGTACCCGCGGCGGTACGGCGCGTGAGCGAGGAGTGGTGAGGGCCGTGCGGATGCGGGCGTGGGTGTTGTCCGGGGTGTGTGCCGGGGCCGTGCTGGTGCCGGGGGTCGCGGTGGCCGCTCCGGCGCCGGAGGCCGATCTCGCCTTTCACGGGAGCGTGGTGCTGGAGGGGGACCGGGCGGAGGTGCTGCTGACCCCGCGCAACAACGGGCCGGACGAGGTCACGGACGCGACGGTCCGGCTGCGCTGGTCGGTGGAGCTGGCCGACGCGCAGGAGCTGCCCGCCCGGTGTGCGCGGGAGGACGAGCGGACGGTGGTGTGCGGGACGGGGGCGCTGGCCGTGGACGCGGCGGGGGAGCGGTTGCGGGTGCCGGTGCGGCTGCGGGAGCGGCCTGCCGAGCTGACGCTGGAGATCGACACGGCGTGGAGCGCGGGGGCGACGGACCAGGACCGGACGAACGACCGGATGGCGGTGCTCGTGCTGGCGACGGGGGACTCGTACGCGTTCTGACTCTCTCCGGGCCGTCGTTCTAGGCGGGGTTCTCCGCGTCGTAGCGTTCGCGGGCGGTGCGGACCTCGTCGAAGTGGGTCTCGGCCCAGTCCTTCACCGCGGTGAGCAGACCGGCGAGGCTGGCGCCGAGCGGGGTGAGGGCGTAGTCGACGCGGACGGGGACGGACGGGGTGACCGTGCGGCTGATGATGCCGTCCCGTTCCAGGGCGCGCAGGGTCTGCGTGAGCATCTTGGGGCTGACGCCGGCGATCTTGCGGCCGAGGTCGCTGTAGCGCAGGGGGCCGGGTGCCAGGGCGGAGACGACGAGGCTGACCCACTTGTCGCTGAGGCGTCCGAGGAGCTGGTTGGTGGGGCAGCCGCGGATGAAGGCGTCGTAGTCGGCGCGGGCCTGTTCGCGGCGCTGGGCGGCGGTCGTGGTGGCCATGGCTCTCCTCCGGGTCGGCTACGCACTCTCAGGTAACTACTTACCCATGGATAGTAGCTCTCCTACGGTTGGTGGTGCGGCCGGAAAGGTGCCGCGGGAATCATCAACTGGCGTTTACTCAAGGGGAGTTGTCATGCGTGCTGCGGTGGTGAGGACGTTCGGCGGTCCGGACGCGGTGGAGATCGCGGAGGTGCCGGTGCCGGAGCCGGGGGCGCGTCAGGTGCGGATCAGGGTGACCGCGGGGGCGCTGAACCCCGTGGACGCGGGGGTGCGCGCGGGCTTCTTCGGTGGGGCCGGCAAGACGCTCGGGCTCGGCTGGGACGTCGCCGGGACGGTGGACGCGGTGGGGGCGGCCGCGGCCTGGCAGGTCGGCGACCCGGTGGTGGCGCTGGTGCCGGGGGTGGCCGAGCCGCTGGGGGCGCACGCCGAGTACGTCGTCGTGGCCACGGACGCGGCGGCGAAGGCGCCGGCCGCGGTGGACGCCGTGCACGCGGGCACCCTGCCGCTGAACGGGCTGACCGCGCTCCAGGCCCTGGACCTGCTGGATCTCGCGCCGGGCGGGTCCCTGCTGGTGACCGGGGCGGCGGGTGCGGTCGGCGGCTTCGCCGTGCAGCTGGCCGCGCACCGGGGGCTGGAGGTGACCGGTCACGCCCGGGCGGGCGACGAGGGGCTGGTGCGCTCGCTGGGTGCCGCGCGCTTCACGTCGGACGGGGTCGCGCCGGGCAGTGTGGACGCGGTGCTGGACGCGGCGGTGCTGGGCGGGGCGGCCCTGGAGTGGGTGCGGGACGGGGGTGCGTACGTCGGTGTGCGGCCGGGGGCGGAGCCCGGGCCGGTGCGCGGGGTACGGACGGGGGCCGTGGAGGTGGCCGCGGACGGGGCGGGGCTGGCGGGGCTGGCCCGGCTGGTGGACGAGGGGGTGCTGACCCTGCGGGTGGCCGAGACCTACGCCCTGGAGGAGGCGGCCGAGGCGCACGCCCGGCTGGCGGAGGGCGGGGTGCGGGGGCGGCTGGTGCTGGTGCCCTGACGCCCGGCGGGAGGCCGGAATATCCGGGGAGGGCGGACCGTTCCGGGAGTATAGTTGAACGGTCAACAACCTGGAGGGTGAGCGACCATGCAGTTCGGGATCTTCACGGTCGGCGATGTCACGCCGGACCCCACCACGGGGCGGACCCCGACCGAGCGCGAGCGGATCAAGGCCATGGTCGCCATCGCGCTGAAGGCCGAGGAGGTCGGCCTGGACGTCTTCGCGACCGGCGAGCACCACAACCCGCCGTTCGTGCCGTCGTCGCCGACCACGATGCTCGGTCACATAGCCGCACGGACGCGGAAGCTGGTCCTCTCCACCTCCACCACGCTGATCACCACCAACGACCCGGTGAAGATCGCGGAGGACTACGCGATGCTCCAGCACCTGGCGGACGGGCGCGTCGACCTGATGCTGGGCCGCGGCAACACCGGGCCGGTGTACCCGTGGTTCGGCCAGGACATCCGGGAGGGCATCAACCTCGCCGTGGAGAACTACGCCCTGCTGCGCCGGCTGTGGACCGAGGACGTCGTCGACTGGGAGGGCAGGTTCCGCACCCCGCTGCAGGGCTTCACCTCCACCCCGCGCCCGCTGGACGGCGTACCGCCGTTCGTCTGGCACGGCTCCATCCGCTCACCGGAGATCGCCGAACAGGCCGCGTACTACGGCGACGGCTTCTTCCACAACAACATCTTCTGGCCCGCCGACCACACCAGGCGGATGGTCGAGTTCTACCGGAAGCGGTACGCCCACTACGGGCACGGCACCCCGGAACAGGCGATCGTCGGCCTGGGCGGGCAGGTGTTCATGCGGAGGAACTCGCAGGACGCGGTGCGGGAGTTCCGGCCGTACTTCGACAACGCGCCGGTGTACGGCCACGGGCCCTCGCTGGAGGACTTCACCGAGCAGACCCCGCTGACCGTGGGCTCCCCGCAGCAGGTGATCGAGAAGACCCTGTCCTTCCGCGAGTACGCCGGTGACTACCAGCGCCAGCTGTTCCTGATGGACCACGCGGGCCTGCCGCTGAAGACCGTCCTTGAGCAGCTCGACCTGCTCGGCGAGGAGGTCGTGCCGGTGCTGCGCGAGGAGTTCGCCAAAGGGCGTCCGGCGGACGTGCCGGAGGCACCGACCCACCACTCCCTGCTCGCCGCGAAGGAGAAGGAGGCGACCACCGTATGAACGAGCGCGTGAACGGCGGCGTGAGCGGCCGTGTGAACGGCGGTGTGGGCGGACCCGCGCGGGACGACCGCATGAAGCTGGTCGTCGTGTCCGCGGGGCTGGGCGTCCCGTCCTCCAGCCGGCTGCTCGCCGACCGGCTGGCCGCCGCGGTCGGCCGGCACACGCCGGTGGACATCGAGGTGGTCGAGCTGCGGGAACTCGCGGTGGAGATCGCGCACCACTTCACCAACGGGTTCGCGGGCAGGACCCTCGCCGCCGCGCAGGACGCGGTGGCGGGGGCCGACGGGCTGATCGTCGTCACGCCGGTGTTCAGCGCGTCGTACAGCGGATTGTTCAAATCCTTCTTCGACGTGCTGGACAAGGACGCGGCGGCCGGGAAGCCGGTGCTGATCGGGGCGACCGGGGGCACGGGACGGCACTCGCTCGTGCTGGAGCACGCACTGCGGCCGCTGTTCGCCTACCTGCGGGCCGTGGTCGTGCCGACGGCGGTGTACGCCGCGTCCGAGGACTGGGGCGCGGAAGGGCTGGCCGAGCGGATCGAGCGGGCGGCGGGAGAGCTGGCCGCGCTGATGCCGCCGGCTCCGCGGGAAGCGGAGGAGACCGTGACGCCCTTCGCGGAGGAAGTGGTGCCCTTAGCGGAACAGCCGGCCAGGCTCGGCGGGCCGGCTCGGTGACCGGGCGCCGGTGAGAAGACGGTAGGGCGGTGGGCCGGGTTGTCCCTGTGACGGTGAGAGGCCGGTAAAAAGGGTGATCGTAGGCCCGGCGCCCCCCGTCCGACCACCCCCGGCCTTGGCACACTGGCTACGTGCCCCAGACTGTGCTGCTCGCCGAAGACGACCGTGCCATCCGTCATGCCCTGGAGCGTGCCCTGACGCTGGAGGGCTACCAGGTGACGGCGGTCGCCGACGGCGTGGAAGCGCTGGCGCAGGCCCACACGAACCCGCCGGACGTCCTCGTGCTCGACGTGATGATGCCGGGCATCGACGGCCTCCAGGTCTGCCGGGTGCTGCGCGCCGAGGGCGACCGGACCCCGATTTTGATGCTCACCGCCCTCGTGGAGACCGCCGACCGCATCGCGGGCCTGGACGCCGGCGCCGACGACTACGTGGTCAAGCCGTTCGACGTCGAGGAGGTCTTCGCCCGGCTGCGGGCCCTGCTGCGCCGCACCAGCCCGGTGCCCGCCGCCGGTGCCGCACCGGAGAGCACCGGGCGGGAGGCGCAGGTGACCGACCGGCAGGTGGAGGCCGCCGGCATCCGCATGGACCTCCAGGCCCGCCGGGCCTGGCGCGGCCGGCGCGAGCTGGAACTGACCCGCACCGAGTTCGAGCTGCTGGAACTGCTCGCGCGCAACGCGGGCATCGTCCTCGACCACTCCACGATCTACGACCGGATCTGGGGGTACGACTTCGGGCCCGGCTCCAAGAACCTCGCCGTCTACGTCGGCTACCTGCGCCGCAAGCTGGACGAGCCCGGCGCCCCGCAGCTGATCCACACGGTGCGGGGCGTGGGTTACGTGCTGCGGGAGGACTAGGTGGGCCGCCGCTGGCGGCTGCCGGCCGGGCCCCGGCCGAAGCTGGTCTCCCTGCGCACCACGTTCGCGGTCTCCTTCGCCGCCGTCACCGCCGCCGTGACGATCCTCGTCGGCATCCTGTCGTACAACTCCGCCGCCCGGCTCGTCCGCGTCGACCAGCAGTCGGTGTTCACGCAGGTCGTGCAGGACGTGCGGGACGAGGTGCGGCAGCACGCGATGAGCCCGGACGACTTCTCCTCCTCCCGTCCCGGGCACGACGTGGTCCGCCCCGCCCGCACCGACGTGCAGGTGCTCGGCGCGCGGGGGCAGATCGTGGACCACGGCAGCCCGGTGCTGCCGGTCACCGCCCGGGACCGGGACATGACCGTCGCGCGGACGGCCGGGCGGGTGGTCCAGCACAAGGACGTACGGGTGGACGCGGACCTGTTCCGCATCGCCACCGTCTCCCTCGGTGACGGGCGCGGAGCCGTGCAGGTCGCACAGGAGTTCAGCGACACCGAGGACCTGCTGCGGGCGCTCCAGCAGCGGACGCTGATCCTGATGGCGGCGGTCGTGGTGGCGGCCGGGCTGTTCGGATGGTGGCTGGCCCGGCGGATCACCCGGCGCCTGGTGGTCCTCACCTCCGCCGCCGAGGACGTCGCCCGCACCCGGCAGCTGGGCATCCAGGTGCCGGTGGCCGGTCTGGACGAGGTGGGGCGCCTCGGCCGTGCCTTCGACCGGATGCTGGGGCGGCTCGCGCAGTCCGAGGAGGACCAGCGCAGGCTGGTTCAGGACGCCGGACACGAACTGCGCACCCCGCTCACCTCCCTGCGGACGAACATCTCGCTGCTCCGGCGCATCGACGAACTCCCGCCCGGCAGCCGGGAGGAACTGGTCGCCGACCTCTCCCAGGAGGCGAGGGAGCTGACCGACCTGGTCAACGAGCTGGTCGACCTCGCCGCCGGGCAGTCCGACGCCGAGCCGCCCCAGCGGGTGGACCTCGCCGACCTCGCCGAGGACGTCGTCGGGCTGGCCAGACGCCGTACCGGCCGGGACGTCGTGCTGAGCGCGAGCGGTGACACCACGACCGACGGACGGCCCGGGATGCTCCAGCGGGCCATCTCCAACCTGGTCGAGAACGCGGCCAAGTTCGACCGGGGCGGCAAGGCGCCGATCGAGGTCGCCGTCACCGGGCCGGCCCGGCCGGGCACGGTGCGGGTGGAGGTGCGCGACCGGGGGCCCGGGATCGCCGAGGGCGACCTCGTCCGCATCTTCGACCGCTTCTACCGCGCCGCCGACGCCCGCTCCCAGCCCGGCTCGGGCCTCGGCCTCTCCATCGTGCGCGAAGTCGCCATGGCCCACGGCGGTGCCCCGTTCGCCTACCGGCGCGAGGGGGGCGGCGCGGTCATCGGGTTCACGGTCGGCGGCGGGATCGTGCCGGGCACCGGCCGGGGTGAGTAGGAGTACCTACCCGGTGACCGGTAGGCACGCCCATCCGCGCGCCCCCTCGCGGCCGTAGCGTCGCCGTATGCCCGAGGAGAGCCCACCGGCCGAGCCCACGCCCGAGACGGCCGGGACCACGCCTGTCACCGAGACCGCGACCGCCGCCGAGCCGGCCCGTTCCGGTGCCCGTTCCCTCGGCCCCGGCTGTTTCGGCTGCGGCGGACTCGTGTTCGTCGCCGTGGTGGCCCTGTTCATCCAGCTCACCTGGAACCGGGAGTACTTCTCGGGCGGCTCCGCCGGGCCCTGCGCCCACGACCCCGGCTGGACGGAGGGCGCGGACCCCTACTACCCCGACTCCGCCGCCCGGTCCGTGACGCCGCCCGTTCTCGGTCCGGCGAGGCGGTGAGCCATCCGGCCGTGCTCAGTCGGCCTGTCCGCGCCGGGCCGCCGTCAGGTGCCAGGCCAGGTTGCCCACCGCCGCCCCGGCGGCCACGGCGGCGACGATCACCCCGCCGGTCGCGAGGCCGTCGCTGAACAGGTGCGGGCGCCGGTCCAGGCTGTGCAGCCCGAAGCCGCACAGCTCGTACACGCCGACGGCGGCGATGACCAGGCTGACGACCAGCACGGTCAGCGTCGGCGCCAGATCACGCGCGCAGACCTCCGTACCGGGCTCCGCTTCCGTGGTGTCCTGCATGGGTCCCCCGTTGAACAGACGTGTGAACGGCCCGCTGGGCGTTGGCGATTGGGAACCTACAATACGTAGGGTCGGATAGGGTCGACGCCGTGCGGATCTACATCAGCGCGGACATGGAAGGCATCACCGGGCTCGTCGACGCCGACGACGTCCAGCCGGGCGGCCGGGACTACGAGCGGGGCCGCACCATGATGGCCGAGGACGTGAACGCCGCCGTGCGGGGCGCCTTGGCCGCCGGAGCGAGAAGTGTCCTCGTCAACGACGCCCACGGGCCGATGCGCAACCTGCTCCCCGAGGCGCTGCACCCGGCGGCCCGCCTGGTCCGGGGCAGGCCCAAGCAGCTCGGCATGCTGGAGGGCCTGACCGGGGAGTACGACGCCGCGCTGTGCGTGGGCTACCACTCCCGGGCCGGGGCGCCGGGCGTGCTCAGCCACAGCTTCATGGGGCACGAGATCGAGGACATGTGGCTGGACGGCCGCCCGGTCGGCGAGATCGGCCTCGCCCACGCCACGGCGGCGGCCCTCGGGGTGCCCGTGGTGGTCCTCACGGGTGACGACGCGGCGTGCGCGGAGATGACGGAGTGGGACCCGTCGGTCGTGACCGTCCCGGTGAAGTACGCCCATGACCGGTTCGCGGCCGAGCTGCGGCCGGCCGGGGAGGCGCGCGAGGCCATCGAGGAGACGGTCGCCCGGGCGCTGACCCCGGCCCCGGCCCGCCCGGAGCCGTCCGCCGCCGAGGCGACCCTCACCGTGCGCTGGCAGTCCGCGTCGGTCGCCGCCACCCTGCAGGGCATCCCCGGCGTGACCGCCGAGGACACGCGGACGGTCCGGGCGAGCGGACCGTTGCCCGCGCTGTACCGGCAGTTCGGGGTGTGGATGCGGGTGGCGGCCTCCCTCACGAACCAGGCGCCGTACTGCTGACCTCGGCGGGGCGGTCCCGGGCGGTGCCGTGGAGGTCCCGGGCGGTGCGGCGGGCGTAGACGCGGGCGGCGCGGGTGCAGCGCCAGCGGCGGCGGCCATGGCGGAGCAGGTGGCGGGCGCAGGACGGTGCCGGTCGCGTTCACGTGGGCGCGCCGGCCCCCAGGACGTCGAGCATGGCCCGGGTGGCCGGGCTGGGGTTGAAGCGGCTCCACGCCAGACACTCCACGCGGTGCGGCCCGTCGACCACCGGGACCAGCGCCAGCGCGGGATCACCGGCGGCCAGCGGCCGGATGAACGCCGAGGGCAGCAGCGCGACACCGAGCCCGCGCGCCACCAGCCGCGTGATCAGCTCCACCACCCCGGCCTCGTACGCCACGTCACGGACCAGGTCCGCCGCCGCGAACGCCTGATCCGACTGGGCCCGGGCGGGTGTCCCGGCCACGAAGTCCACGAACGTCTCGTCGGCGATCTCCCGCAGCGTCACCCGGCCCGCACCCGCCAGCCGGTGCCCGGCCGCCACGACCAGGACGTGCGCGTCGTGGGCGAGGACGAGGCTCTCCACCCCGGAGGGCCGCTGGTCCTCCGGCAGTCCCAGGAAGGCGATGTCCAGGTCCCCCGCCCGGATCGCCGCCGCCAGCTCGTCACTGCGCCCGGACCGGAGCATCACCCGGACCTGCGGGTGCCGGGCCCGGTACCGCTGCAACACCTCCGCCACGTCCACGGCGGCCGTGGTCACGATCACGCCGACGGCCAGCCGCCCCCGGACCACCCCGGCCGCGGCGGACGCGTCGGCCATCGCGCGGTCCGCCGCGGCCAGTGCCTCCCGCGCCCGGGCCACGAACGCCTCGCCCGCACTGGTGAGTTCGACCCGCCGACTGGTCCGCGCGAACAGCCGCACCCCCAACTCCCGCTCCAGCGCGCCGATCCGGTGACTGAGCGAGGACTGCACCACGTAACAGCGCTCGGCAGCCCGGGTGAAGTTACGGGTCTCGGCGACGGCGACGACGTACCGCATCTGCTGGAGGTCCACGCCATTCATCGTTGTCGTTCATGGCTGCGATGACAACCATGTCCTGGACGCATGGCGGGCCGTCCGCCGAGACTTTCCGACATGCCCCCGCGCCCGCACACCCACCGGCCGGCCACCGTCCTGCTGACCGCCCTCGCCCCCGCCGCCTGGGGCACGACCTACGTCGTCACCAGCGAACTCCTGCCGCCCGGCCATCCGTTGTTCGCCGGCCTCATGCGCGCCCTGCCCGCCGGACTGCTCGGTCTGGCCCTCACCCGCGTCCTGCCGCGCGGGGACTGGTGGTGGAAGGCCGTCGTCCTCGGCCTGCTCAACATCGGCGGGATGCCCCTGCTGTTCGTGGCCGCCCAGCGGCTCCCCGGTGGCGTCGCCGCCACCCTGGGTGCCACCCAGCCGCTGCTGGTCGCCGCCCTGGCCATCGCGGTGCTCCACGACCGGCCGACCGCCTGGCGCTGGGCCTGGGGCGTCCTCGGCGTGGCCGGCGTCGGACTCGTCGTCCTCGGGCCGCACGCCCGGCTGGACGCCGTGGGGGTGCTCGCCGGTCTCGGCCATACGGCGACCATGGCCGGCGGGGTCGTCCTCACCAGGCGCTGGGGCAGGCCGGCGGGGGCCGGACCGCTGACCCTGGCCGGCTGGCAGCTCACCGTCGGGGGACTGCTCCTGCTCCCGCCGACCCTGCTGTTCGAGGGGCTGCCCGAGCGGATCGACGCGGGTGCCGTCGGCGGCTACCTGTGGCTCGGCAGCATGGGCGGCCTCATCGCGTACACCCTCTGGTTCCGCGGCCTGGCCACCCTCCCGGTCGGCGCCTCCGCGCCGCTCGTGCTGCTTTCCCCGCTGGTCGCCACCGGCATCGGCACGGCCCGTGGCGAGTCCCTGACCCTGCCCCAGAGCTGCGGCTTCGCCCTGGCCCTGGCGGCACTGCTGGCCGCGCAACTCGACCCGGCATGGACGAGAAGGCTCGGCAGGCCACCGCGGACGAGAACCCCCGACAACCCACCGTGGACGAGAAGTCCCGGCAATCCACCGCGGACAGGGAAACCCCGTCCGCCACGGACGAGAAGAGGAGAACGGACCACATGAGCGCAACCATGACGATCGCGGTCCTCGGCGCCACCGGAACGGTCGGCAGCCGGGTCGTCACCGAGGCCGTCGCACGCGGCCACCGCGTGCTGGCCCTGTCCCGGAAGCCGACGAGCGAGCACCCGGACGTGACCCCCGTCCCGGTCGACGCCCGCGACCCCGACGCCGTGCGCGCGGCGCTCGCGGACTCCGGCGCCGACACCGTCGTGGTGACCGTACGCACCGACCCGGTGGACGAGGACTTCCTGCTCGGCACCACCCGGGCCGTCCTGGACGCGGCTGCACGGCTGGAGGCGCGCGTCCTGGTGATAGGCGGGGCCGGTGCCCTGCGCAGCCCCGGTGCGCCCGGCCTCCTGGTGGCCGACGACCCGGCCCACGTCCCGCCGCAGTGGCAGCCGGTCGCCGCCGCCGGAGTGGCCCAGCTGCGGACCTGCCGGGCCCACGCCCACACCGACTGGATCTACCTCAGCCCCCCGGCCCTCCTCGAACCCGGCACCCGTACCGCCCGCTACCGGCGCGGCACCGACACCCTGCTCACCGCGGCCGACGGCCGGTCCTGGATCAGCGCGGAGGACCTGGCCGTGGCCGCCCTGGACGAGCTGGAGAACCCGGGCGACGACCGGCACATCACGGTCGTCCACGCCGGGGAGGGGTGAGGCGCGGCAGGGAGCGGCCGTACTGCCCGACCCCGTATGACGGCCCGTCCGGTTCGCAGGAGCGGTCAGGCCGGGGCGGGGCGGGGTCCGCCGTGGAAGACCTGCGGGTGGGCCAGTCGTGGTGGGCCTCGGCGACGGGGCGGGAGCCGGGCCGGGGGCTGCTCGCCGGCGGCGGGGCTGTGACCGACGAAGCGTGGTGAGACCAGGACGCGGTGGTCGTCTCCCACGCCGAGGACGCTCCTGTCGAAGGGTTTGTGGTGCAGCGCGCACCGGCACGGCCCGTTCTCGGTCTCGTCGGGTCCGTCGAACGCCCACCAGCGCACGTGGGCGGCCTCCAGCCCGACCGGGACCGCGCCGGTCCCGCCGTCGTACCCGCAGAAGGCGCACCGGTATGCGTAGGCGGTCAGGACCATCTCCCGCATCCGCGGGTCCCGTTGCCTGCGTACCGCAGGCAGCTGCTCGGCCTCCGCCGGCTCCGGTCCCAGGCCGACGGCTGCGCACGGTTCCCCGTGCGGGGAAGGCGGGAAGTGCAGGTCGCGCAGCAGTCGCGCGATCCTGCCGAGCAGGTCCGGTTCGCGTAACAGGGCCGTCCTCGGGTCCGGTGCGAGTCGTCCGGTGGCGCCCGTCTCGCGGAGGTCCCGTACCCCGCTGCCGGGGCTGCCCGGTTTCCGATCGGTGCGCACTTCCCAGACGCCGTCGCCGACCAGGTGGTGGAAGGGGTGGGCGGGCGTCGTCCCTGCGAGGCGGCCCGTACTCGGTGAGCAGGCGCTGCAGGTCCTGTTCCACGGCGGTGTACCGCGGTCCGCCGTCGGCGTCCTCCCGGAATCGGCCGAGGGCGTACGGGAGCAGCAGCGGCTTGTGCGGAGCCCGCGTTCCGCTCCTGGTCCACCGCCTCGGCTTCGCCATCCGCTCCAGCCGGTCCACGCCGGGTGAGCGTAGACGGGGCGGCTCGACCACGTGCTGCTGATCAGGACGGCCGCGCGCCCGGGAACAGGGCCGCGATCCGTTGCGTCATCGGCCTGGATCCGTCGCCCGTCGGCCTGAAGTGAAAGCCGCCGCGGCGGAATTGGCCGGAAACGCCGAAGCGGGCCCTCGGACGGGGAGGGCCCGCTTCGGCGACGAAAGGAAATGCGTCGTCAGTGCTTGAACGCGTCCTTGGCCTTTTCCTTGGCCTCGCGGGCGTCACCGGTGGTCTTCTTCGCCTTTCCATCGGCGGCCATACGCTCGTTCCCGACGGCGTTCCCCAGGGTCTCCTCGACCTTGCCTTCCGCCTGCTCGGTCTTCGCCTTGGCCTTCTCGCCGGCAGTCATGGAACACGCCTCCTCGTCGTTGCTGTTCCGCTGTCACGGTGATTCGCTGGTGCCCCGGCTTTCGCGGCACAAACAAATCGTCCGCCGATGAATGGACGGGAAATCGCCGGGCACACGCCGGTCAGGAGGTCGATAACTATGGTTCCCCTGCTTCTCGTTCTACTGCTGGCCGTGATCCTCTTCGGCGCCGGCTTCGCCGTCAAAATCCTTTGGTGGGTCGCCCTTGCCGTCCTGGTGCTGTGGCTCCTCGGCTTCGTCATGCGTTCCACGAACGCCGGGGGTGGCCGCGGCCGCTGGTATCGATGGTGACCTGACCCGCAGGCGCACACCCTGACACAGGGCAACAGGGCCCGGCCGTGACGGCCGGGCCCTGTGCGCGTGCGAGTGGGGTCTCCGCGGCCGCCGGACCGCCCGGCCGACAACGTGGCCACCTCATGGGCATGCCCGGCAGGTGTCGGGGTAGGCGGGTCGTCGTCGGCCCGTGAGGGGCCGGCGCCGTTCGGGGGAATGGACAGGGAGGGAAAGCATCATGGCGACGACAGTTATCGCGTCCGGCGCGGACACGGAGACAGTGAGCCTGCCGGAGGTCGCCGACCCCTCCAAGGTGGCCCCCAAGGATGCCCGTGAGCTGTCCCGGCTGTTCTTCGACCAGCTGGCGGTGCTGGAGGAAGGCACCCCGGAGTACAGCTACGCGCGGAACACGCTGATCGAGATGAACATGTCCCTGGTCCGCTACGCGGCCGGCCGGTTCCGCAGCCGCGGGGCGGAGGAGATGGAGGACATCGTCCAGGTCGGCATGATCGGCCTGATCAAGGCGATCGACCGGTTCGAGCTCGTGCGCGAGGTGGAGTTCACCTCGTTCGCGATCCCCTACATCGTGGGTGAGATCAAGCGGTTCTTCCGCGACACCACCTGGGCCGTGCACGTGCCGCGCCGCCTGCAGGAGGCCCGCGTCCAACTGGCCCGCGCCACCGAGGAACTCCGCAGCCGCCTGGACCGCGATCCGACGGTCAAGGAGCTGTCGGAACTGATGAGCCTGTCCGAGGAGGAAGTCGTGGAGGCCCGGCTCGCCTCCAACGGCTACAACTCCGCCTCGCTCGACGCGGCCCTGAGCACGAGCGAGGACGGCGAGGCCGCCCTGGCGGACTTCATCGGCGCCGAGGACCAGGCGCTGGAACTGGTGGAGGACTTCCACGCGCTCGCCCCGATGATCGCGGCTCTCGACGACCGTGACCGGCAGATCATCCACATGCGGTTCGTCGAGGAACTGACCCAGGCCCAGATCGGTGAGCACCTCGGCGTCTCCCAGATGCACGTCTCCCGCCTGCTGTCCCGCTGCCTGGCCCGGCTGCGCGAAGGCATGCTCACCACCAGCTGACACCCGGGTGGGCCACTGGCCCTTCCGCACGCGCCGCCGCACCCGCCCTCTTCCTGCCCACGGCGGGTGCCGTCACAGGGGTTGAAGGGGCGGGTACCGTAAGGATGGTGATGGTCCGGCTCACCGGCGGGCGCCAGTCACTAGAGTGCATCCAGTGGCAGTACTTGCGCCGCCGCGGCCGACAACGTCGCGCTGGTCGCGGCAGAAGGGCGGAGGAGAGCGCATGGAGCATGTCGGGGACGTGGAGATCGCGCTGGATCGCGATGTGTTCCTGCGGACGCTGGTGCGCGAGCTGGCGACGTCGCTGGAATCCGTGATCGGTCTGGAGGAGGCGTCCGGCTACATCAGCGTGGTCGGGCAGGCCGTGGGGACGCAGATCGACGAGATGTACCTCAAGGCGCTGGGCGTGGACCGGCTCAGCAGGGAGCAGATCGCCGGGGCGCTGGTGGACCTCAAACGCCGTATCAAGGGCGACTTCTACGTCATCGAGTCCGACGAGACGAAGATCGTGCTCGGCAACCGGGCCTGCCCGTTCGCGGAGAAGGTGCTGGGCCGCGAGTCGATGTGCATGATGACGTCCAACGTCTTCGGCACCATCGCCGCTCGCAACACCGGCTACGCCCGCGTGGAGCTGCAGGAGACCATCGCCCGCGGCAGCGCCGGCTGCCGCGTCGTCGTACACCTGGTTCCCGACGCGGACCCGGAGACGGTCACGGGCCGTGAATACTTCGGCGACCCGGCTGTCATGCCATGACGCTTGGCCTGTTCAGGGCCATCACCAGACTGCTGCCCAACCCGGTGCTGCTGTGCGGGGCCGACGGCCGCATCCTGGCCGCCAACCCCGCTGCGACGCGCTGCGACGGCCGGCTCGCCCCGGGTGCCAGCCTGTTCGAGGTGGCGACCGAGGACGCCCAGCTGCGCAGCCACCTGGCCACCTGGCTGCGCAGCGGCAGTCCGGTGCCCGGCGTCGTCGGCATCAAGGACGCCGACGGGGTCGTCCGCCGGTTCCGCTGCCACGGTGCGCGGGCGCAGTGGCTGAACGAGCCCGTGCCCGCGGCCCAGTTGCACCTGGCCCGGACGGACGGTGCCGACCAGTTCGTCGCGCTCAGCCAGCAGATCGCCGCCCTGAACCGGGAGGTGGCGTTCCGACGGTCACTGGAGGGTGAGCGGACCCGGCTGCTGGCCGCGGAACAGGCCGCACGCACCCAACTGCAGCACCTGTACGCCCTGACGGCCGCCCTCGCGACCGCGGTCACCCTCTCCGAGGTCGCGCGGGCGGTCCACGACACCGCGCCGGCCGCCCTGGGCGCCACCGCCGTGGAACTCCACCTGCACAGCGCACGCCTGGTACCGCCCCTGGGACCGGGTGAACGCCTCCCCGGTGCCGTGGACTGGACGGACCTCGACCAGCCCGCGCCTCCCGGCCCGCATCGAACGGACCGGGAACCGGAGCCGGGCACGTTCACCCTGCCGCTCGAAGCGGACGGCACGCACCTGGGCCGGCTGTCCGCCCACGGCGTCCGTGCGCCGACCGCCGCCGAACACGCCACCGCCGTGGCACAGCAGGTCGCCCAGGCGCTGCGCCGCGCCGGGCTGCACGAACACGAACACCGCGTCGCCGAACGCCTGCAGCGCAGCCTCCTGCCGCAACTGCCCGGCGTTCCCGGCCTCGACGCCGCCACGTGCTACGCACCCGGCAGCGATCTCCTCTTCGTCGGCGGTGACTGGTACGACGTCTACGACATCGACGCGGACCACATCGGTCTCAGCATCGGCGACGTCGCCGGCCACGGGCTGCCCGAGGCGACGGTCATGGCGCAGATCACCGCTGCCCTGCGCAACATCGTCCCCCGCTGCGGCACCCGGCCCACAGCCGTCCTGGAAGCGCTCAACGCCTTCCTCGGCCGCTACCACCCAGGGCGGATGGCCACCGCCTGCTACGCCGTCTTCAACCGCTCCACCCGCGCCCTGGCCTACGCCGCCGCCGGTCACCCGCCACCGCTGCTCATCCACGCCGACGGCAGCAGCGCCTACCTCGATCAGGCCACCCGACCACCCCTGGGCCCCGTCCCCGGCATCCCGTACCGCCAGGCCACCCTCACCCTCGCCGACGACGACACCCTGCTCCTCTACACCGACGGATTGATCGAGCGCCGCCACGAAGACATCACCGTCGGACTGCGACGGCTGACCGCGTGCGCCCGCACCACCGCCGGCCTGCCCCTGGAAGAACTGTGCGACCGCTTCCTGCACCACCACCCCGACACCGCCTTCCCCGACGACCGGGCCCTGCTCGCGGCGCGCTTCCTCCCACCCGCATGACGCACCCGAGGGACGGAAGAGCCCGTCCGGGGGGCCTGACGCCTGCCGGACTCCGCGCCGAGGCGCGTCCGGTCGATGTCCGGTCCCGCCGCGCGCCCGGCTCCCACCTGCCGCCGGTCCCCGCGGCGCGCGACGCGTCGGCCGCGTCAGCCGGAGAGTGCGTCGCGGAGGGTGGAGCGGCAGTCGATGACCGCGTCGACACCGACGATCTGCAGGGTGCGCAGGACGGACTCGGTGGGTGCGGCCAGCCGCAGCCAGCCGCCGGCCTCGCTGAGGACGCGGTGCGCGAGGAGGAAGATGTTGATGCCGCTGGAGTCCATGAAGGCGACCTGCCGCAGGTCGGCCACGACCCGTGGGCGATCGGTGCCGGAGACGTCCAGCGCCTCGCGCAGCGTCCCGCCGCTCTGGTGGTCGATCTCCCCGGCCACGGTGAGGACACGAATGCCGTCGCCGGTGAGCGTGGTGCGGACCGACAGCGGGCCGGGTCGTCCGGCTTCTTCGGTATCCGCCATTGCTCCCTCAGTCATGTCGGCGATACTGGCACACCAAGATCCGGGCTTGGAGCATTCCCCGGCACGGCACGGGTGATGCTCCTGTGTGGGGAAGGCAACAAAACCACGGGGAGACTTTCCCGCGTCTGTTCGGGTACGCGTGAGGATGGCGGAAGGCGGCCGGCGACCGTGATGGAACCAGATCTTGAGTGAGGACACGTCGGCACCGCACGAGCGGCCCCTCCCCGAGATGACGGTCGCCCTGGACGGGGGTGGCGCGGGCATCGCGCAGGCACGCCATCTGGCCACGGGTTTCCTCACGCGGGCTCGGGCCGAGAACCGGCTGCCCGTCTCGCAACGCGCCATCGATCTCACCCAGCTGGTCGTCAGCGAACTGGTCACCAACGCGGGCAAGTACGCGCCGGGCCCGGCGGGGATGGAGCTGCGCATCGCCGACGGCATGGTGGAGATCGTGGTCTGGGACTCCGACCCGGTGCTGCCGGTCGCGAGGGCCGCCGACGCCGGCCGGGTGGGACAGCACGGCCTGGAGATCGTGATGGCCGTCGTCCAGGGTTTCGAGGCCCGCCCGGCACCGGTCGGCAAACGCATCACCGCCCGCATCGCCCTGCACGACGCTCCGCTCCCTACGCCCGAGGACCCCTCCGGACCGTAGAACGCCGCCCTGCCCCGGCCGCCCTCAGGCCCTTCCCGGCACATGACGAAGGCGGGGTCCGAAAACCCCGCCCGCTACCCGGAGACCCGGCTCAGGGCCACACCAGGCAATACGGCTGATGCCCCGCCTCGTGCAGCCGGTGGCTGAAGTCCTGCCACTCGTGCAGCAACTGGTACACGTTGAACGCGTCCCGCGGTCCGCCCCGGTCCGGGACCGTCGACCAGATGAACGCCGCCGCGCCGACCGCCTCCTCGCCGATGCCGCGCAGGGGGTCGACGACCGTCATGGGGAGCTTGACGACGGCGTAGTCGGGGTGCAGGACGACCAGTTCCAGCGGGGGCACCTTGTGGAGCGGGACGCCCTCGATGCCGGTGAGGACCATCGCGGCCATCGTCTCCGGCTTGATCTTGGTGAACATGCCGTTCATGCCCAGCTCGTCGCCGCCGAGTTCCTCGGGACGCATCGAGATGGGGACGCGGGCCGCGGTCGCGCCGTCGGGCGCGCCGAAGTATTTGTACGTCACCCCCACCCGACCACCATTCCTGCTCCCCGCCCGGAGGCGGTCGGCCCGGGGGTCGAGCCGGCGGTCGGCCGGCCGCTCCGGCCTGCGCTCGCGGCGCTGGCCGGGCTCGCTGTCGAGCTCCCGGTCGATCTGCCGGTCGTACCGCTCGGGCTCACTCGGTACACCCTGTGTCTGACGTGCGTCGCTCTGCCGTGTCTCGGTCGTTTCCTCCGCGTCGCGCCGGTGCCTTCCCCGCCGGGCACGTCGAGGACCCAGGTCATCAGTCCCCTCGCCCAGTCCGCCACCGCGATGCATATCTCCACCCGACTGCTTTTCTAGGACGCGTGGCCCCCGCCGCGCAACCCGATCATCGTGTCAGTGACCTCCCCCACGGCCGCACGCCGAAACGTGCGGTGGAACAACAGTCCACGCGGGAAATCCCCGGCCCCTGATCATTACGTGCGTATGAGCTGTGTGTATCAGGTCTCAGTCTCGCAGATGAGGGATGACGCCACGCGCGGCCGAGACACCGCCCCGTTCGCCGCCGCGTTCGCCGCTCCGATCCCGAGGCCGACCGCGGTCGACCCGGGCCGCGGCCTACCCTGAGGAGGTCACCCAGCAACCAGAGTCGGAGAAGCCGGAGAAGCCGCACGTCATGAGTGCCATGAGCGAAACGCCCCATCCCTACGACGCGCCCGCCTCACAGGCGCTCTTCGACCGCGCCTCCGTCGTCACCCCGGGCGGGGTGAACTCCCCGGTGCGCGCCTTCCGCGCCGTCGGCGGCACCCCCCGGTTCATGGTGTCGGGCAAGGGCGCCTACCTCACCGACGCCGACGGGCGCGAGTACGTCGACCTGGTCTGTTCCTGGGGTCCCATGATCCTGGGGCACTCGCACCCGGAGGTCATCGCCGCCGTACAGGAGGCCGTGGGCCGCGGTACGTCCTTCGGTACGCCCGGTGAGGGCGAGGTCGAGCTGGCCGAGGAGATCGTCGCCCGGGTCGAGCCCGTCGAGCAGGTACGGCTCGTCAGCAGCGGCACCGAGGCGACCATGTCCGCCATCCGGCTCGCCCGCGGTTTCACCCGGCGGTCCAAGGTGATCAAGTTCGCCGGGTGCTACCACGGGCACGTGGACTCGCTGCTCGCCGCGGCCGGCAGCGGTGTCGCGACCTTCGCGCTGCCCGACACCCCCGGAGTCACCGGGGCCCAGGCCGGCGACACGATCGTGCTGCCGTACAACGACCTGGAGGCCGTCCAGGAGGCCTTCCACCGGCACCCCGGTGAGATCGCCTGCGTGATCACCGAGGCGTCCCCGGGCAACATGGGCGTCGTGCCGCCGGACCCGGGGTTCAACCAGGGCCTGAAGGACGCCTGCCGGAAGAACGGCGCCCTCTTCATCTCCGACGAGGTCATGACCGGTTTCCGCACCAGCCGCGCCGGGTGGTACGGCGTGGAGGGCGTGCGGCCGGACCTCATGACCTTCGGGAAGGTCATGGGCGGCGGTTTCCCGGCCGCCGCCTTCGGCGGTCGCGCCGACGTCATGGCGCACCTCGCCCCCGCCGGGCCCGTCTACCAGGCCGGCACCCTCTCCGGAAACCCCGTCGCCACCGCCGCCGGTCTCGCCCAGCTGCGGCTGCTCGACGACGCCGCCTACGACAAGGTCGACGCCGTCTCGGCGCAGATCCAGACCCTGGTCACGGAGGCGCTGAGCAAGGAGGGCGTGGCGCACCGGCTGCAGACGGCCTCCAACATGTTCTCCGTGTTCTTCACGGACCGGCAGGTGCGCACCTACGAGGACGCCAAGCGGCAGGAGTCGTACCGCTTCACCGCGTTCTTCCACTCGCTGCTGGCGAACGGCGTGTACCTGCCGCCGTCGTCCTTCGAGTCCTGGTTCGTGTCCACGGCCCACGACGACCGGGCCATCCAGAAGATCGCCGACGCCCTTCCGGCGGCGGCCCGGGCGGCTGCGGAGGCCACGGCGAAATGAGCACCTCACCCGAGAACAAGGACGTCACCGTCGTCCACGTGATGCGGCACGGCGAGGTCGAGAACCCGGACGGGATCCTGTACGGGCGGCTGCCCGGCTACCACCTGTCCGAGCTGGGCCGGAAGATGGCCGAGCGGGTCGCCGAGCACCTCGCGCCACGGGACGTCACCTACGTCTGCTCCTCGCCGCTGGAGCGGGCGCAGGAGACCGCCACCCCGATCGCCAAGGCGCACGGGCTGGACCTGGACACCGACGCGCGGCTGATCGAGGCCGAGAACATCTTCCAGGGCAAGACCTTCGGCGTCGGCGACGGCGCGCTCCAGCGGCCGGAGAACTGGAAGTACCTCGTCAACCCGTTCCGGCCGTCCTGGGGCGAGCCGTACGTGGACCAGGTCGTGCGGATGATGGGCGCGCTGGACGCGGCCAAGGACCGGGCGCGGGGGCACGAGGCGGTGCTGGTGAGCCATCAGCTGCCGATCTGGATCGTGCGCTCGTACGTCGAGCGGCGGCGGCTGTGGCACGACCCGCGCAAGCGGCAGTGCACCCTGGCCTCCCTGACGACGTTCACCTACCTGGGTGACAAGATCGTGTCCGTGGGGTACAGCGAGCCCGCCATCGATCTGGTCCCGGCCCATCTGCGGGCCGGCGCCAGGCCGCAGAAGGGCAAGGGCACCGCGCAGGGGAAGGCCTTCGGCGCCTGACCGGCCGAACTCCGGTGCACTGACAGTCCGTTTGACGTGACTTAGGGTGTTTTTGCCGGAAACCTAGCGAAAAACATAAGAATTACTGGAACCTCCCCGATCTTCACGCCCTCTTGCCGGGTGACCACCAGCAGGCGTGACGAATCGGGGTTTTCCATGCGCACCTTCTCCCGGACCCTCTCCCGGCGGGGGGCACTCGGCCTGGGCACGGCCGCGGCCGCCGCCTCGCTCGCCGGCTGCGGGAGCCTCACGTCCTCGGACGACGGCAAGCGCCCGAACGGTTCCGGCCAGGGCCGGCCCGGCCACGGTGGCGGGAAGGACGCGCGTCCGGCACGGCCCATCGGTGACGGCTCCACCTCCTTCACGGGCGGGCAGCCGCACCAGCCGTCCAAGCCCGAGCCGCTGGAGCCGGGGCAGGCGCCGCCGCAGTTCGTGATCTTCTCCTGGGACGGCGCCGGCGAGGTCGGCAACGGCCTCTTCCCGCGCTTCCTGGACCTGGCCAAGGAGCACGGCGCGAGCATGACCTTCTTCCTCTCGGGGCTGTACCTGCTCCCCGAGGCGAAGAAGCGGATGTACGAGCCCCCGAACAACCCGCGCGGCGCCTCCGACATCGGCTACCTCGCCGACGACCACATCAAGGCCACCCTGGAGAACGTGCGCCGGGCCTGGCTGGAGGGGCACGAGATCGGCACCCACTTCAACGGGCACTTCTGCGCCGGCACGGGCACGGTCGCCAACTGGACCCCGCAGCAGTGGGCGAGCGAGATCGAGCAGGCCACGTCGTTCGTGAAGGAGTGGCGGACCAACACGGGCTGGACCGACCTGCCGTCGCTGCCGTTCGACTACGACAAGGAACTGGTCGGCGGCCGTACGCCCTGTCTGCTCGGCCAGGACAACCTGCTGCCCACCGCCCGCAAGCTGGGCTGGCGCTACGACGCCTCCTCGCCGGGCGGCCGTCAGGTGTGGCCGGAGAAGAAGCTGGGGATCTGGGACCTCCCGTTGCAGCAGATACCTTTCCCCGGACGTTCCTTCGAGGTCCTGTCGATGGACTACAACATGCTCGCCAACCAGTCCGTGAACTCGACCAAGGCGCCCGCCTACAACTACCCGGGCTGGCGCAAGCAGGCCGCTCAGGCGTACATCCAGGGCTTCCAGCGGGCGTACGAGACGAACCGGGCGCCGTTCTTCGTCGGCAACCACTTCGAGCAGTGGAACGGCGGCATCTACATGGACTCCGTCGAGGAGGCCTTCAAGCACATCGCGCGCGAGAAGGAGAAGGGTGCCGACGTCCGGCTGGTCTCCTTCCGGCAGTTCGTGGACTGGATGGACGTCCAGAAGCCGGAGGTGATCGCCAAGCTGCGGACGCTGGGTGTCGGGCAGCGGCCGGCGGGCGGCTGGAAGGAGTTCCTGCGGGCGGGCGGGGGTGCCGCGTCCAACGCGGCCTGATGTCCTGAATGTCCCGTGTAAAAACGCCCTGAAATGCGGTTTTCCGCCCGGCAGGGGGGCGCGCGAAATCCCCGGAACAGGCATGCGAAACTTTTCACATGAGTACCCGTAGCCGCGCCGTCCTGCTCAGCGCTGTGGCCGCCGTCGCGGCCGTGACCCTTTCCGCGTGCGGTAAGGGCGGTATCTCCGGCGGGGGTGGCGACACCAACTTCGTCACCGGCAAGCTCGGTATCGACACCGTGCCGGCGGGCAAGCGCGCCACCGCCCCCGACCTGTCCGGCAAGACCATCGACGGCAAGGCCCTCGACGTCGCCGACTACAAGGGCAAGGTCGTCGTCCTCAACTTCTGGGGCTCCTGGTGCGGGCCGTGCCGGAGCGAGGCGGAGTACTTCGCCAAGGTCTCCAAGGAGTACGCGGACAAGGGCGTCCAGTTCGTCGGCGTCAACACCCGCGACAACAGCACCACCCCCGCGGTCGCCTTCGAGAAGGAGCACGGGGTCGCGTACCCGAGCCTGTACGACCCCACGGGCAAGCTGATGCTCCGCTTCAAGAAGGGCACCCTCAACCCGCAGCTCATCCCCTCGACCCTCGTCATCGACCGGCACGGGAAGGTCGCCGCGCGCGCCCTGGAGGCGCTCGACGACGCCACCCTGCTGAAGATGATCAAGCCGGTGCTCGCGGAGAAGTGACGTGAGCGCACTCCTCACGCTCGCGGCGGAGACGGGCAAGAACCAGACCGTGCTCAACGGAGCCCTGCTGGTCGCCCTGCCGATCGCCCTCCTCGGCGGCCTCGTGTCCTTCTTCTCCCCCTGCGTCCTTCCCCTGGTCCCCGGCTACCTCTCGTACGTCACCGGGGTCGCCGGCACCGACCTGGCCGAGGCCCGGCGGGGACGGATGGCCGCGGGTGCCGCCCTGTTCGTCCTCGGCTTCACCGTCGTCTTCGTCTCCGGCGGAGCCCTGTTCGGCTTCTTCGGCTCGACGCTGCAGGAGTACAAGGACACCCTGTCCAGGGTTCTCGGCGTCCTCATGATCCTTCTGGGCGTCTTCTTCATGGGCCTGATGCCCTGGCTGACCCAGCGCGAGTTCCGGTTCCACCGGCGCCCCGCCGCCGGCCTGGTCGGTGCGCCCGTGCTGGGCGCCCTGTTCGGCATCGGCTGGACGCCCTGCATCGGTCCCACCCTCGCCTCCGTCGTCGCCCTCTCCTCCCACGAGGCGAGCGCCGGCCGGGGCGCGATACTGACGGTCGCGTACTGTCTGGGCCTCGGCGTGCCGTTCGTGGTCACGGCCGTAGCCTTCCGTAAGGCGCTCGGTGCCTTCGGGTGGGTCAAACACCACTATGTCTGGGTGATGCGCATCGGCGGCACGATGATGATCGTGACCGGTGCGCTGCTGCTGACCGGGGCATGGGACCACCTCGTGCAGCAGATGCAGACCTGGTCCAACGGCTTCAGTGTGGGGATCTGATCGATGAGCAAGACCGACACCGACACGAGCCGGGACCGGGAGGACCTCGGAGCGGCGGGCTCCCGGCTCTCCACCGCCCCGCAGGAGGAGACCTCCACCCCGCCCGCCCTCGGCGTCATCGGCTGGGCCCGCTGGTTCTGGCGGCAGCTGACCTCCATGCGGGTCGCGCTGCTGCTGCTCCTGCTGCTGTCGCTCGGCGCGATCCCCGGCTCGCTGATCCCGCAGACCGGCGCCGACGCCGCCAAGGTCGAGGACTTCCGCGCCGCCCACAGGACGCTCGCGCCGGTCTACGACAAGCTCGGCCTGTTCCACGTCTACAGCTCGGTGTGGTTCTCCGCGATCTACATCCTGTTGTTCGTCTCCCTCATCGGCTGCATCATCCCGCGCACCTGGCAGTTCGTCGGCCAGCTGCGCGGCCGCCCGCCGGCCGCCCCCAAGCGGCTGACCCGGCTGCCCGCCTACACGACCTGGCGCACCGAGGCCGACCCGGAGCGGGTCCGCGAGGCCGCGCTCGCGCTGCTGAAGAAGCGCCGCTTCCGCGCCCACGTCGCCGGTGACGCCGTCGCCGCCGAGAAGGGCTACCTGCGCGAGCTGGGCAACCTGCTCTTCCACATCGCGCTGATCGTGCTGCTCGTCGCCTTCGCCTCGGGCCAGCTGTACAAGTCCGACGGCAACGTGCTGATGGTGGAGGGCGAGGGCTTCTCCAACACGCTCCCGCTGTACGACGACTTCAAGTCCGGCAGCCTGTTCGACACCGACGACCTGGTGCCGTTCAGCTTCCACCTGAAGGACTTCAAGGGCACCTACGAGGCCAGCGGCCCCAACAAGGGCACCCCGCGCACCTACGAGGCGAAGATCCGCTACAGCCTGGGCGCGTACGGCAAGGAGAAGCCGACCACCGTCAAGGTCAACCAGCCGCTGGAGATCAACGACTCCAAGGTCTACCTCGTCAGCCACGGCTACGCGCCCGTCGTCACCGTCCGGGACGGCAAGGGCACGGTCGTCTTCCACGCCCCCGTCCCCCTGCTGCCCCTCGACGGCAACGTCTCCTCACAGGGCGTCGTCAAGGTCATGGACGGCTACCGCGACGCCCGGGGCAAGAAGGAGCAGCTCGGCTTCCAGGCGTTCTTCGTGCCCACCTTCGACGCGCGCAGCGGCACGATGCTCTCCCAGTTCCCGGCGCTGCTGAACCCGCTCCTCGCGGTGAACGCCTACCACGGCGACCTGGGCGTGAACTCGGGCATCCCGCAGAGCGTGTACCAGATGGACAAGAAGCACATGACGGCGTTCAAGGACGCCAAGGGCCAGCTGCTGAAGAAGCTGCTGAAGCCGGGCGACACGCTGACGCTGCCGAACGGCGCCGGGTCCGTCACCTTCGAGAAGGACATCAAGGAGTGGGCCGGTTTCGAGATCGTCCAGGAGCCGGGCGGCGGCTGGGCGCTCGGCGGTGCCCTCGCCGCGATCCTCGGTCTGGCCGGGTCCCTGTTCATCCAGCGCCGCCGGGTGTGGGTGCGCGCGGTGACCGGCCCCGACGGCGTGACCGTGGTCGAGATGGCCGGGCTCGGCCGCAGCGAGTCCGCGAAGGTGCCCGAGGAGCTGGGCGACCTCGCCGGAATCCTCTACGACCAGGCGCCGGGGGCCCCCGATCCCGACGACGCCTCCGAATCCCCAGTCGTACCTGCCGAAGGGGCTGAGAAGTGACCCTCGCCGCCGCAACCAACGAACACCTCGCGAGCATCAGCAACACGCTGATCTACTCGTCGATGGCCGTCTACACCCTGGCCTTCTTCGCCTACATCGCCGAGTGGCTGTTCGGCAGCCGCAGCAAGGTGGGCCGTACGGCCGCCGCGCTCACCGCCGCCGGCGAGCGCAAGGCGGCCGCGCCGGCCGTCACCGTGCAGCGGGCCGGCGGCACCGCCGTGCTGGAGCGTCCCCGGGTCGTGGTGCGCTCGACGTCCGGCGCCCGCGACGTGCCGGACGGGCCCGGCGCGCACGGCGGCGACGAGCAGGGCGACCTTTACGGCCGGATCGCCATCTCCCTCACCGCGCTCGCGTTCCTGGTGGAGCTGGGCGGTGTCGTCGCCCGCGCGGCCTCCGTGGAGCGGGCGCCGTGGGGCAACATGTACGAGTTCAACATCACCTTCTCCACGGTCGCGGTCGGCGTGTACCTCGGGCTGCTGGCCCTGAAGAAGAACGTGCGCTGGCTCGGCCTGTTCCTCATCACCACGGTCCTGCTCGACCTCGGTCTCGCCGTCACCGTCCTGTACACGGCCAGCGACCAGCTGGTGCCGGCCCTGCACTCGTACTGGCTGTACATCCACGTCTCCACCGCGATCTTCTGCGGCGCGGTGTTCTACGTCGGCGCGGTCGCCACGATCCTGTACCTGTTCAAGGACTCGTACGAGAACAAGCTCCAGACCGGCGGCAAGCCCGGGAAGTTCGCCTCCTCGGTGCTGGAGCGCCTGCCGGCCTCCGCGTCCCTGGACAAGTTCGCCTACCGCGTCAACGCGGCCGTCTTCCCGCTGTGGACGTTCACGATCATCGCGGGCGCGATCTGGGCGGGCGACGCCTGGGGACGGTACTGGAACTGGGACCCGAAGGAGACCTGGTCCTTCATCACCTGGATCGCCTACGCCTGCTACCTGCACGCCCGGGCCACGGCCGGCTGGAAGGGCCGCAAGGCCGCCTACCTGGCGCTGCTCGCCTTCGGCTGCTGGCTGTTCAACTACTACGGCGTGAACATCTTCGTCAGCGGCAAGCACTCGTACGCGGGCGTGTGAGTCGCCGGTCCCACACACTGGGAGTATGAGCGGTTCCATCGAACAGGGCATCAGCCAGACCCACGGGAACACGCACATCCTCCACTTCCTGGTGCGGCTTCCGAGGCCCATGGAAGAGGTTTGGCCGGCGGTGGCCACCCCCGGGGGGCTCGCGGGGTGGTGCACCGCCGTCGACGTTCTCGAACCCCGGCTGGACGGCCTGGTCGGCCTGGGTGACCTGGGCACCGGACGGGTGACGGCGTGGGACGTGGACCGCGTCGCGGAGTACACCCTGGAGGGCGGCGGCCGTATCCGGTTCCACCTGGAACGGCACGGCGACGCGGCGAGCGCACTGCGGCTGACCCACGAGTTCCAGGGCGAGGGGGAGACCGACCAGCGCTGGCGGAGCAGACTCGAACGGCTGATCGAGATCCTGGCGCCCTCGGAAGCCGCCGCCGGGGAGGGCACCGACCCCCTCCCCGGGCAGCTCACCTAGGACGGCGGCAGGCACTCCCTCCCCGGCGGCCTCCCCTCCGGCCAGGCGATCCGCACGAAGTGCGACCCGCCCTCCGGGGTCAGCTCCACCACCGGCACCGCCTTGTCGTACGGGTTGCCGTGCACGTCCAGGCAGATCCAGCCGCTCGCCCCGTCCACCCGCAGCGAGCCCTTCACCTGCGGCCACTGCAGGCCGACGTCCGCGAGCGCCGGGACGGACCCGCCGGAGGGCACCGCCTCCCGGATGCCGTGCACCGCGAGCCGCAGCGCGTCGTAGCCGATGATCAGCTGCCCGTCGTCCAGGGCGGCCGTACCGATCGGACCCACCGGCGCCCGGTCCGCGTCCGCCAGCAGCCGCCGCAGCGCGGTGAAGTCGGCCGCCGAGCCGCCCGTCCGCTCCGTCGCCCTCAGCCAGGTGTCCGGGTGGGCGAGGGAGGTGTAGCGGACCGACAGGTTGTGCCGGAGCGCGCCCCGGTCCAGGTCCTTCTCGTGGGTCAGGTACGACGCCTCGTCCCCGGTCAGCACCGTGAACTTCCGGTCCTGGCAGCCCCGCCCGCCCAGGGCGTTGATGAACTGGCGCAGCTGGGTGTGCCGGCCCGCGAACAGGATCGTGTCCGTCTCCCGGGACGTGTCGCACACCAGGTGCGTGATCTGCCGGAAGGTGTTCGCGGTCGTGCCCTCCTCGGTGCGGTCGGCGGGCGGCGTGAACGGCTGCGGCTCGTACGGCGAACCCTTGATCAGCGCCGCGAACGACTGCTGCAGGGTGCGCGTGTACGGGTCGCCGGGCTTGTCGTACACCAGCAGCGCCCGGCCCGCGCTCACCTTGGCGAAGGAGGCCAGCGCGCGGGCCTCGTCGGTGTTGGTCGGCGCCACCCGGGCGAGCCCCGGGAAGGGGTCCTTGCCCCGCTGCCCGTTGGCCAGGTCGTCGGCGGTGATGCTGGAGCCGACCACCGGGATCCGGTGCCGGGTCAGCTCCCTGACGGCCTGCTTGGTGGCGTTGGTGCTCTGCCCGATGCCGGCGACCGCGCGCAGCCGGTCACCGCTCGTCGTCATCGCCGTCAGCTGCTCGACCGTCCGCCGCCAGTACGCGCCGGTCGCCCCCGGGTTGGCGAGCACCAGCCGGATCCGCGGGCGCTCCCCGTTGGCGTCGTGGTTGGCCTGGTACTGGGCCAGATAGGCGCCCTGGAGCTGGTGCCGGATGTCGTTCAGGCTGGTCGTCGACGTGGAGGTGTACGGCAGCAGCAGCGCCACCGTCACGTGGTCGCCGGGCTTGAGCCGGTCGTTCTCCCGGCCGATCGCCCCGACCACGTCCCGCAGCCGGGGCTGCCCGAAGTCGTACGGCCCCGTCGCCACGCCCACGCACTCGTCGCTGTTCTCAGGCCGGGCCACCCCCGGCCCGCAGGACCGGTCCTCGTGCAGCAGCGCCCGGACCGCGAACACCAGGCCGGCCACCAGCGCCGCCGCCACCAGCAGGGCCGTGTAGCGGCGCAGCGGGATCTCCCACACGCCCTCGCGCATCCACGTGCCCACACCCCTGCGCGCCATCACGCCTCCCCGCCGTCGTCGTCCGGCCCGCCGTCCCCGCCGGCACCGTCGTTCCCGGACCCGGGTTCCTCCATCGGGCGCCCGGCCAGCGCCGCCGCCGGCCAGTCCCGGGAGGCCCGCCACAGCAGCGCGTTGCCCGCCGGCCGCAGGTTGGACAGCTGCTCCAGCTCGAAGCGGAGCCGGTCGCACACCTGCGGGTCGGGCAGCACCAGCGGGTCCGCGAGCAGCCACACCGCGTGCAGCAGCCGGCGTATCCGCAGGTGCAGGACGCCGTCCGCGTCCGGCGGCACCGCGTGCCCGGCGTCCGTGCGGCCGAGCGCGACCACGGTCCGCCGGTCGCCGCGGCCGGCGGAGTCGCGGCCCTCGGCGTCGTGCGCGTGGAAGTAGGGCGCGGACGCGACGAACCGCAGGCCGCGCAGCCAGGCCCGGGGCTCCGCGGTCGGGAAGGTGTCCCGGAGGTGGGCGACCGCGCCCTCGGTGTCCCCGAGCGCGAGTTCGTGGTGCAGCCGGTACGGCGCGTGCCCCTCGTCGGGATAGTGGGCGATCAGCGCCTCGTGCGCGGTGCGCCAGGACGCGTGGTCGGCGTCCCGCAGGTGCAGCCGGAGCAGCAGCAGGGTCCGTACGAACGGGTCACCGACGAACCGGCCCGGCACGTCGGGCAGCCCCTCCTCGGCGAGCAGCGTCTGCAGCTCCCGGACGCTCGCCGGGCCGAAGGTGTCCGGCAGCAGCGCCGCCGCCAGCGCGCACGCCGACGCGTGGTCGTGGGCGGCGGCCAGCACGGTCAGCGCGTCCAGGTGCTCGGCCGGCACCAGCCGGGCCAGCAGCGCCTCGTAGGCGGGCACGGCCGGCAGGTCCTCGGCGGCCCGCACGCCCGACGTGAGCAGGCCGGCCGGCGCGGACACCCCGGCCCCGGCCTGCGCGGCCGACTCCGCGAGCAGCACGATGCCCAGCGGGTTCCCGCCGGTCAGCCGGTGCGCGGCGGCCGGCAGGCGCGGCGGGACCGCGGAGTCCCCGCAGACCGCGCCGACGATGTGCAGCGCGTCGTCCGCGCTCAACGGCGGCAGCGCCAGCAGCAGCGCCCGCGAGGAGGGCGTCGCCTCCGGTACCCAGTCGCAGCGCCGGGCCACCTCCGGCAGCGCCCGCCGCACCGCGCCCGGCAGCTCCGCACGGCCCTCACCGCGCCGGGCCGCGACGAACGCCACCCGGTCAGCGACGCCCTCGGTACGGTCCCGCAGCACGGCCGCGACCAGCCCCGGACCCGGCGCCGCCTGCGCGTTGTCCAGCAGCACCAGAGGCCGCCCCAGCCGCTGCATCCGCGGCAGCACCCCCGCGTACGCCTCCGTCAGGTCGGCCAGCAGCGCCCGCACCAGGTACCGCTCGGCGTGCTCGCGGGAGCTGCCGCCGTCCCGGAAGTGCTGGGAGAGCAGGATCAGCCCGCGCTGGGCGTTGCCGCCCGCGTTCGGGTACGTCCGGTACCACACCGACGCCTTCTGCTGCCGGCGGTGGGTGAACCCCTCGGCGACGGACTCCAGCGTCGCCTCGATGGCGCCCGACACCAGCGGACCGGTGCCGGTGGCCGCGGCGACCACCTTGGCCGCCACCTTCCCGGCCCAGCGCCCGGCCAGGGAGCCGACCCACGAGCCGCTCTCGTTCAGCAGCAGGATCCGCTCGACCTCCCGGCGGATCCGCTCCGAGTCGGCGTCGCCCCAGCCGCCGGCGGCCACCGCGACCAGCCCCGGCATCAGCCGCGGGAAGGTGATCCGCCCCGCTCCCGTCACCGGCGCGGCCAGCTGCTCGGCGAGCACCAGCAGCGCCTGCCCGAGCGGCGACCAGGAGGCGGCGGGCCGGTCCGCGGGCGGCGCCCGGAACTGCTCCTCCGCGCAGTCGACCAGCGCGACCGGGGTGTGCCCCCGGTAGGCGTCCCGCAGCTCCCCGAGCACCGCGCTCTTGCCCAGCCCGCGCGCCCCCGTGAGCACCACGAACGGCGGTTCGTCCGGATGCTCGTACGGATGTGCGCGGTGCTGGTGCGGGCGCAGGCCCACGAGTCGTGGCGCGAGGCCGGCCGGATCGACGTCGAACAGCGCTCCGCGCCCGTGCAACCGTCTGTGCACCGCATCTCCCCCTCAACGGCAGTGTAGGAAGGGGGAGTTGCTTCAGACCAGGGTTGGTGGGGGCCGTCGTGGTGACCGTTGGGTCACGAAACCGCGGGGGATCATGAAACGGCCGGGAGGCTCCCGTCGGCCACCGAGGCGATCCGGTCGCGCAGCCGCTCCACGTACAGCCGCATGGTCTTCGCCGCGACGTCCGTGTCCGGGTACCTGCCCGCCAGCCACAGCCCCTCCGGGAGCCGGTTCACCCACACGCACACCTGGTCCCCGTACGACACCCGCATCAGCCCGTACGCGTTCCACTGCGCCCACCGTTCGGCGCCCGGGATGGCGCGGGCGTCGACGTACGACACGATCGAGTACAGGTCCGGGGAGGTCGGCCGGAAGTCCGCGCCGAGCAGACGCAGCACCCGGGCCAGCGGCATCCGGGCCAGCGACCGGTTGGCCTGCAGCTCGGCACGGACCGCGCGCAGCGCCTCCGGGAAGCCGCGGGTGCGGCCCACCGGCACCTCGATCGGGGCGCCGCCCACGTACCAGCCCACCGAGTCGCTCCACCGCGACTTCACCCGGGTGTGGAACGGCACCACCGTCCGGTACACCGGCCGCCCGCCGAGTTCGTGCACGATCAGCCCGGTCGCGGCCAGCACCCCGACCAGGCTGCCGCCGTACGGCCGGCAGTACGCCTCGAACGCCGCCGCCGCGTCCGCGTCCGCCAGCGGCTCGCACAGCATCTGCTGCCGGGGCAGCGGGCCGTCCGGTGCCAGCCCCAGGTCGACCGGGAAGCCCGGCAGCATGCCGTCGCAGCGCTGGATGAACTCCCGCCAGCGGTCCACGATCGCGTGCCGGCCGTCGATGCCGTCCGCGCCGGCCCGCTCGATCTCGCAGAAGTCGACGTAACTCGCGGGCGGGACGTGGTCCGGCTCGCTCCCGGTCAGGCCCGCCGCGTACAGCTCGTGGATCTCGGCGGCGATCCGCTGGAGGGAGTAGGCGTCGACGTTGCTGTGGTCGAACGCCATGTACACGCTCGCGCCGTCGTCGCGCACGACCGCCGTGTAGACGAGGTTGGGCCAGCGCAGCGCGTCCGCGACCGTGTCGAAGCGGTGCTGGAGGTGCCGGACGAGACCGTCCGCGTCGGGGAAGTGGCCGGCCTCCTCCCGGCGCAGGGACACGTCGGCCGCGTCGAGCGTGAACCGGCGCAGCTCGTCGCCGGCCCAGCGGAACCCGCTGCGCAGCGTCTCGTGCCGCAGGGTCCAGGTGTGCAGTGCCCGCTCCAGCACGTCGAGGTCGACGGGGCCGGGCAGGTCGAAGGCGGTGCCGAGCCAGGTCGGCACGAACAGCCCGTTCTCCCGGACGGACTTGGCCGTCCTGATGTGCGACTCCTGGATGTAGGCGGGCGGCCGGGAGTCCTCCGGGAGCGCCGTCGCCGCCGCGACGGACGCCGGGCTCAGCGTCCACTCGACGAGCCGTCCCGGCCGGACCTCGCAGCGCTGGATGTCAGTGATTCGCACGCGTCTCCCATCACAGAAGGGGGCCCCTGGATGCGGGCCCCCCTTTAAGGCAATGCCGTGGGACGCGGCCGGGACATGCCCGTCCGGTTCATTTCAACGGAACGGGTGGCAGACCGAACGCGGAAGTGATTAACCGTCGGTGACGACGGGGGGAGTCCGAGGCCCTAGCCGCCCAGCAGACCGATGACCGACCGGACCGCCTCGGCCACCGGCCGGCCGACCGCGCCGACGGTGGCGGCGATCCCGGCGATCGCCATCAGCGCCCGGTGCCGCTCCTGCGGGGGCACGGCGGCCTCGGGGCTCAGCGCGGGCAGGGACTCCTCCAGCAGCCGGGCGCTGGGGGCCGGCACCTGGGCGCGCAACTCGGCGATCTGCCGGTGCAGTTCGCCGAGGGCCGCGACCAGCGCCGGGTCCGGGCCGGCCGCGCCGGAGCCCGTCTGGGTCCTGACGATGCCCTGGTTGCCCTGGCCGCCGTACATGTTCACGTTGTCGCCGTAGTAGTAGTTGTTGCCGCTCATCGCGTGATCCCCACGTTTCCGTTGCCGCCGTACATGTTGACGTTGTCGCCGAAGTAGTAGTTGTTCGGTGAGACGGTGAGGCGTTCCACCGTCACCCGGAACTCGGCGTCGGGGTGGTCGATGGCGTACGAGATCTGGCCCACGAGCTGGTCCAGACGGCGCGGGTCCCGGCTGGTGACCAGTCCGGTGGAGGCGCCGGACGTCTCGACGGCCAGCACGTAGTGGGGCTGGGCCGTCAGCACGGACATCATGTCCACGAAGAAGTAGACCGCGGCGCCGAGCGCCAGGAACCACACCCAGGCGATATAGCCGGCCCCGCCGGAGTCGGGCCCCTGGAACGTCAGCGAGGGCAGGCCGGGCAGCATGGCGATGAACCCGACGATCAGCGTCCCGGCGGCGTACCGCAGGAACCGCAGCACCGCCTCCTTGCGCCTCGGCCGCATCACGAAGGTGTAGACGCGGGCGATGCCGTGCAGCGGGTAGACGGCCGAGCCGATCCACAGGAGCCGCTTGCTGACCCGCAGCTCGATCGGGGCCGGCGGGGCGGTCCGGGCCGGCGGCGGTACGTCCGGCATGGGCGGCCCGGTGTAGGCGGTGGCCGCCGGCTCGGCCGGCGCACCGGAGGACGGCCCGGCCGGCGGGGTCACGGGCGGGGCGGCCGGCGCGGACGGCGGTGAAGGCGGCGACGACGGTGAAGGCGGCGCGGACGGTGAAGGCGGCGCGGACGGCGCGTGGTCCGGGTGCTCGGGCGGTGTGCCGGTCTCCAAGAGTCCCCCAGAGGTCGGAGATCGTTCATTACTCGGTGTGGACCATTAACCCTGCTCCCGTGACCCGCCGTCCAGGGACTTGCCGCGACCCGGGCCGTCCTCCGGGGAGACCCGGTGACGGGGCCCGGGCAGGGGGTGGTCGATACTGGGACACATGGCTTACGACGATCTTCGCTCCCTGCTGCGGGCGCTGGAGCGCGAGGGAGACCTCAAGCGCATCAAGGCCGAGGTCGACCCGTATCTCGAAGTCGGGGAGATCGTCGACCGGGTGCAGAAGTCCGGCGGCCCGGCGCTGCTCTTCGAGAACGTGCGCGGCTCGGACATGCCCCTCGCCATGAACGTGTACGGCACCGACCGCCGCCTGCTGAAGGCGCTCGGCCTGAAGTCGTACGGCGAGATCTCCGAGAAGATCGGCGGGCTGCTGCGGCCCGAGCTGCCGCACGGTTTCGTCGGCGTCCGGGAGGCCTTCGGCAAGCTGGGCGCGATGGCCCACGTCCCGCCGAGGAAGGTGAAGTCCGACAACGCGCCCGTGCAGGAGGTCGTCCTCCAGGGCGACGACGTCGACCTCGACCGGCTCCCCGCGCTGTTCACCTGGCCGAAGGACGGCGGCTCCTTCTTCAACCTGGGCCTGACCCACACCAAGGACCCCGAGACCGGCATCCGCAACCTCGGCCTGTACCGCCTCCAGCGCCACGACCGGCGCACGATCGGCATGCACTGGCAGATCCACAAGGACAGCCGCAACCACTACCAGGTCGCGGCCCGGCGCGGCGAGCGCCTGCCCGTGGCCATCGCCTTCGGCTGCCCGCCCGCCGTGACCTACGCCTCGACGGCGCCGCTGCCCGGCGACATCGACGAGTACCTCTTCGCGGGCTTCGTCTCCGGCAAGCGCATCGAGATGGTCGACTGCAAGACGGTCCCGCTCCAGGTCCCGGCGCAGGCCGAGGTCGTTCTGGAGGGCTGGCTGGAACCGGGCGAGATGCTGCCCGAGGGCCCCTTCGGCGACCACACCGGCTTCTACACCCCGCAGGAACCCTTCCCCGCGCTGACGATCGACTGCGTGACGATGCGCAAGCGGCCGCTGCTCCAGTCGATCGTCGTCGGCCGCCCGCCCACGGAGGACGGCCCGCTGGGCCGCGCCACGGAGCGCTTCTTCCTCCCGCTCCTCAAGATCATCGTCCCGGACATCGTGGACTACCACCTGCCCGAGTCCGGCGGCTTCCACAACTGCGCGATCGTCTCGATCGACAAGAAGTACCCCAAGCACGCGCAGAAGGTCATGCACGCGATCTGGGGGGCCCACATGATGTCCCTCACCAAGCTGATCGTCGTCGTCGACGCCGACTGCGACGTGCACGACCTGCACGAGGTCGCCTGGCGGGCCCTCGGCAACACCGACTACGCCCGGGACCTCACGGTCGTGGAGGGCCCCGTCGACCACCTGGACCACGCCTCCTACCAGCAGTTCTGGGGCGGCAAGGCGGGCATCGACGCGACACGCAAGTGGCCCGAGGAGGGCTACACCCGCGACGGCGGCTGGCCGGACATGGTGGAGTCCGACCCGGACACGGCGGCCCTGGTGGACCGCCGCTGGAAGGAGTACGGACTGTGACCACCGCCGCCCTCTCCCAGCCCGGCCGTACCCGGGCCTTCCTCCGCCTGGTGATGATCGAGCACTCGGTCTTCGCGCTCCCCTTCGCCTACATCGCCGCCCTCACGGCGATGTACGAGTGGGACCGGAACATCCACTGGGGCCGGCTGCTCCTGGTCACGGTCTGCATGGTCGGCCTGCGCACCTTCGCCATGGCGGTCAACCGGATCATCGACCGCGAGATCGACGCCCGGAACCCGCGCACGGCCCAGCGCGAGCTGGTGACCGGCGCGATGTCGGTCCGGCACGCCTGGACGGGCGCCCTGGTCGCCCTGGTGGTCTTCCTCGGCGCGGCGGCCCTGCTGAACCCGCTCTGCCTGGCCCTGGCCCCGGTCGCGGTGGTCCCGATGGTGGTCTATCCCTACGGGAAACGCTTCACCAACTTCCCGCAGGCCATCCTCGGCCTCGCCCAGTCCATGGGCCCGATCGGCGGCTGGCTGGCGGTCAGCGGCGAGTGGTCCTGGACGGCGGTGATCCTCGGCCTGGCCGTCGGCGTCTGGATCGGCGGCTTCGACCTGATCTACGCCTGCCAGGACGTGGAGACCGACCGCGAGATCGGCGTGATGTCGGTCCCGGCCCGCTTCGGGATCCCGGCCGCGATCCGGGGCGCGCGGGTGTGCCACACCATCACGACGGCCCTGTTCGTCTGGTACGCCCTGACCACCCACGCCGGCGCGTTCTTCTGGCTGGGCCTGCTGATCGTCGCCGGCGCGTTCCTCTACGAACACACCATCGTCCGCCCGCACGACCTGTCCCGGGTGAACAGGGCGTTCTTCAGCGTCAACGGGTTCATCGGCATCGCCCTGTTCGTGTGCGCGCTGCTGGATCTCGTCGTACGGGGTCTGACCGTCTGAGGCGGTCGGCCCCACCCGGCCTGAGCACGGCCGGGCACGCCGGTACGCTCAAGGTGTGAACGCAGGAGAAACGCAGCGCGTGCCTTGGATCGTGGGGGTGTCCGGAGCATCCGGGACGCCGTACGCGGCTGCCGTGCTGCGAGCACTGCTGGAGGCCGGCGAAGCGGTGGACCTCGTGGTCAGCCGGGCCTCGCGGCTGACGCTGCTGGACGAGACGGGCATCGCTTTCCGGGACGCCCACTGGCAGGACGACCTGCGGGAATGGCTCGCCCGGGGCGCCGACGGCAAGCCGGGCACCTTCGACCCGGACATCAGCGGGGTCCGGTACTGGAACGCGGGCGACCTCGCCGCCGGCCCGTCCTCGGGCTCGTACCCGGCGAAGGGGATGCTCATCGTGCCCGCCTCCACCGCCTGCGTCGCCGGGGTGGCCCTCGGGCTGTCGAAGGACCTCCTCCAGCGCACGGCGAGCGTCACGCTCAAGGAACGCCGGACGCTGGTCGTGGCCGTACGGGAGACCCCCCTCAACGGGCAGACGCTGCGCCACCTCGTCGCCCTGGACGACGCCGGCGCCACGGTCGTCCCGGCCTCGCCCGCCTTCTACGCGGGCGCCACCCACATCCAGGACCTGGTGGACTTCGTGGCCGGCCGGGTGCTGGACGCGGCCGGTGTCGCCCACGGCCTGTACCGGCGCTGGCACGGCGAGCTGGGCGGCGGCTCGGCGGCCGGCCGGCCGGGCAAGTAGCAGTACGTACGCACCTCATCACTTCAGCGAACTTTCACCGGAAGGCTTCGATCGCATGGACGCGGTGGACAGGCAGCTCATCCAGGCCCTGAGGGAGAACGGCCGGGCCTCGTACGCGGAGCTGGGGCGCCTTGTCGGCCTGTCGGGCCCCAGCGTCACCGACCGCATCAACCGGCTGGAGGCGGCCGGAGTCATCACCGGCTACCGCGCCACGGTGAACGCGGCCTCCCTCGGCCTCGGTGTCACCGCCCTGATCGGCATCTCGCTCTCCGACGCCGCCGACCACGAGGACGTCGCCCAGCGGCTGCGGGACCTGCCGGAGATCGAGGACTGCTGGTTCATCGCCGGCGACGACTCGTACATGCTCAAGGCCCGGGCGGCGGACGTGGACGGCCTGGAGCGGATCATCCGCCGGCTCAGCGGGACGAAGGGCGTCTCCCGCACCCGTACCACGATCGTGCTCTCCACGAAGTGGGAGAACCGGGTCGGGGAGCTGCCCGAAGAGGTGTAGGCGCGCGGCGCCGTCGGGGGCACCGCCCGCGCGGAAAGCGGGGGAGTACCGTTGGTCGAGTTGTCGGAGAAAGGTGTTGGCATGGACGTCGGGCTCAAGCGCGAGCTGGAGGAGAAGGTCCGCTCCGGTGAGCGGCTGACCCGCGAGGACGGCATCGCGCTGTACGAGTCGGACGACCTGGCCTGGCTCGGCGGCCTCGCCCACGAGGTGCGCACCCGCAAGAACGGTGACGTCGTGCACTTCAACGTCAACCGGCACCTCAACATGACCAACGTGTGCACGGCCTCCTGCGCCTACTGCTCGTTCCAGCGCAAGCCGGGCGAGAAGGACGCGTACACGATGCGCATCGAGGAGGCCGTCAAGCTCGCCAAGGCGATGGAGTCGGACAACCTCACCGAGCTGCACATCGTCAACGGCCTGCACCCGAACCTCCCCTGGCGGTACTACCCCCGCTCCCTGCGCGAGCTGAAGGCGGCCCTCCCGCACGTCTCCCTGAAGGCGTTCACCGCCACGGAGATCCACCACTTCGAGACGATCAGCGGCCTGTCGGCGTCCGAGATCCTGGACGAGCTGATCGACGCGGGCCTGGAGTCCCTCACGGGCGGCGGCGCGGAGATCTTCGACTGGGAGGTCCGCCGGCACATCGTGGACCACCGCACCCACTGGGAGGACTGGTCCCGCATCCACCGCCTGGCGCACGAGAAGGGTCTGAAGACCCCGTGCACCATGCTGTACGGCCACATCGAAGAGCCGAGGCACCGCGTCGACCACGTTCTCCGGCTCCGTGAGCTGCAGGACGAGACGAACGGCTTCCAGGTCTTCATCCCGCTGCGCTACCAGCACGACTTCGTGGACATGAAGGACGGCAAGATCCGCAACCGCCTTCAGGCCCGCACCCAGATGGCCACGGGCGCGGAGGCGCTGAAGACCTTCGCGGTGTCGAGGCTGCTGTTCGACAACGTCCCGCACGTCAAGGTCTTCTGGGTCATGCACGGCGTCCAGACCGCCCAGCTGGCCCTCCAGCACGGCGCGGACGACATGGACGGCTCGGTCGTCGAGTACAAGATCACCCACGACGCGGACAACTACGGCACGCCGAACAAGCTGACCCGCGAGGACCTCCTGGAACTGATCCGCGACGCGGGCTTCCGCCCGGTGGAACGGAACACGCGCTACGAGATCATCCGCGAGTACGAGGGCCCGGACCCGGCGCGCCGCGAGTCGCCGCAGCCGATGCGCGTCTGATTCCCCGCCCATCCGGCCCACCCGGCGCCCACCCGGCCGATTCGGCCGGGTGACACGGGTACCGCTCGGGGTACTCGCCCGGCATGCCGGCGACGAAGGCCCCCGAGGACGCCTACACGGCCGCCCCCTTCGTACCCGAGGGCGCCGATCTCACCGCGCTGCGCCGCGCGGCGGCCGGCTGCCGTGGCTGTCCCCTGCACCTGCCCGCCACCCAGACGGTGTTCGGCGCCGGCAGCACCGACGCCCGCGTGATGCTCGTGGGGGAGCAGCCCGGTGACCAGGAGGACCGTCAGGGCACCCCCTTCGTCGGCCCGGCGGGCAAGCTGCTCGACCGGGCACTCCGGGAGGCCGGTCTCGACCCCGGCGAGGCCTATGTGACCAACGCGGTCAAGCACTTCAAGTTCACCCGGGCCGAGCCCCGCAAGCGCCGGATCCACAAGGCGCCGAGCCTCAGGGAGATGACGGCCTGCGGCCCCTGGCTGGCGGCCGAGCTGGCGCTGGTGGAACCGGAGCTGATCGTGCTGCTCGGCGCCACGGCCGGGAAGGCGCTGCTGGGTTCGTCGTTCCGGGTGGGCGAGGTGCGCGGGACCGTGCTGGAGCGGGAGATCCACGGCCGGCCGGAGCGGCTGGTGCCCACCGTGCACCCGTCCTCCGTACTGCGCGCGCGGGACGAGGAGCGCAGGGCGGCGTACGAGGGCCTGGTGGCCGACCTGAGGATCGCCGCGCGCGCCCTCGGGTAGGAGCTGCACACCCTCCCCGGTGACAGAGACCCGGTAATGGATACACTCCCTCTGTGCCTCTTACCTTTACCCTGGACCCCGCCGTCACCCCCGCCCTCCGCGACGGCATCCTCGACGTGTGGGCGGACGTCTCCAACGCGGGTGGCGCCGTCGGCTTCGTCGCCCCGGTGACCCGTGAGGAGATACGCCCGGAGCTGGTCCGGCACTTCGCGCAGATGGCCGAGGGGCGCACCCGGCTGCTCGTCGGCCACGACGAGACCGGCGAGGTCGCCGCGGCCGCCTTCCTCACCCGCAACGCGCACCGGCTGATGCCGCACTGGGTGTGGCTGTACACGGTGATGGTCCACCCCTCGCACCAGGGCAAGGGCTACGGCCGTGACCTGCTGGCCGCCGCCGCGGACGCGGCGCGCGCGATGGAGGGCGTGGAGGCGATACGGCTGACCTGCCGGGGCGGACACGGACTGGAGCGGTTCTACGCCTCCTGCGGTTACAAGGAGGTCGGCCGCGTCCCGGACGCCATCCGGGTCGCACCGGGCGACGACCGCGACGAGGTCGTCATGCTGCTGCCGCTCGGCTGACACCGGCCCCCGGCCCCACCCCCCTGCGTGATCGCCTGTCGTCCGTGCTTCACTGGGGATGACCCCTTTTGGAATCTGACGACTGGATTGAGATGCTCCGCTACACGCTGATGCGCCTCGGTATCTTCGCGGGCTGCCTCGTGGTCGTCTGGGGTGCCGTCTACTCGGGCATCTTCCCGCGCGGCTTCGGCGACTCCAACGGCCTGTGGGTCCTGCTGCTCTCCATGGTGCTCTCGGCACCGATCAGCTGGGTGGTGCTGCGCAAGGAGCGGGACCGGGCCTCGGTGCAGATCGTGAACAAGGTCGACCGGGTGAAGGCCAACCTGGATGCCAACCGCAGCCAGGAGGACGTGGCCGACGACCGGTCGCGGACGCAGGACGGGGCTGCCGCGTCCAGCTAGTCCGGCGCCCCGGCCCCACTAGTCTTGCCGTCATGGGTGCGGTCAGGACCAAACGGATGCCGAGGGCGGTGCGGGAGCAGCAGATGCTCGACGCCGCCGTACGGATCTTCGGGCAGCGCGGGTACATGGCCGCCTCGATGGACGAGATCGCCGAACTCGCGGGCGTGTCCAAGCCGTTGGTCTACCTGTACCTGAACTCGAAGGAAGACCTCTTCACCGCCTGCATCCGCCGTGAGGCCGCCGCGCTCACGGCGGCCGTGCGCGCGGCCGTCCGGCCGGGGCTGACCGCCGACCGGCAACTCTGGGACGGCCTGCGGGCGTTCTTCGCGCACACCGCCGAGCACCCCGACGGCTGGTCGGTGCTGCACCTCCAGGCCCGCACACACGGGGAGCCCTTCGTCGCCGAGGTCGCCGCCATGCGCGCGGAGATCGTCGCGTTCGTGACCCGGCTGGTCGCGGTGGCGGCCCGGGAGGCGCACCGCGACCCCGACCTCCCCGAACACGAGGTGGCCGGCCTCGCCGAGGCCCTGGTCGGCGCGGCGGAGTCCCTGGCCGCCTGGGCCAACGCCGCGCCCGGGGTCACGGCCCGCCAGGCGGCGACCACGCTGATGAACTTCGCCTGGGCGGGACTGGGCAGTCTGATGCGGGGCCAGGTCTGGACACCGCCGGCCGACCCCGCCTGAGCACGCGGGGCTGCGGCCGGCGTTCGCACCGCGGCCGCGCGGCACCCGGTGCTCACTTCCCCCGGACCTCCCCGCTCAGGTGCACCCGCCCGCCCGCACCCCGCAACTCGAACCGCCCGCTCCCGTCGGCCCCGTACGCCACGGTCCCCGGCAGCAGCACCGGCGCCCGGAACCGCGCCCGCACCTCGGCCGCGTCGGGACTGCCGTGGGCGGCCAGGCAGCGGGCGACCGTCCACATGCCGTGGGCGATGGCCCGGGGGAAGCCGAAGAGGCGCGCGGTGAGCGGTGACAGGTGGATCGGGTTGCGGTCGCCGGACGCGGCGCCGTACCGCCGTCCCACGTCCTCGCCGAGGCTCCACTCGGCCAGGACCGGCAGCCGCGCACCGGCGTCCCCGCGCGGTTCCGGTGCCGTCACCGTGCCGGTGCGGTGCCGCGCCAGATAGGTGCTCCGGGACACCCACACCAGTCTCCCGCGCGAGTGCAGTGCGGTCGTCACGGTCGCCTCGGTGCCCCGCCGGTGCGGTGCCAGCCCTTCCACCCGGACCTCCACGTCGTACTCCCCGTCGGCGGCCAGCGCGGCGCCCCGCTCGATCCCGATCGACGTGTGGACGAGGCCGAGTAGCGGCAGCGGGAAGTCCCGGGCGCTCATCAGCCGCATGGCCAGCGGGAAGCCGAGGACGTGCGGATAGGTGACCGGGAGGTCGGGCTCCCCGGTCGGGAAGCCGCACACCCGCTCGTAGGCGGCCAGCCTCGCCAGGTCGACGCGCACGCCGGGAAGGACGAGCCGGGTGCGCGGGAAGGCGGCGCCGGGGGCCGGACGCTTGAAGGGGGAGCGCAGGGCGCCCCGGGCGAGCAGGGGGATCAGCGCGGGCGCGACGCTGAGGGTGACGGTGTCCGTCGGGCCGCTGAGGCGGCGGTCGGCCATGCGCAACTCCCGCGCGACTCGGTTCCGGAGGGCTGACGACTGCTTACTCAGGAGTAAGGTTACCGGAGGTAAGCCATGGCCCGCACGGTCCGCGCGACCCGCACGCAAAGCTGAACACCTGTCACATACCCCCCGAGGCTGCACATCCCCGGCCCCGTACCATCCCCGAACCCGCACAACCCCCTCACAGCGGAGCCGTACGATCACCTGCCTAACCAGCGGTAACCCCTTCTCCGGGCTCACCGCGGGTGCACGCACGCCAGAGGAGCCGCCCGTGACCACGCCGTACCCCACCCCACCCGCCTCCTCCGGCACGGTCTCCGCCACCGACTACGACGGCCGCCCGGTCCTCGTCGAGCCCGAGATACGCCGGCTCGACGGAGCGGTATGCGAGGCGTCCGTCCCCCCGTTCGCACCCCCGGTCACCCACGGCTCCCTCGCCGACCTGCCCTACGACAACGCGGAGACGGACCCCGACAAGGTCGTCCTCAGCCGCAGACTCTCCGACGGCCGCTGGCGGGACGTGACGGCGGCCCGGTTCGCCGCCGAGGTGGAGGCCGTCGCCAAGGGCCTGATCGCCGAGGGCCTGATGCCCGGGGACCGCATCGCGGTCATGGCCCGCACGACCTACGACTGGACGCTGCTCGACTTCGCGGCCTGGGCCGCCGGCCTGGTCACCGTCCCCGTCTACCCCACCTCCTCCGTCTTCCAGACCCGCTGGATCCTGCACGACTCCGGCGCGGTCGCCCTGGTCACCGAGACCTCCGCCCAGGCCGCCGCCCTGGGCCCGGAACTCCCCCACCTCCCCGACCTGCGGCACGTGTGGGTGATGGAGAAGGACCACGTGGCCCGGCTGGCGGAGGCGGGCGCGCCGGTACCGGACGGGGAGGCCGGCGTACGCCGGGGCATGTCGGGCCCCGACACGCTCGCCACCCTCATCTACACCTCCGGCACCACCGGCCGCCCCAAGGGCTGCGCCCTCTCGCACGGCAACTTCTTCGCCGAGGTCGACAACGCGATCGAACTCCTCTACCCCGTCTTCAAGGCCAACGACGACGACCCCTCGGTCCTCCTCTTCCTCCCCATGTCCCACGTCTTCGGCCGCATGGTCGCCGTCGCCTGTGTCCGCGCCCGGGTCCGCCTCGGCCACGCCCCCAGTCTGGCCCCGGCCGACCTCCTCCCGGACCTGGCCGCCTTCCGGCCGACCTGCCTGCTGACCATCCCCTACATGCTGGAGAAGATCTACAACTCCGCGCGGGCCAAGGCGGAGTCGGGCGGCCGGGCGGGCGCCTTCGACCGGGCGGCGGACATCGCCCGGCGCTACGGCGAGGCACTGGAGGCCCGCCAGACCGGCGCCGGGAGCGGCCCGAGCCGCGCCCTGAAGACCCAGCGCAGTTTCTACGACCCCCTCGTCTACCGCCGCGTCCGCGCCGCGATGGGAGGCCGCGTCCGCCACGTCATCTGCGGCGGCTCCCCGCTCGGCCGCGGCCTCGCCGCGTTCTACGCCGGTGCCGGCATCGAGATCTTCGAGGGGTACGGCCTCACGGAGACCACCGGCGCCTCGACGGTCACCCCACCCCTGAAACCCCGCCTCGGCACGGTCGGCTGGCCGCTCCCCGGCACGAGGGTCCGCATCGCGGCGGACGGCGAGATCCTCCTCTCCGGCGACCACGTCCTGCGCGGCTACTGGGACCCCCAGGCCGGAGGCGTGGTCCCCGCGACCCGCGACGGCTGGCTCGCCACGGGCGACCTCGGTGAACTGGACGACGACGGCTACCTGACCATCACCGGCCGCAAGAAGGAACTGCTGATCACAGCGGGCGGCAAGTCGGTGGCCCCGGCCCCCCTGGAGAACTGGCTCCGCCAGCACCCCCTGATCAGCCAGGTGATGCTGGTGGGCGACGCCCGTCCCTTCGTGGCGGCCCTGATCACCCTGGACCCCGAGGGCATCACACACTGGCGCCAGATGATCGGAAAGCACCCGGTACCACCGGAACTCCTGGTCACCGACGAGGAGTTGCACACCGTTCTGCAACGGGCCGTGGACGAGGCGAACCGCATGGTCTCCCGCCCCGAGTCCATCCGCCGCTTCGCGGTCCTGCCCGTGGACTTCACCGAGGCGGCCGGCCACCTGACCCCGTCCATGAAGCTCCGACGCGACCGGATCCTGCGGGACTTCGCGGTGGAGGTGGAGGGGTTGTACGAGCGCTGAGGACCTTGATCCTCAGATTTCCCTCAGAGGATCGACGGAGCCTTCGCCTCCGGCATGCCCCTGACATAGCTTCAGGTGCCAGACCGCATCGAAGCGGTCCCGACCGGATCGGCGTTTCCGTGAAGACTTCAGCACGTCGCCTCATGTTCGTCCCTGCGACAGCACTTCTCTTATGTGCCGCCTTGGCCGGGCCCGCGTGGGCCGAGGAGACACCGCCGCCCGTCCCTGCGGCTGCACAGACCGACGATCCCGTCATCGCCACGTCTCCGCCGGAGCAACCCGAGGAAGAGGTCACCGAAGTCCCTGCTGACGCGGTGGACCAGCAACCGGAGGAACCTGCGTCCGAGGCCAAGCCGCCGCTTCCCGGGGACGTGCCGGCCGGTGTGGACTGCAGCCCGGCTCACGGCGTTTACATTCCTACCAAGCAGGGCCGCAAATATCATCGGGCGGTCGGCCCCACCAACGCGAATCACAATGACGCGTCCAGGACCGCCAAGTCGACCTTCACGTCCGAGGTCACCGGCGAGGTCGGTGTAGCCGTCACCGGCAAATTGGAGACGTCGGTGGGAACGCTGCTCGCCAGAGTCAAGGCCAAGTACGAGGTATCGGTGTCCGCCAAGATCACGGCGAAGCTGGGGAATTCCATCTCGGTGGACACGCCCCCTCACAAGACCACCAACGCCACGTACGGCGTGTGGCGGATCAAGCACACGGGCAAGAGCTACTGGCTGCATGCCAACTGCACCACCACGACGGAGCACACCGTCGTCAGTTACTCCCCCTGGCGAGTAGGTTGGTACCTGTGGGAAAGCTGATGCCCGCAGCGGTGCTTGCCGCTGTCGCCGCCCTCACTGTCGGCTGCACCAGTAGTGAGGGTGACACCCCGGACGCCCGGCACAAGTCTTCTCCATCCTCTTCGACACGGTCGCCGACGCCTGGTCGCGCCGAGCACGTTGCGGGGGAGTCCGTGACCAAGGCACCCGTCCTGCCGGACGGCAGCGTCGTCGCCGAGGCGGCGAACGCGGTCGGCAACAGGGAGATGGACATCAAGGGCGGGCTCAAAGCCGGTCCTCTTTCCATCATGGTGAACTGCCAAGGTGAGGGTGAGCTGACCGTCCGAGTCGAACCGGCGGGTCTTCGCTTCCCGCTGAAGTGCGTCGCCGGTGAGGTCAGCAGCACCTACAACCAACTGAATCTGAAGCACACCCGCGCACGGGGAACGGTGAATGTCACGGCACCCGCCGGCGTTCGGTGGGCCATCACCGTCGGACGTTAGGGAATCCGGACCAGGGCCTCCGTCGGGCCGACAGTGGGCAGGCCGGTCGTACCCGGCCTGCCCACTCCGCGTCAGCCAGGCCGTCCGCTGCAAGGCAGGTCAACTCGCCGGTGACTGCCTTGGCGGGCACGGTCGACGCTTCCCGCCGAGCGCCAGCTCCACCCACACCGTCTTGCCGACGTCCCGCTCCGCGACGACGCCCCACAGCTTCGCCAGCACCTGTACGACCACGAGACCCCGGCCGTTCTCGTCCTCCAGCCGCCCGTCCAGGAAACGGAGGGCGCGGTCACCCCGGGCGTCGCTGACCTCGATACGCAAGGTGTCCTTCATCGGCAGCAGCCTCAACCGCAGCTCGAAGTCCCGCCCGGGCACGCGACCGTGCGTGACGGCGTTGGCCGCGAGTTCGGCCACGACGAGCTGGGCGGTGTGGCTGAGGTCGCCGTCGTACGGATACCCCCAGCCGGCCAGGGCGGTACCGGTGAGCCGACGGGCCAGACGGGCACCACGGGGGGTGGCGCTGAGCCGTTGGACTAGCTCGGTCGCGGGGGTGGAGATTTCTACGTTCACATCACCGAGCGTGGTCGGTTCTCCCTACGCTGACCAGGGGGGACCCGGCGACTGTGCGTAGTCGTACGGGTGCGTGTCGTGGGTGTACGGGTCAGTCGGAGGTTCGTGTGACGGAGGAGCGGAGGCCGGAGACTCCGGCGGAGGAGAACGGGGCGGCAGCGGTCTTCGTCGTCATCGGCAAGCAGCTGAAGTTGCTGCGGGAGAGGGCGGGGCTGAGCCAGCGGGAGTTCGCCGAGCTGATGGGGTACGGCCCGGACCTGATCTCGGCCATCGAGCGGGGGGTACGGACACCGAGGCCGGAGTTCCTGCGCAGGGCCGATGAGATCCTCCAGGCGAACGGCCTGTTCATCGCGGTGATTCCGCAGGTGGAGGAGGCGATGTCGAGGGCGCGGACGCGGCATCCTGAGTGGTATCGCAGCTATGCCGAGTTGGAAGCGGTATCCGTCGAGCTGCACTTCCATGCCAATCAGGGCGTGCCAGGTCTCCTGCAGACCGAGGACTATGCGCGGGCTGTGTTCTCCCGCCGCCGCCCCTTGCTGGATGAGGACGCCATCGAGAAGCGTGTCGCCGACCGATTGGCCCGTCAGCAGGTTCTGGAGCAGTGGCCACTGCCGATGTGTACCTACGTCCTGGAAGAGGTGGTGCTGCACCGGCCCATCGGCGGTACGCAGGTGCACAAGGAGCAGCTTCGGCGGTTGTTGCGGATCGGCGGCATGCGCAACGTGGAGATCCAAGTGATGCCCTCCAGGATGGCGGAACACCCCAACATGGACGGCCCGTTCAACCTGCTGACGCCCAACAAGCGAGCACAGGTCGCTTACGTGGAGGTGCAGGGATACCCACGGCTGATCGCTGACCCGGAAGAAGTCCGCAAGATCGCGGACCGCTATGGGATCATGCGCGCCATGGCACTCAACCCGACGGAGTCACTGGCCATGATCGAGGAGCTGGTGGGGGAATGATGAACACCAAGGAACTCGCCTGGTTCAAGTCCAGCTATAGCGGCGGTGAGGGAGGCGAGTGCCTCGAACTCGCTTATAGCTGGCGCAAGTCCAGCTACAGCAGCGGCGAGGGCGGCCAGTGCCTGGAAGTGGCCCTGCACCCCACCGCCATCCACATCCGAGACTCCAAGCAACCCCCCACCACCCACCCCACCCTCACCCTCACCCCCGAAGCCTGGTCAGCCTTCCTTCTGGGCGAGAAGGAACGCCTGCGGGACGGGTGATTCGCCGCGCGTGACCTCGGGCTCGCGCACCGTGCTCGACCGCAGGGCGAAACCGGCCTCCGCCAGCAGGTCGGCCATCTGCTCGGGGCGGCGCCGGTGGTAGTCCAGGGCCACCTCGTGGCCGAACGGGCGGTCGAGGCGGAGCGGTACGTCGCCCACCTGGAAGGCGAGCAGGAGCCGGCCGCCGGGAGCCAGGACGCGGTGGAACTCGGCGAAGATGTCCGGGAGTTCGTCCACGGGTGTGTGGATGCTGGAGTACCAGGACACGACCCCGGCCAGGGAGCCGTCGGTCAGGGGCAGCTCCCGCATGGAGCCCTGCTCGAAGCGCAGACCGGGGAAGTCGCGGCGGGCGACGGCGAGCATGGACTCGGAGAGGTCCAGGCCGAAGACGGACAGCCCCAGGCCGGCCAGGTACGCGGTGACCGCGCCCGGTCCGCAGCCGAGGTCGGCGACCTGGCCGCCCGGGCCGACCTGCTCGGCGTAGGCGGCGAGGAGGGCCCTCTCCAGGGGCCGTTCGGCGAGGGGGTCCCGGAAGTGCGCGGCGTAGTCCTCGGCGATGGTGTCGTAGAAGGCGCGGGTGTCGGTCATGGAGGGACGGTAGCGGGCGGCACCGACGCTGCCCCGTGCCCTTTCACCCGGCGCGTTTCATCCACTGCTGGTCCTGGTCCCCGTACGCGCACTCGACGAGCTGCACCGGGCCGTTGAGCCGGGTGGAGGCGAGGCACTTGTACCGGGCGGCGTTGCGGTAGACCCAGCGGTTGCCGCCCACGGCGATCTGGTGCCACCGCGTCACCGCCCCGTTGCCGTTGCAGTCCTGCATGGTCACTTCGGCGATGCCGTTGAACACGGCGGCGGCGCACAGTTCCTGCCCGCCGACCCGTTGCCTGATCTGGACGGTGTTGCCCCCTTCGGGGTTCACCTCCCACAGTTGGTTCGGCGCACCGTGCCGGTCGTAGACCAGGACGCTGGAGTCCCGCCCCATGCCTGCGTCGTTGTCGAGGACGTAGCCGGGGTTGGCGACGTTCTCCAGCACCAGCCGTGACTGTGCCGCCGCCTGACCCGTCAGGGCGCTGGAGGCGAGAAACCCGGCGCATATCAGAGCGACGACCGTTCCTGTCCCTGCCTTGTTCATGGTTGACTCCCTCACTCCCGAACTGTTGCGCTACTACGCGGTGAGTTTTGCCCGTGAGCCGACCGGACTGGGTGTCTCGTGCCGTATGTCACCTGAAGTCGGTATTTACCAGGACTAGGTGGAGCCGTGAGGTTGGCGCCGGAGGAGGCCACCGATCGGTGCGGCGGCTGGGGTCTGGAGGGGCCGGGCGGGAGGACGCCTCGTTTAGGCTGCTGCCCTTGGCCAAAGCATCACTACGGGGGGTACGGGGCCGATGGACCAGGCGACGGATGTCTTCCAGCCGCTTCAGGCGGAAGACCCTCCGGTGGTGGGGGGTTACCGGCTCGCGGCCCGGCTGGGCGCCGGCGGTATGGGCCGGGTGTATCTGGCGCACACGCAGGGCGGGCGGCCGGTCGCGCTGAAGGTCGTACGGCCGGAGCTGGCGGACGATCCGGACTTCAGGCGGCGGTTCCGGCGGGAGATCACGGCGGCCCGGCGGGTCAAGGGGGCCTACACCGCCGAGCTGATCGACGCGGACGCGGACGGGACACCGCCGTGGCTGGCCACGCTGTACGTGCCCGGGCCGTCGCTGGCGGAGGCCGTCGTGCGGCGGGGGCCGCTGCCGGTGGCGGCGGTGCTGTGGCTGATGGCGGGGGTGGCGGAGGCGCTCCAGGCGATCCATGCCGAGGGGATCGTGCACCGGGACCTCAAGCCGTCGAACGTGCTGCTGGCCGCCGACGGGCCCCGGGTGATCGACTTCGGTATCGCGCTGGCCGCCGACGGGACGTCGTACACGGCCACCGGGGGGACCATCGGCACGCCGTCGTTCATGGCGCCGGAGCAGGCGGCCGGGAGCGAGGTGACGGCGGCGACGGACGTCTTCGCGCTCGGGCAGACCGCGGCGTTCGCCGCGCTCGGCCGGTCGTTGTACGGCGACGGTCCCGCCGTGAACGTGCTGTACCGGATCGTGCACACCCGACCCGACCTGGAGCTGCTGCCCGAGCCGCTGCGGCCGCTGCTCGCCCGGTGCCTGGCCGCCGATCCGGCGGAGCGGGCCACTGCGGCGGAGGTGGTGCAGTGGTGCCGGCAGCGGCTGGGCGCGGACGCCGACGGGGGCGGGGGACCGGCCGTGTGGCGGGAGATCGCCGGGCCGGAGGTCGCGGTTCCGGTACCGGTCCCGGAGCCGACCCCGGCCTACCCGCAGCCGCTCCTCGGCTACCCGCAGCCCCCGACGGGCTGGCCGCAGCCGACGTCCGAGGAGCGCAGGGCCCGCAGACGGCGGGCCGCGCTGATCTCGGTCGCCGGAGTGGCGGGCGGGGCGCTGCTGGCGGCGCTGATGGCGTGGTCGGTCATGGATGCCGAGGGGCGCGCCGAGGGGAGGGACACGGCGGGCGCGGGCTCCTCCAAGCCGGCCGCCACGGTTCCGTCGGCGCGGTCGTCCTCGTCGGTGGCCGCGGCGGACTCGTCGTCGGGCTCCGCGTCGGACGTGTCCGGCCCGTCCGGGGACAAGGAGTCTCCGTCGGCCTCGCCCCGGGTCCCGAAGCCGGAGGGGTACCCCCAGGTGTGGCTGGACGCGAAGAACTCGCTGAGCCTCAAGGACAAGGACCCCCAACGCAAGGACCGCAAGGGGGACATCCGGTTCGACTGCCAGGATCCGAGCTGTGAGCTGAAGAGCGACAGCGCCTCGTTCGTCCAGATCATGGGCGGCCACGGCACCACCCTCGACATGTGCCGTCTCATGCTCGGGAGCGGCAAGTACCACAGCTGGGGGCTGGCCGCGGCGGCGGCCGGTACCGAGATCTGCATGAAGGACGACGAGGGCAACATCGGGTTGTACGTGATCCAGACGAAGTCCACCGCGTTGCCCGACATCGCCTTCCTCACGGGAGACCTGACCGTCTGGCGCAACGCCGCCTAGTACCTCCCGGCCGACGTGCCTCCCTGGCAGCCGAGGAGGCAGATCCAGAGCTGGAACAGCTGTCCTCGGTGACGGACCTCACCGAGGACCCGTCCGCTCGCTCCCAGCGGGCGGGCGCAGAGGGCGCATTCCATGGCCATCTGCTGGCGGGGGCGGAGCCGGGTGACGTCGGGGAGGGAGGAGGGCGCCGTGTCAGGACTCTTCATTCATCACCCCCCGGTGTCCGTCCTTCGTGCCGGCGTCCTTCGGTTTCGCCTCGTCGGTGGCCGCATCGGCAGGCTGGACCCGGTGCCGGGGCATGGTCCGCCGGGGCGGCCGGGTGAAGGTGATCTGGCGCACCACCTGCTGGAAACAGGCCAGTGAGGCGAAACTCGGCAGGGCGGCGGCCGCGGTGTCGACGATGTTTTTCGGTGCCTGTGCGATGCACAGGGTCATGGCAATCACCGAGAAAATCAGAAGTACCGACCAGGAATGGAAGGCCCGGCGCTGGTGCAGTGCCGCCCGGAGAATGGAGAGCGACGACACCAGCCAGGGGCCGAAAACCAGCAGGGGCCACCAGGAGACCACGTCGTCCGGCATGCGGGACGCTGCCACGAAACGCAGCGGGTCGTAGGAGATGAGGCCGCCGAAGATGCTGACGGCGGACGCGATGACGGCCACCATCGCGGCGATGAGATGACTGGCGACGCGCGTGGTGCTCGGGCGTTGCCGGACCTTGCGGTGGCCCCGCGGGGGAGTCTTCACCGGGGGCAGCTCCGCGGTGATCTCCACCAGGGCGTCGCGATGGGGATTCACCCCCTGAACTGCGAGTTCCTCCTCCCTGCGGGCGGCCGGGATCCTCGGCTGCTGCTCGATGGAGTCCCGCAGCATGAAGGCCAGCTCTTCGGCGGGGTCCCAGGCCGAGTCGGGGGGGACCAGGGGCGGGTAGAAGGCTTCCGCGGGCCCCATGTACTCAGGATGCATGCGCCCAGCGTTTCGAGACGTGTGTTTCCAGGGAACTCATCGCATCCATGAATTCCTGGAGGATTTCCTCGGTCACTTCAAGGGTGACGGAGAGACCCCCCTTCATCAGGACTCCTTTGCTGGGGCCCGTTCTGTCCGGTGCGGGCAGGTAGGTGTGGGAGCCTAGCCGCACGGGCCGCCGAGGAAGTTCCTTCGTCATGCTGCGAATAACGCGGCCATTCGATGATGGATGCGCGGCGAACGGGTGAAGGGATTAGCCGGACAAGCACTTTGTGCCGGAAAATCCGCCGAGCAATCTGTCCGGCAAGCTGATCAACGGATAGCCTCAGGCGAGCCCCGCCAGCCGCAGCAGCGCCGTCGTCGCCGCCGCGCCCAGCACCACCACGGCGAACGGCGCCCGGCGCCAGGCGAGGACGCCGCCGGCCAGTACTCCGGCGGGGCGGGCCCAGCCCGCGAAGCCGCCGGACTCGGTCAGGGTGCCCGTGGCGAGCAGGGCGACCAGGAGGACGACCGCGCCGGCGGAGGCCAGTTCCTGGACGCGCGAAGGGATCGTGACCCGGCCGTGCAGGACCGGGCCGACCAGCCGGAAGGCGTACGTGCCGACGGCCAGGGCGAGGATCACGGCGACGGTGGCGTTCACGCGGCGGCTCCCCGGGGGCTCGTGGGGCGGCGGTGGAGGAACAGGCCCGCGAGGGCGAGCAGGACCGGGACCCCGGCCGGGACGGCGGGGGTGACCGCCAGCGCCAGGGCGGCGCCGAGCAGGGCGCACCGCCGTACCGCCGCGTCGGCGCGGAGGGTGGGCAGGACCAGGGCGACCAGGACGGCGGGGAAGGCGGCGTCCAGGCCGTAGCGGGTGGTGTCGCCCAGTGCGCCGCCCGCCGCCGCACCGGCGAGGACGCCCGCGTTCCACACGGCGAACAGGCCGAGGCCGGATATCCAGAACGCCCGGCGCTGCCGTACCGGATCGGGCTGGGCCAGGGCGAAGGCGACCGTCTCGTCCGTGACCAGGTGGGCGCCGAGGAGGCGGGCCGCCCGGCCGGTGCCGAGGAGGTCGGCCACGGCAAGGCTGAAGGCCGCCGTCCGGGTGTTGAGCAGGAGTCCGGTGGCCACGGCGGCGGCCGGGCCGCCCCCGGCGAGCAGGACGCCCACCGCGCTGAACTGCGCCGATCCCGCGTACACGACCAGGGACATGAGGACCGGCACCCACATCGGCAGGCCGCCCGCGACGGAGACGGCGCCGAAGGAGACGCCCACGACACCGCTGGCCAGCCACACCAGCGAGCTGTCCCGGAGGAGGGAGCGGTCGGTGTCGGATGCGAGGGTTGTTCGGTGTGGCGAACGCATGTTCATTAGGATGGACAGTATCCAACGTGGCCGTCAAGGCGAACGAACGTACCGATGGAGCGAACGCACATGTCCGAGGTGCCCTCCCGGCTCCCCCTGGAGTGGATCGCCGCGTCGCTGAAGCGCGAGCGCGGCCGTGCCGGCCTGTCCCTGTCCGAGCTGGCCAAACGCGCCGGAATCGCCAAGTCCACGCTGTCCCAGCTGGAGGCGGCGAGCGGGAACCCGGGCATGGAGACCCTCTGGGCACTCGCGGTGGCGCTCGGTGTGCCGTTCAGCGCGCTCGTCGAACCGCCCGCGCCGGCGGTCCAGGTGATCCGGGCGGGGCAGGGGCCCACGGTCCACTCCGACCAGTCCAGCTATCTGGCCTCACTGCTGTCCGCCTGCCCGCCCGGCGCCCGCCGGGACCTGTATTTCGTGTGGCTGGAGCCCGGGACCGTACGGGATTCCGAACCTCATATCCCGGGCACCGTGGAGCACATCGTGGTGAACGAGGGCGCGGTGAAAGCGGGGCCGGAGGGGGAAGTCGTGGAACTGGGGCCGGGGGATTACCTGTCGTACCGGGGTGACGTACCTCACTCGTACGAGGCGCTGGCGGCCGGGACCAAGTTCGTGCTGGTGATGCAGCACGTCTGAGCGTTCGTGAACGGGAAATGAACGGGATAAGGCAGGAGCCCCGTCGCCGGACGGCGCGGGGCTCCTTGGGTACTGCACTCAGGTTCTGCGATCAGGCAGTGATCAGACGGGAGTGACGTTCTCCGCCTGCGGACCCTTCGGGCCCTGCGTCACGTCGAAGCTCACCTGCTGGTTCTCCTCGAGGGAGCGGAAGCCGGTGGCGTTGATCGCGGAGTAGTGAACGAAGACGTCGGGGCCGCCGCCCTCCTGGGCGATGAAGCCAAAGCCCTTTTCGGCGTTGAACCACTTAACGGTTCCGGTAGCCATAAGCCCTCCTTGGGCTCAAAAGGGTTGCCCTGCTCCAGAACCTGCAAGTGCGAAACGGTGCTGCACGACTGCATTCGTCTGAAAACGACGAGAGCCTGCGGTTACATGCTCCGCAGGCTCTGTACTGCAAGGGAAACCAAACTGCAACTTGCGGGCAAGCCTAGCATCCGGGCGGCGGAAAGCAATAGAGGTCAAGATCACTTCACCCGGAGGTTTGAACGTCCGCTAGCCCGTTTGGAGGTGGGGCCGGTCCCAGCACCGTAGCGCATGGGGTCTAGTCTCGCGATGTGGACAATTCTCGCACCCGGCCGCGTGTCGGCCACATCCAGTTCCTGAACTGCCTGCCCCTGTACTGGGGGCTCGCGAGAACCGGCACGCTCCTCGACTTCGAGCTGACCAAGGACACCCCGGAGAAGCTCAGCGAACAGCTCGTGCACGGTGACCTGGACATCGGGCCGGTCACCCTCGTCGAGTTCCTGCGCAACGCGGACGACCTCGTCGCCTTCCCCGACATCGCCGTCGGCTGCGACGGCCCGGTGATGTCCTGCGTGATCGTCTCCCAGGTCCCGCTGGACCGGCTGGACGGCGCCCGGGTCGCCCTCGGCTCGACCTCGCGCACCTCGGTCCGGCTCGCCCAGCTCCTGCTCGCCGAGCGGTACGGCGTCAAGCCCGACTACTACACCTGCCCGCCCGACCTCGGCCTGATGATGCAGGAGGCCGAGGCCGCCGTCCTCATCGGCGACGCGGCGCTGCGGGCGAACCTGCACTACGGCCCGAAGCTGGGGCTGGACGTGCACGACCTCGGCGCGCTGTGGAAGGAGTGGACCGGCCTGCCGTTCGTCTTCGCGGTGTGGGCGGCCCGCCGCGACTACGCCGAGAGCGAGCCGTTCATCACCCGCAAGGTCCACGAGGCCTTCCTCGCCTCCCGCAACCTCTCCCTCGAAGAGGTGCACAAGGTCGCCGAGCAGGCCGCCCGCTGGGAGGCGTTCGACGAGGCCACGCTGGAGCGGTACTTCACCACCCTCGACTTCCGCTTCGGCACCCCGCAGCTGGAGGCCGTCGCCGAGTTCGCCCGCCGGGTCGGGCCGACCACCGGCTTCCCCGCCGACGTGAAGGTCGAACTGCTCCGGCCGTGACCCCCCGCGCTCCCCGCCCCCACCCGTCACTACTGTGTCGGCGTCGACGCACGCGCCGGGCAGACGCCGGTAACAGACGGGGAAGGACGGGGAACTCCCGCCATGGAGATACTTCAGCCGGACGATCCGCGGGAGTTGGGCAGCTACCGGATGCTGCGCAGACTGGGAGCCGGCGGCATGGGCCGGGTGTACCTGGCCCGTTCGCCCGGTGGCCGGACCGTCGCCGTCAAGGTCGTACGGCCCGACCTCGCCGCGGACTCCGGCTTCCGTGAGCGGTTCCGGCACGAGGCCGAGATCGCCCAGGCGGTCTCCGGCCAGTACACCGCCGCGGTGGTGGACGCCGACCCCGAGGCGCCGCTGCCCTGGCTCGCCACCTCCTACGTCCTCGGCCCGGACCTGACCGACGTCGTCGCCGTGCACGGGCCGCTGCCCGAGCACACGGTGCGCGCGCTCGGCGCCGGGCTCGCCGCCGCGCTCCAGGAGATCCACGCGGCCGGGCTCGTCCACCGCGACCTCAAGCCGTCCAACGTCCTGCTCGCCGCCGACGGGCCCCGGGTCATCGACTTCGGCATCGCCCGCGCCGTGGACGGCACCCGGATGACGCAGACCGGTGTCGTGGTCGGCTCGCCCGGCTACATGCCCCCGGAGCAGGCGATGGGCAAGGACGTGGGCCCGGCGGGCGACGTGTTCTCCCTCGGCGCGGTCCTCGCCTTCGCCGCCACCGGACGCGGCGCCTTCGGTGACGGGGCCGCCTCGCACGCCGCGCTGCTCTACCAGGTCGTGCACGGCGAGCCCGACCTGACGGGCGTACCGCGCTCCCTGCTCGGCCTGGTCCGCGCCTGCCTCCAGAAGGACCCGGCCGGCCGCCCCGCCCCCGCGGAGATCACCGCCGCGCTCGCCCCGCAGGGCGTCGAGGGCGTCCTGCGCGACTGGCTCCCGTCCGCCGTGGCCTCCACGATCGCCACGCACGCGGCGGCGATCCTGGACCTGGAGGCACCGGAACGGCAGCCGGGTGAGGCGTCCGCGGCGGGAACGGCGGGAACGGCGGGAATTGCGGGAGCGGCCGGGGTCCAGGGAGCCCGGGGGTTCGGTCCGGCGCCGGTCAGCGGCCCGGGGGCGTCCGCCGGCGGTCCCGGGGCGCCGGGTGGCGGCCCCGCGCCGGGGTACGGGTATCCGCCCGCGCCGGGCGCCGGGTACGGCACGCCTTTCGGGGGAACCGCCCAGCCGATGCCCGCCCATGGCACGCCGTCGGCGGGAAACCCGTACTCCACCCCGGCGCCCGCCCACGCCCCCCTTCCCGGCACCGTGCGGCTCGGCGGGTCCGACGCGCCCGCTCGGCCCGGCCGGCGCCGCGCGCTGTCCCTCGCGCTCGGCGGGGCCGCCGCCGTGGCCGCTGTCGGCGGGGGCACCGCCTGGTGGCTGGGCAGGGACACGGGCGCCGACACGTCGGCCGACGGCGGCACGGCGGATGCCGTGGGGGAGCCCGCCGCCGAGCACTTCGCCACCCCGCCCGCCGGAGTGGCCCCGCAGCCGCTGTGGCACCGGGCGCTCACCGAGGACGGCACCAGCACCGACGTACCCCTGCTCGTCCACGACGGCCTGCTGCTGATCAGCGGCGACCCGCTGGTGGCGTACGACGTCAGGACCGGCAAGCCCCGCTGGTCCAAGTCCGACCTGGTCGTACCCGGCTCCCAACTGCTGTACAGGGCCGGGCGGATGTACCTGCCCGACGCCGAGTACGACGGCGCCCTCATCGCCCGCGACGCGGCCACCGGCGCCGAGGTCTGGCGGACCCGTCTCGGCAAGCACATCGACATCGAGGACACCATCGCCCTCGACGACGAGCACGTGTACGTCGCGGCGAGCGACTTCAGCGAGTCCAAGAGCGCCACCGACTTCCGTACGGCGGTCGCCGCCGTCAGCGTCGCCACCCGCAAGACGGTGTGGATCCAGAAGCGGGACTGGGGCACCGACGACTACGACGTCGAGGGCTCCGTCTCCGGCAGGTACCTCGTGTACGCCGACTCGAAGGACAACCTGACCGCCCGCGACACCGCGACCGGCGCCCAGTTGTGGACGAAGAAGCTCGGCGACGAATGGAGCCGGCGGCCCACCGTCTCCGACGGCCTGGTCCTGCTGCCGGGCGAGCGGCTCACCGCCGTCGACGTGAAGACCGGCGCGACCCGCTGGACCCTGTCCCCGGCGGGCCGCCGGGGCTTCTACAACCCCACCGTCATCGACGGCGTCCTCTACGTCGGCGACCACGACCGCGGCATCTGGGCCGTGGACGTCCGCACCGGCAAGAAGATCTGGCTCTGCGAGGAGAACGACCGGGGCGCGCCGGAGGTCTTCCTGAAGTACGGGAAGACCCTGTACTGCGGGGCCCAGGCCGTCGGCGGCGGCGTCGTCGCCCTGGACGCGCGGACCGGCCGCAAGCGGTGGAGCTGGACCGACAACAAGGGCACAGGCGACCAGTGGCAGCTCGCCCTGTCCGGCGGCCGGCTGCTGATGGCCAACGGCGAGGACGCCTACGCGATGCCGGCCGTCTGAACCGGGTAGGACACCGGGAGACATGAGGGGGGTGGGGCGCATGGGCGGGGTGACCACGGAGGTGCTCGTGCTGGCCGGCGCGGTGTGGGGGGCGTCGGCGGGCGCGCTGCTGCCCCGCGCCGCGTACCGCTTCGCCGTGCCGTCCGGCGACCCCTGGCGCGACCGTTGCCCGGACGGCCGCCATCCGGTCCGGGGCTGGCTGGGCGGGGCACGGTGCGGGGAATGCGCGGGGCGCGCGGAAGGTGCGCCTTCACCGTCGTACGCCCCCTCCGCGCTTCCGCTCGCCGTCGCCACCGCTCTCGTCTGCGCCGCCCTCGCCGCCGCCACCGGCACCCGACCCGAGCTGGCGGTCTGGCTCCTGCTCGCGCCCGCCGGCGTGCTGCTCGCCGCCGTGGACCTCCGGGTGCGGCGGCTGCCCGACCCGCTGACCCTCCCGCTCGCGGCCACCGCCCTCGCCCTGCTGGGCCTGGCCGCCCTGCTCCCCGAACACGCCGGTCACTGGCCCACCGCCCTCTACGGCGCCCTCGCGCTCGGCGCCGGCTACTACCTGCTGTACCGCATCAACCCGGGCGGCATGGGATTCGGCGACGTGAAGCTGGCGTTGGGGGCGGGTGCCGTCCTCGGCTGGTACGGCTGGCCCACCGTGCTGCTCGGCAGCTTCGCCGGATTCCTGCTCGGCGCGCTGTACGGAGGCGTGCTCGTGCTGGCCCGGCGGGCGGACCGGAAGACGGCCGTACCGTTCGGCCCGTTCCTCCTCGCCGGTGTCCTCGCCGGGCTGCTGATCGGCGCGTACGCGGCCTGAGGTCTGTGGGCCGTAACGCCTGGCGTAGGCTGGTTCGGTCCGTCCACACCCCTTGACGAAAGGGACCCCCTGGTGACAGAGAAGGCCGACCTCCAGTCTGTCCTCGACCGAGCCGCGGCGGGCGGACGGATCACCCCCGAGGAGGCGCTCGTCCTCTACCGCGACGCGCCCCTGCACGCCCTGGGCGCCGCCGCCGACGCCGTACGCCGCCGCATGTACGCGGGCACCGAGCACATCGCCACGTACATCATCGAGCGGAACATCAACTACACGAACGTGTGCGTCACGGCGTGCAAGTTCTGCGCCTTCTACGCGGCCCCCAAGGACACGGAGAAGGGCTGGACCCGCGACCTCGACGACATCCTGCGCCGCTGCGCGGAGACCGTCGAGCTGGGCGGCACCCAGATCATGTTCCAGGGCGGCCACCACCCGGACTACGGCGTCGAGTACTACGAGAAGCACTTCAAGGCCATCAAGGACGCCTTCCCGCAGCTGGTCATCCACTCCCTCGGCGCGTCCGAGGTCGAGCACATGGCCCGCATCTCGGGTGTGTCGGTCGAGGAGGCCATCACCCGCATCCACGAGGCCGGGCTGGACTCCTTCGCGGGCGCCGGTGCCGAGCTGCTGCCCGAGCGGCCGCGCAAGGCCATCGCCCCGCTGAAGGAGAGCGGCGAGCGCTGGCTGGAGATCATGGAGACCGCGCACCGGCTGGGCGTCGAGTCGACGTCGACGATGCTGATGGGCACGGGCGAGACGAACGCCGAGCGGATCGAGCACCTGCGCATGATCCGGGACGTCCAGGACCGCACGGGCGGCTTCCGCGCCTTCATCCCGTACACCTACCAGCCCGAGAACAACCACCTGAAGGGCCGCACCCAGGCGACCCTCTTCGAGTACCTCCGCATGATCGCCATCGCCCGCCTCTTCCTGGACAACGTCCGGCACATCCAGGGCTCCTGGCTCACCACCGGCAAGGAGGTCGGCCAGCTCTCGCTGCACTACGGCGCGGACGACCTCGGCTCGATCATGCTGGAGGAGAACGTGGTCTCCTCGGCCGGTGCCAGGCACCGTTCCAACCGCCTGGAGATCATCGACCTGATCCGCAAGGCGGGCCGCGTCCCCGCGCAGCGCGCCACGACGTACGAGCACCTCGTCGTCCACGACGACCCGGCGAACGACCCCGTCGACGACCGCGTGGCCTCGCACATCTCCTCCACGGCCATCGAGGGCGGCACCGCCCACCCCGAGCTGAAGCTGCTCGCTTCCAACTGAGGTGTCCGTGCTGACGATCCACGCCGACTCCAGGGGGCACGCCCTCGCCGTCGAGGGGGCGTGGATCGCCGACGCCGGGCCGCTGGAGGGGCTCGTCGCCGCCCATCCGCGGGCGCGGGTGCGCACGTGGCCCGGCATCCTGACGCCCGGGCTGGTCAATCTCCACGGCAACGAGCTGTTGGAGGAGGCGTACCACCCGGATCCGCGCGAGGCCGACGAACTCGGCACCGAGCCGCTGACCGGGGAGGCGTTGGCGGCGCTCGACATGGACGACGTCCGCTGGGGCGCGAGCGCCCGGCGGGCGGTGCAGCGCATGCTGGCGAACGGCACGGTACGGGCGGCCTGCGAGGAACTGCGCAACCGCGCGGTGCGGGACGCCGTGCACCGCTCCGGTCTGGCGGTCACGGGCCGCCTCGGCCGCCCCGGCGGGACGCCCGCGCTCGACCCGTACGCCTCCGGTCTGCCGGTGGAGTTCGCGTCCCCGAGGGAGCGCCGCTCCGCCGCCCGGTTCGCCGTGTTCGACGTGCGGGACGAGGCCGAGCTGGCGGAACGCGGCGCGAGCACGTGCGTGGCCACGGTGGTGGAGGGCCGGTTGGTGTTCCGGCGGCGGTGAGGTCGTAGCCGCCGGCAGGCGTGCCCGCTCGGGATGGCTCGGGGCGGCTTGGGGCGGCTTTGGTGGGCGCAGCGGCGGACCTCGCGGCGAGCACCGGAGCTCTGGCTCACCCCGTGTTCGGCGTCGGCTGGGTCTCGATCGCCGGGTTCGTGCCGTTGTGCGCGTGGGTGGAGGACGTTGCGGCACGCAGGAAGCCGACGCTCCTGCCGTGGGCGGGGGCTGCAAGAATGGGCGGGTGATCCGCGCTTCCCTGAACAAGCAGCCGCACGAAGTCGCCTCGATGTTCGACGACGTGGCGGAACGGTACGACCTGACGAACGACCTGCTCTCGCTCGGCCAGGACAGGCGATGGCGCAAGGAGGTCGCGAAGGCGGTCGACGCGCGCCCCGCGCAGAAGGTCCTGGACCTCGCCGCCGGCACGGCCACCTCCTCGCTGCCCTTCGCGCGGACCGGCGCGTACGTCGTCCCCTGCGACTTCTCCCTCGGCATGCTCCAGGTCGGCAAGAAGAAGCACACCTGGCTGCCGTTCACCGCGGGCGACGCGACGCGGCTGCCCTTCAGGGACGACACCTTCGACGCGGTGACGATCTCCTTCGGGCTGCGCAACGTGCAGGACACGGACGCGGCGCTGCGCGAGATGTACCGGGTCACCCGGCCCGGCGGCCGCGTGGTGATCTGCGAGTTCTCCCACCCGACGTGGGCGCCGTTCCGCACCGTGTACACCGAGTACCTGATGCGGGCGCTGCCGCCCATCGCGCGCGCGGCGTCCTCCAGCCCGGACGCCTACGTCTACCTCGCCGAGTCCATCCGGGCCTGGCCCGACCAGCCCGCCCTCGCCGAGCGGCTGCGCAAGGCGGGCTGGTCGAAGGTGGCCTGGCGCAACCTCACCGGCGGCGTGGTCGCGCTGCACCGCGGCTTCAAGCAGAGCTGACGACGGCGTACGGGTCGCCGCCCGGCTCGCCCAGTTCGCGCCGCAGCCCTCCGGTGGGCGGACGCGGGATGCGCGGTTCCCGCACGCCTCCGCCGCCCTCGCCCTCCCCGAAGTCGAACCACACGTACACCATCGAGTCCCGCGGCACCTCGGCGCCGGGCTGCGGGTACTGGCGTACGACGTGGTCGACGACGGCGAGGTGGAAGTCCGGGCGGTCCGGCGCGTTGAGGGACAGCCCCCGCGCCCGGGCCGTTTCGCGCGCGTCCATGGCCATGAGGCCGACCAGACGCGGGACGCGAACTTCGGGTGTATCGGGTGTTATACGCACAGATGTCACCCCCAGCGGTACAGGAAGAGTAACTCCCGCCCGGGTCACCCGGAAGGTGTCGGTGTCTTTCTGTAACAGACGACTACTGTGCGTAGTTGGGCGGTGGAGTGGGGGTGGGCGCGTCGGTGGGCGTGTCAGTCCGGGGCGTCGGTGGCGGCCTCGGCCCGGGCGTCGGTGAAGGCCAGCCGGAAGCAGAGGACCGGCTCGTCGAACAGGGGGTGGGTGAAGGTCTCCGCCTGCTCCATGCCGAGGCGCCGGGCCACCGCCGCGGACCGTTCGTTGCCCGCCCGGACCACCGCCACCACACCCGGCACCCCCACCGCACGCACCCGCGCTAGCGTCTCCCGGGCCGCCGCGACGGCGTACCCCTTGCCCCAGTACGCGCGTCCGAGCCGCCAGCCGATCTCCGTCTCGCCGACCGGGCCCCAGTCCCGCGGCCACGGCTGCGCCCCGGTGAAGCCGATGACCGCGCCCGACTCGTCCAGCAGCGTCCACAGGCAGAAACCGTGCTCCGCGTCGTGCCGCCGCTGGCGCGCGGTCAGTTCCTCGTAGACCGACAGCTCCGCCGGCCTGTCGCCGTGGAACTCCATGACCTCCGGGTCGGCGAACACCCGGTGCCAGGCGACCGCGTCCTCGTGGGTGGGAACGCGCAGCCGTACCGTGGGGAGAGGTCGGTTCACAGGACAGCCCTTCAGCCGGGTGATCAATTCTGCTGAATAGACTGCCCCTGTCCAGTGCCGGTCGGCACACAGATTTCAACCCTTGGGGAGATCCCGCCGTGACCGTCGTGACCGAGCCCCTCTCCGAGAACACCGCCGACGTGATCGTCGTGGGCGCGGGGCCGGCCGGCTCCACGACCGCGTACCACCTCGCCAAGGCCGGTCTCGACGTGCTGCTCCTGGAGAAGACCGAGTTCCCCCGCGAGAAGGTCTGCGGCGACGGCCTCACCCCGCGCGCGGTGAAGCAACTCGTCGCCATGGGCATCGACATCTCCGAGGAGGCCGGCTGGCTGCGCAACAAGGGCCTGCGCATCATCGGCGGTGGCTCCCGCCTCCAGCTGGACTGGCCGGATCTCGCCGCCTACCCGAACTACGGACTCGTCCGCAAGCGCGACGACTTCGACGAGCAGCTCGCCCGCAACGCCCAGAAGGCCGGCGCCCGCCTCTTCGAGCGCTGCAACGTCTCCGGCCCGATCGTCGACGACCGCACCGGCCGCATCACCGGCGTCACCGCCAAGCTCGGCGAGGAGAAGCGCGAGGTCACCTTCCACGCCCCGCTCGTCGTCGCCGCCGACGGCAACTCCACCCGCCTCTCCCTGGCGATGGGCCTGCACCGCCGCGAGGACCGGCCCATGGGCATCGCGGTCCGCACCTACTTCGAGAGCCCCCGCCACGAGGACGACTACCTGGAGTCCTGGCTGGAACTGTGGGACCGCCGAGGCCCCCAGGACCGCCTCCTCCCCGGCTACGGCTGGATCTTCGGCATGGGCGACGGCACGTCGAACGTGGGCCTCGGCGTGCTGAACACCTCCGCCTCCTTCAAGGAGCTCGACTGGCGCGAGGTCCTCAAGGCCTGGTGCGCCTCCATGCCGGAGGACTGGGGCTACACCCCCGAGAACATGACCGGCCCGATCCGCGGTGCCGCCCTGCCCATGGCCTTCAACCGCCAGCCGCACTACACGCGCGGCCTGCTGCTCGTCGGTGACGCCGGCGGCCTGGTGAACCCCTTCAACGGCGAGGGCATCGCCTACGCCATGGAGTCCGGCCAGATCGCCGCCGACGTCATCGTGCAGGCCCACGCGCGCGCGACGCCCGCCCAGCGGGAGACCGCCCTCCAGCGCTACCCGCGTGTCCTCAAGGACACCTACGGCGGCTACTACACCCTCGGCCGCGCCTTCGTGAAGCTCATCGGCAACCCGAAGGTCATGCAGATCGCCGCCCAGCGCGGTCTGACCCACCCGATGCTGATGAAGTTCACCCTCAAGCTGCTCGCGAACCTGACCGACCCCACGGGCGGCGACGCGATGGACCGCATCATCAACGGCCTGAGCAAGGTGGCGCCGAAGGCGTGACTAGGCGCTGAAAGCCGCGGCGTTGGCGGTCCGGCGGGCGTACACCTCGTCCCGCCGGTCCGCCATCTGCCACAGAGCGTCCTTTTTCTCCCGCTTGGAGAGCCGGTCGAGATAGACCTGCCCGGCGGTGTGGTCGGTCTCGTGGGCGAGGCAGCGGGCGAAGTAGCCGGTGCCCTCGACGACGACCGGCCGGCCGTCCCTGTCCTGCCCCCGGACGACGGCCCGGTCCGGCCGCGGTACGGCCATCACGGCCCCCGGCACCGACAGGCAGCCCTCACCCTCGTCCAGCAGCCGCCGCCCGTACGTGGGCGTTTCCAGCACGGGGTTGACGATGTGTCCGACATGCCGGACTCCGTCGTCATCGGGGCAGTCGTACACGAAAAGGCGCAGATCGACCCCGACCTGGTTCGCCGCCAGTCCCGCGCCCTCGGCGACGTACATGGTGCGGAACATGTCGTCGATGAGCGCGGCGAGGTCGGGTCCGAACTCCGTGACGTCCCGGCAGGGCCTGTGCAGCACCTCCTCGCCGACCTCGGTGATACGGCGCACCGCACCCCGCCCGGCCTCGGGGGCGTACCGCGGGTGGTGGCCGACGGGGCTTCCCTGCACGAACACGCGTGGCATCGCGTGGACTCCTTCGCTCGTGACCGGACCACCGGACGGTGGCCCGGGCCGAGCATGCCAGGGAAACCGGCGGACGCGTCAGGAAAGCGATGGGCTGCCGGGGAGGCCGGTGGGCACGTCAGGGGAGCCGGTGGGCCGTCAGGAGGCCGGTGGGCGCGTCAGGGGAGCCCGGTGGGCCGTCGGGAGGCCGGCGGGGGAGGCCGCGAGGTGCGTCGGAAGAGCGATGGGCCGTAGCGGCCGGTGGACGCGTGAGGGACTCGGTGGACGCGTGAGGGACCCGGCGGGCGCGTCAGGGAGCCGGGGCCGTCGGGGAGGCATTGAGGCGCGTCGGGGTAGGCGCAAGGGCCGCTGCCCCCGAGCGGCTGCGGCCCTGTGCGCGTGAGAGGCGCGGAGTGTGCTCAGAGCACCCGTACGGCGCCGGTGGGCGGATCGTACGACAGCGGACGCTCCACGACGCCGCTGGAGGGGTTCTGGGCGCCCACGAACATGCCGTCGCCGACGTACACCGCGACGTGGTACGCGCTGCCCGCACCGCCCCAGTAGAGGATGTCGCCCGGCTGCAGGTTGCTCAGCGAGACCTGGGTGCCGGCGGTCGACTGGTCCTGGGAGACGCGCGGCAGGCTGATGCCGACCTGCTTGAAGGCCGTCTGCACCAGGCCGGAGCAGTCGTAGGCGGACGGGCCGGTGGCGCCGGAGACGTACGCCTTGCCGACCTGGGCCTTGACGAAGCTGACGATGGCCGCGGCCGAGCCGGTGGCCGGGGACGTGCTGGTGGGGGTGGACGTGGAGGTGGAGGTGCCGGCCTCGGTGCCCGCCGTGGTGGAGAGCGTGGTGCGCTCCGTGGTGCGCGAGGCGCGGGCCGCCTCCTTGCGGGCGGCCTCCTCGGCCCTCTTCTTGGCCTCGGCCGCCTTCTTCTTGGCCTCGGCGAGGTCCGCCTTCGCCTGCTTCGCGGCCTTGGCGGCAGCCGCGTCACGCTCGGCCTGCAGCTGGTAGTTCGCGGCGGCCTGCTCGGTCGCGTTCGCGGACTGGGCCGCCTGAGCGGCCAGGTCGGCCGTCAGTGTGGGCAGTTCGAGGGTCTGCGTCACCGGCTCGGCCGCGTTCGCCGAGCCGGACGCACCGGCGACTGCCAGGGTGCCGAGGACGCCACCGGCAACTCCGGCCCGCACGGCGAGGGTCGACGCGCTGCGGCGGGGCTTCCGGTGGCTGCGTATGTGAGCGGTGTGGGACATGGGAACAACCGGTACCAGGGGCTCCTTCATATCTTCAAGAAACGTGTCCTGCGCCACAGTTGCTCAATCGAGACCCGAAATCCCCCGCGCGTCACCCTTTATTGACGCCGTAACGGACATTGCGGACGCCCGTGATCAAGCCCTTGATCACGGTCTTTGATCATTACGTCCGAATTGCCCGCCGCTTACCACTGGTTGCGGTCGTTGGCCAAGCCCGCTTCTCAGAGGTCTCTCACCAATGTGGCGGAGGTCACGGAACGGCGACCGCGATCCCGGCGTCCCGCGCACACGTCCGCTCGTGAACGCGTGCACGCGCCTCGCGCCCCGTCCACACTCCGCCCCGCCCTCCCTCTGATGTGTGAACGGCTCCCACTATCAGGCCTGGGAGCCCAGTGCCAATTTGCATGCAGCGGAAGTCTCTTGATATGGAGACGCCCCCTCCGGCCTGCGACGACGTGGAAGATTGTCACTTCTGGTGATCAACTGAACGCTTCGCGTATGAAGATCACTCATCATCCGACTTCATGATCCTTCGTCAGGTGGTGGAGATCACAAAGCTTGTGCAATACCCCGTGTCGCAGATCACAGAGCGGCGGGCATAAGATGCGAGGCAGTCGGGCTTGTGACCTGCTTCACATGTTCGCGATCTTCGCCCGGGACGAGCGGGGGCCGAGGGACCGGTGAGGCAGGAGTGAGTCCAGTGCAACCGCCAGCAGTCAGCGCCGACTGAGAGGAGCGAGGAGCGGTGAACGCGTATGCGCCCATCCTCGTACTGGGAGCCCTCGGGGCAGGCTTTGCGATCTTCTCCGTGGTCATGGCCACGCTGATCGGTCCGAAGCGGTACAACCGCGCCAAGCTCGAAGCCTACGAGTGCGGCATCGAGCCGACCCCCACGCCGGCCGGCGGCGGGCGCTTCCCCATCAAGTACTACCTGACGGCGATGCTCTTCATCGTCTTCGACATCGAGATCGTCTTCCTCTACCCCTGGGCCGTCACCTTCGACGCCCTGGGGATTTTCGGGCTCGTGGAGATGCTGCTCTTCGTGCTCACCGTCTTCGTCGCGTACGCGTACGTATGGCGGCGCGGCGGCCTGGAATGGGACTGAGGGGCCTTTAACGACATGGGACTCGAAGAAAAGCTGCCGAGCGGCTTCCTGCTCACCACCGTCGAGCAGGCCGCGGGCTGGGTGCGCAAGGCGTCCGTCTTCCCGGCCACCTTCGGCCTGGCCTGCTGCGCCATCGAGATGATGACCACCGGCGCCGGGCGCTACGACCTCGCCCGCTTCGGCATGGAGGTCTTCCGCGGCTCGCCGCGCCAGGCGGACCTGATGATCGTCGCCGGCCGGGTCAGCCAGAAGATGGCGCCCGTCCTGAGGCAGGTCTACGACCAGATGCCCAACCCCAAGTGGGTGATCTCCATGGGCGTCTGCGCCTCCTCCGGAGGCATGTTCAACAACTACGCGATCGTCCAGGGCGTCGACCACATCGTGCCGGTCGACATCTACCTGCCCGGCTGCCCGCCCCGCCCCGAGATGCTGATGGACGCGATCCTCAAGCTCCACCAGAAGATCCAGTCCTCCAAGCTCGGCGTGAACGCCGAGGAGGCGGCCCGCGAGGCGGAGGAGGCGGCGCTCAAGGCCCTGCCCACGATCGAGATGAAGGGGCTGCTGCGGTGAGCGACGCGAACGGCACCGGCGCGGGCGGAGTGAACGGCTCCGCGAAGGGGGCGAACGACCCCGCGAAGGGGGCGAACGGGGCCCCGAAGGGGGCGAACGGTGCCCCTGACGGGACGAACGGCGCTCCGAACCCGGCGAACGGGTCCGCGAACGGGGTGAACCCCGAGAAGGACCTCTCCGCCTCCAACCTCCCCGGCCAGCGCGGCCAGGGCGGCGAGGAGATCCGCGTCCAGCGCGGCATGTTCGGCGCCAACAACGGCGGCGACACCTCCGGCTACGGCGGCCTGGTCCGCTCGGTCCGACTCCCGGGACCGGCGGTGCGCCCCTACGGCGGCTGGTTCGACGAGGTCGCCGACGAGCTGGAGGGCGCCCTGGAGGAACAGGGGCTCCTCCCCGAGAACGTCATCGAGAAGACGGTCGTCGACCGCGGCGAGCTGACCTTCCACATCGAACGCGAGCACCTGCTCCGCGTCGCCCGCACCCTGCGCGACGACCCGGCCCTGCGCTTCGAGCTGTGCACCGGCGTCAGCGGCGTCCACTACCCGAACGACAAGGGCCGCGAGCTGCACGCCGTCTACCACCTGCGCTCGATCACCCACAACCGGCTGATCCGCCTCGAAGTCAGCGCCCCCGACAGCGACCCCCGGGTCCCGTCGCTGGTCTCCGTCTACCCGACCAACGACTGGCACGAGCGCGAGACCTACGACTTCTTCGGAATCGTCTTCGACGGCCACCCGGCCCTGACGCGGATCATGATGCCGGACGACTGGCAGGGCCACCCGCAGCGCAAGGACTACCCCCTCGGCGGCATCCCCGTCGAGTACAAGGGCGCCCAGATCCCGGCTCCGGACCAGCGGAGGTCGTACTCGTGAGTGCCCACCCGTCGCCCGGCCACCACCCCTCAACGACTCCCTCCGGGAGGCAGCAATGACCACGGCATCCCCTCGCGAGACCACCGAGGGCACCGTATACACGGTCACCGGCGGCGACTGGGACGAGGTCGTCCAGTCCGCGGCCCGCGCCGACGACGAACGCATCGTCGTCAACATGGGTCCCCAGCACCCGTCCACCCACGGTGTGCTCCGCCTGATCCTGGAGATCGAGGGCGAGACGGTCACCGAGGCCCGCTGCGGCATCGGCTACCTCCACACCGGCATCGAGAAGAACCTCGAATACCGCACGTGGACGCAGGGCACCACCTTCGTCACGCGCATGGACTACCTGACGTCCTTCTTCAACGAGACCGCCTACTGCCTCGCCGTCGAGAAGCTCCTCGGCATCGAGGACCAGATCACCGAGCGCGCCAAGATCATCCGAGTGCTCCTGATGGAGCTGAACCGGATGTCCTCCCACCTGGTGTGCATCGCCACCGGCGGCATGGAGCTGGGCGCCACCACGATCATGATCTACGGATTCCGTGATCGTGAAATGATTCTCGACCTCTACGAGCTGATCACGGGCCTGCGCATGAACCACGCGTACATCCGGCCCGGCGGACTCGCCCAGGATCTGCCGCCCGGCGCGGTGGACCAGATCCGCGAGTTCGTGAAGAAGATGAAGAAGAACCTCCCGGAGTACGACAAGCTCGCCACCGGGAACCCCATCTTCAAGGCCCGTATGCAGAACATCGGCTACCTGGACCTGGCCGGCTGCATGGCCCTCGGCGCGACCGGCCCGATCCTGCGCTCCACCGGCCTGCCGCACGACCTGCGCAAGGCACAGCCGTACTGCGACTACGAGACGTACGACTTCGACGTCCCGACCGCCGACACCTGCGACGCCTACGGCCGCTTCCTCGTCCGTCTGGAGGAGATGCGCCAGTCGCTCCGGATCGTCGAGCAGTGCCTGGACCGGCTCCAGCCCGGCCCGGTCATGGTCGCCGACAAGAAGATCGCCTGGCCCGCCCAGCTCGCCCTGGGGCCGGACGGACTCGGCAACTCCCTCGACCACATCAAGAAGATCATGGGCACCTCCATGGAGGCCCTGATCCACCACTTCAAGCTGGTCACCGAGGGCTTCCGCGTCCCGCCGGGACAGGTGTACGCGGCCGTCGAATCACCCAAGGGCGAACTCGGGGTGCACGCCGTCTCCGACGGCGGCACCCGCCCCTATCGGGTCCACTTCCGCGACCCGTCCTTCACCAACCTGCAGGCCATGGCGGCGATGTGCGAGGGCGGCCAGGTCGCCGACGTCATCGTCGCCGTCGCGTCCATCGACCCCGTGATGGGAGGCGTCGACCGGTGACCACCTCTTCTTCGGAGCGGGGCGTCAGCCTGGGCATGCCCGAACTGCCCGCACCCGCCTACCCGGACGACGTCCGGGCCCGGCTGGAGGCGGACGCGCGCGAGGTGATCGCGCGCTACCCCGACTCCCGGTCCGCCCTGCTGCCGCTGCTCCACCTCGTGCAGTCGGAGGAGGGCCATGTCACGCGCACCGGGATGCGGTTCTGCGCGGACATGCTGGGCCTGACCACGGCCGAGGTCACCGCCGTCGCCACCTTCTACACCATGTACCGGCGCCGTCCCTCCGGTGACTACCAGGTGGGCGTGTGCACCAACACGCTGTGCGCGGTGATGGGCGGCGACGCGATCTTCGAGACCCTCCAGGAACACCTGGGCGTCGGCAACGGCGAGACCACCGACGACGGCAAGGTCACCCTGGAGCACATCGAGTGCAACGCGGCCTGCGACTACGCGCCGGTCGTGATGGTCAACTGGGAGTTCTTCGACAACCAGACCCCGGCGACCGCCAAGAGCCTGGTCGACGACCTGCGCGCGGGACGGCCCGTCCAGCCCACGCGCGGGGCGCGGCTGTGCACCTTCAAGGAGACCGCGCGGATCCTGGCCGGCTTCCCCGACGAGCGGCCCGGGGCCGTCGAGGAGGGCGGCAGTGCGGGACCCGCGTCACTGGTGGGCCTTCGCCTGGCAAGGGGAGAGACCGCACCCGCGCGCGTGGTCCATCCGCGCGGAGGTCCGCACGAGGAACCGCAGGACCGGGCGCACGAGCCGTCACCGGCCGAGCACCTCAGCTCCCATGACGCGCCGCTGGACACATCGGCCTCCGATCCCTCGCACCCCGCGGGGCCTACCGCAGAGGAGGGGGAGTGATGACCGTGGCGGCGGAACTCAAGGACTCGAGCCCGGAGAAGCTGCTCGCACCCGTGCTGTCGGCCTTCTGGGACGACGACCGGTCCTGGACCCTGGACGTCTACCGGAGGCACGAGGGGTACGAGGGGCTCCGCAAGGCCCTCGCCATGTCGCCGGACGACCTGATCGCGTACGTCAAGGACTCCGGGCTGCGAGGCCGCGGCGGCGCGGGATTCCCGACCGGAATGAAGTGGCAGTTCATTCCTCAGGGTGATGGAAAACCGCACTATCTAGTTGTCAACGCCGACGAATCGGAACCGGGCACCTGCAAGGACATCCCGCTCCTCTTCGCGAACCCGCACAGCCTCATCGAGGGCATCGTGATCGCGTGCTATGCCATCAGGTCGTCGCATGCCTTCATCTATCTGCGGGGTGAAGTCGTCCCCGTTCTGCGGCGGTTGCACGAGGCCGTGCGCGAGGCCTACGCGGCGGGCTACCTGGGCGAGAACATCCTGGGCAGCGGACTCGACCTCCAGCTCACCGTGCACGCGGGCGCCGGCGCGTACATCTGCGGTGAGGAGACCGCACTGCTCGACTCGCTCGAAGGCCGCCGTGGTCAACCGCGGCTCCGTCCCCCCTTCCCTGCCGTGGAAGGCCTCTACGCCTGTCCGACTGTTGTGAACAACGTCGAGTCGATCGCGTCGGTTCCCGCCATCCTGAAAAACGGCAAGGACTGGTTCAGGTCGATGGGCAGCGAGAAGTCCCCGGGCTTCACGCTCTACTCGCTCAGCGGCCACGTCGCGAGCCCCGGCCAGTACGAGGCACCGCTCGGCATCACCCTGCGCCAGCTCCTCGACATGAGCGGCGGCATGCGGCCGGGCCACCGCCTGAAGTTCTGGACCCCGGGCGGCTCCTCGACGCCGATGTTCACCGACGAGCACCTCGACGTCCCGCTCGACTACGAGGGCGTCGGCGCCGCCGGCTCCATGCTCGGCACCAAGGCCCTGCAGTGCTTCGACGAGACGACCTGCGTGGTGCGGGCCGTGACCCGCTGGACCGAGTTCTACGCCCACGAGTCCTGCGGCAAGTGCACACCCTGCCGCGAAGGGACGTACTGGCTGGTGCAGCTGCTGCGGGACATCGAGGCCGGCAAGGGCGTCATGTCCGACCTCGACAAACTGAACGACATCGCCGACAACATCAACGGCAAGTCCTTCTGCGCCCTCGGCGACGGCGCCGCATCCCCGATCTTCTCCTCGCTGAAGTACTTCCGCGAGGAGTACGAGCAGCACATCACGGGCCGGGGCTGCCCCTTCGACCCGGCCAAGTCGACGGCCTGGGCGGACCGCCCGGAGGTGAACGCATGACCGTGACCACGAGCGCCCCCACGGGAGGGGGCCAGGCGGCGGTCCCACCGGAGGACCTCGTCACGCTGACGATCGACGGCATCGAGATCAGCGTGCCCAAGGGCACCCTGGTGATCCGGGCCGCCGAGCAGCTCGGCATCGAGATCCCGCGGTTCTGCGACCACCCCCTCCTGGACCCGGCCGGCGCCTGCCGCCAGTGCATCGTCGAGGTCGAGGGCCAGCGCAAGCCGATGGCGTCCTGCACCATCACCTGCACCGACGGGATGGTGGTGAAGACCCACCTCACCTCCCCGGTCGCCGAGAAGGCCCAGCACGGTGTGATGGAGCTGCTGCTCATCAACCACCCGCTGGACTGCCCGGTCTGCGACAAGGGCGGCGAGTGCCCGCTGCAGAACCAGGCGATGTCGCACGGCAACGCCGAGTCCCGCTTCAACGGCAGGAAGCGGACCTTCGAGAAGCCCGTACCGATCTCCACCCAGGTGCTGCTCGACCGCGAGCGGTGCGTGCTGTGCGCCCGCTGCACCCGCTTCTCCAACCAGATCGCCGGCGACCCCATGATCGAGCTGGTCGAGCGGGGCGCGCTCCAGCAGGTCGGCACCGGTGAGGGCGACCCGTTCGAGTCGTACTTCTCCGGCAACACCATCCAGATCTGCCCGGTCGGCGCGCTCACCTCGGCCGCCTACCGGTTCCGCTCCCGCCCCTTCGACCTCGTCTCCTCGCCGTCGGTGTGCGAGCACTGCTCCGGCGGCTGCGCCACCCGCACCGACCACCGGCGCGGCAAGGTCATGCGGCGGCTCGCCGCCTACGACCCCGAGGTCAACGAGGAGTGGATCTGCGACAAGGGACGCTTCGCGTTCCGGTACGCGCAGATGAAGGACCGTCTCGACACGCCGCTGGTGCGCAACGCCGACGGTGTCCTGGAGCCCGCGTCCTGGCCGGAGGCACTGGAAGCCGCCGCGCGGGGCCTGACCGCGGCCCGCTCCCGGGCCGGCGTCCTCATCGGCGGCCGGCTGACCGTCGAGGACGCCTACGCGTACAGCAAGTTCGCGCGTGTGGCACTCGACACCAACGACATCGACTTCCGCGCGCGCGTGCACAGCGGCGAGGAGGCCGACTTCCTGGCCGCGCGGATCGCCGGCCGAGGCCGCGACCTCGACGGTACGGGCGTCTCGTACACCTCCCTGGAGAAGGCGCCCGCCGTGCTGCTGGCCGGCTTCGAGTCGGAGGAGGAGGCACCGGGCGTCTTCCTGCGGCTGCGCAAGGCCTGGCGCAAGCGCGGGCAGCAGGTGTTCGCACTGGCCACGCACGCCACGCGGGGCCTGGAGAAGGCGGGCGGCACGCTGCTGCCGGCCGCGCCGGGCACCGAGACGGAGTGGCTGGACGCGCTCGCGAGCGGCGTCGGCCTGGAGGAGCCCGGCACCCGTGCCGCGGAGGCCCTCCGCGCGGAGGGCGCCGTCATCGTCGTAGGGGAGCGGCTCGCCGGTGTCGCGGGTGGTCTCACCGCTGCGCTGCGCGCCGCGACCGCGACCGGAGCCGAGCTGGTGTGGATCCCGCGCCGGGCCGGTGAGCGCGGCGCGGTCGAGGCGGGCGCGCTGCCCTCGCTGCTGCCGGGCGGCCGCCCCGCGACCGACCCGCGCGCGCGGGAGGAGGTCGCCGCCGCCTGGGGCCTGGCCGAACTCCCGTTGCGCTACGGCCGCGACACCCACCAGATCATCGAGGCGGCCGCCACCGGCGAACTGTCCGCGCTGGTGGTCGCCGGTGTGGAGGTCGCCGACCTGCCCGACCCGGCACGCGCGCGTGAGGCGCTCGACGAGGTCGGCTTCCTGGTGTCGCTGGAGCTGCGGCCCAGCGAGGTCACCGAGCGCGCCGACGTCGTCCTGCCGGTCGCCGCGGTCGCCGAGAAGGCGGGCACCTTCCTCAACTGGGAAGGCCGGGTCCGCTCCTTCGAGGCCGCGCTCAAGCCCGACCAGATGACCCGCCGGCTCGCGCCGACCGACGCGCGCGTGCTGCACATGCTCGCCGACGCGATGGACGTCCACGTGGGCCTGCCGGATCTGCGTACCACGCGCGCGGAGATCGACCGGCTCGGCCCCTGGGACGGCCCCCGCGCCTCCGAGCCCGCGGAGACCGCGGGCCCGCTGCCCCGCCCGGCCGTCGGCGAGGCCGTGCTCGCCGGGCACCGTCTGCTCCTCGACCAGGGTGTCCTCCAGGAGGGCGACGAGGCGCTCGCCGGCACCCGGCACGCCGCACGCGCACGCGTGTCCGCCGCGACGGCCGCCGAGGCGGGCGTCGCGGACGGCGGCACCCTCGCCGTCACCGGTCCGGCCGGCACGGTCGAAGTCCCCCTCCAGGTCACCGAGATGCCCGACCGTGTGGTCTGGCTCCCGCTGAACTCCGTCGGCACCGGCGTCGCCTCCGACACCGGGGCACGGCCCGGCTCCCTCGTCCGCATCGGCCCGGCGGCCGGCGCCGGCGAGGCCCCCAAGGAGGTGGAGGCATGAGCCCGTACCTCGCCGCTGAAGACCTCTCGATGTTCGGCCGCGACCCCTGGTGGCTGGTCGTCGTCAAGGCGGTGTTCTGCTTCGCCTTCCTGATGGTGACCGTGCTGTTCTCCATCGTCTGGGAGCGCAAGGTCGTCGCCTGGATGCAGCTGCGCATCGGCCCGAACCGGCACGGCCCCTGGGGCATGCTCCAGTCGCTCGCCGACGGCGTGAAACTGATGCTCAAGGAAGACCTCATCGTCAAACGCGCGGACAAGGCGGTCTACGTCCTCGCGCCGATCGTGGCGGCCGTCCCGGCCTTCATGGCGATCGCGGTGATCCCCTTCGGGCCGGCCGGCAACGAGATCTCGATCTTCGGCCACCGCACCACGATGCAGCTCACCGACCTGCCGATCGCGATGCTCTACATCCTCGCGGTCGCCTCGGTCGGCATCTACGGCATCGTGCTCGCGGGCTGGAGTTCCGGATCCACCTACCCGCTCCTCGGAGGCCTGCGTTCCTGCGCGCAGATGATCTCGTACGAGATCGCCATGGGCGCCGCGTTCGCCTCCGTGTTCCTGTACTCGGGCTCGATGTCGACGTCCACGATCGTGGAGCAGCAGCACGACCGCTGGTACATCCTGCTGCTGCCGGTCTCCTTCATCCTCTACATCGTCACGATGGTCGGCGAGACCAACCGCGCCCCCTTCGACATGCCGGAGTCCGAGGGCGACCTGGTCGGCGGCTTCAACACCGAGTACTCCTCGATCAAGTTCGCGATGTTCATGCTCGCGGAGTACGTGAACATGGTGACGGTCTCGGCCGTCTCGACCACCCTGTTCCTCGGCGGCTGGCGCGCCCCCTGGCCGGTCAGCAGCTTCTGGGAGGGCGCGAACCACGGCTGGTGGCCGCTGCTCTGGTTCGTCGTCAAGGTGCAGCTGCTGCTGTTCTTCTTCATCTGGCTGCGCGGCACGCTCCCGCGCGTCCGCTACGACCAGCTGATGAAGCTCGGCTGGAAGGTCCTCATCCCGGTCTCCGTGACCTGGCTGATGCTGGTCGCGACCGTCCGCGCCCTGCGCAACGAGAACTACGACTTCGCCGACATCGCCCTCTACGTCGGCGGCGGCGTCCTCGCGCTGCTGCTGATCTCCTTCGTCGCCGACATGTTCCGCGAGAAGGCGAAGCCGGCCGAGCAGCCTGCCGAGCAGCCGGCCTTCGACCCGACGGCGGGCGGGTTCCCCGTGCCGCCGCTGCCCGGACAGGAGCTGCCGCCGGTGCCCCGGCGCAGGTCGCGCCGGGAGCGGGAGCTGATTGTCAGTGGCGGGCCGGACACTGTCAGTGACGGATCTTCGGATGGAAAGGAGGCGTCCGATGGCTGAGGAGCCTCAGGAGACCGGGCGGACCGAGCCCGGCTTCCAGAACCCGGTGGCCGGCTTCGGCGTGACCTTCAAGGCCATGTTCAAGAAGCGGCTGACCGAGCAGTACCCGGAGCAGAAGAAGACCACGGCTCCGCGGTTCCACGGACGGCACCAGCTCAACCGCCATCCGGACGGCCTGGAGAAGTGCGTCGGCTGCGAGCTGTGCGCCTGGGCCTGCCCCGCCGACGCCATCTACGTGGAAGGCGCCGACAACACCGACGAGGAGCGCTACTCGCCGGGCGAGCGGTACGGCCGCGTCTACCAGATCAACTACGCCCGCTGCATCCTGTGCGGGCTGTGCATCGAGGCGTGCCCCACGCGCGCGCTCACGATGACGAACGAGTTCGAGCTGGCCGACTCCAGCCGCGCCAACCTCATCTACACCAAGGAGCAGCTGCTCGCCGGCCTCGAAGAGGGCATGGTCGACACGCCGCACGCGATCTTCCCCGGGACGGACGAGCAGGACTACTACCGCGGCCTGGTGACGCAGGCCGCGCCCGGCACCGTCCGCCAGGCCGCCGCCTCCAAGGGCGAGGTCCCGCAGGAGGCCGCGTCCACCTTCGGCGAGGACGAACCGGCCTCGGAGAAGGTGATCGGCCGATGAGCGCGCACCTCGCCGCCTACACCACCTCCACCGGTGAGGCGTTCCAGTTCTGGGTCCTCGGCACGATCGCGGTGATCGGCGCCCTGTGCACCGTCTTCATGAGGAAGGCCGTGCACAGCGCGCTCAGCCTCGCCGGCACGATGATCGTCCTGGCGGTGTTCTACCTCGCCAACGGCGCCTACTTCCTGGGCATCGTGCAGATCGTCGTCTACACCGGCGCGATCATGATGCTGTTCCTGTTCGTGGTGATGCTCGTCGGTGTCACGGCAGCGGACTCCCTGAAGGAGACCATCAAGGGCCAGCGCTGGCTGGCCCTCGTGTGCGGCGTCGGCTTCGGCGTCCTGCTGTTCGCCGGAATCGGCAACGCCTCCCTGAAGGAGTTCAACGGCACCGGACAGGCGAACGCGAACGGCAACGTGGAGGGCCTCGCGTCCCTCATCTTCACCAAGTACGTCTTCGCCTTCGAGATCACCGGCGCCCTGCTCATCACGGCCGCGGTCGGCGCGATGGTGCTCACCCACCGCGAGCGCACCGAGCGCGCCAGGACCCAGCGCGAGCTGTCCGAGCAGCGCATCCGCGAGGGCGCCCACATCCCGCCGCTGCCCGCCCCCGGTGTCTACGCCCGGCACAACGCCGTGGACATCGCCGGCCTGCTGCCCGACGGCACCCCGTCCGAGCTGACCGTCAGCAAGACGCTGCGCGAACGCGGCCAGATCCGTGACGTGTCCATGGAGGCGCTCAACGACCTGCGGGCGCTGGAGCAGCGCGCGGAGGAACGCCTGGAGCGCCGGGCGATCGAGCCGGAGACGTTCAAGCGGCCCGAGGAGGCGTCGAAGTGAACCCGGTCAACTACCTCTACCTCGCCGCCCTGTTGTTCACGATCGGCGCGACGGGCGTACTGATCCGGCGCAACGCCATCGTGGTCTTCATGTGCATCGAGCTGATGCTGAACGCCTGCAACCTCGCGTTCGTCACCTTCTCCCGGATGCACGGCAACCTCGACGGCCAGATCATCGCCTTCTTCACGATGGTCGTCGCCGCCGCGGAGGTCGTGGTGGGCCTCGCGATCATCGTGTCGCTGTTCCGTACCCGCCACTCGGCCTCGGTCGACGACGCCAGCCTGATGAAGCTGTAAGGGGTCGGAAGAATCGTGGAGAACCTGATCGCGCTGCTCATCGCGGCGCCCCTGCTCGGAGCGGCCGTCCTCCTGGTCGGCGGCCGGCGGCTCGACGCCGTCGGCCACTGGATCGGCACCCTGCTGTCGTTCGTCTCCTTCGCCTTCGGTGTCGCGCTCTTCGCCGACCTGCTGGGCCGGGGAGCCGAGCACCGCACCCTGATCCAGCACCTTTTCAGCTGGGTCCCGGTGGCCGGCTTCCAGGCCGACGTCACCTTCCGCCTGGACCAGCTGTCCATGACGTTCGTGCTGCTCATCACGGGCGTCGGCTCGCTGATCCACCTGTACTCGGTCGGATACATGGAGCACGACGAGCGGCGCCGCCGCTTCTTCGGCTACCTGAACCTGTTCCTCGCGGCGATGCTGCTGCTCGTCCTCGCCGACAACTACCTGCTGCTGTACGTCGGCTGGGAGGGCGTCGGCCTCGCCTCGTACCTGCTGATCGGCTTCTGGCAGCACAAGCCCAGCGCCGCCACGGCCGCGAAGAAGGCCTTCCTGGTCAACCGCGTCGGCGACATGGGCCTGTCGATCGCGATCATGCTGATGTTCACTACCTTCGGCAGCTTCGCGTTCGGTCCGGTCCTCGGCCACGCCGGTGACACCTCCGAGGGGAAGCTCACCGCGATCGGGCTGATGCTGCTGCTCGCCGCGTGCGGCAAGTCCGCCCAGGTGCCGCTCCAGTCCTGGCTCGGGGACGCCATGGAGGGCCCGACCCCGGTCTCCGCCCTCATCCACGCGGCGACGATGGTGACCGCGGGCGTCTACCTGATCGTCCGCTCCGGCGCGATCTTCAACGCCGCCCCCGACGCCCAGCTGGCCGTCACCGTCGTCGGTGCGGTCACGCTCCTGTTCGGTGCGATCGTCGGTTGCGCCAAGGACGACATCAAGAAGGCGCTGGCCGGATCGACCATGTCGCAGATCGGCTACATGGTGCTGGCCGCCGGCCTCGGCCCCATCGGCTACGTCTTCGCGATCATGCACCTGGTGACGCACGGCTTCTTCAAGGCCGGTCTGTTCCTCGGCGCCGGTTCCGTGATGCACGGCATGAACGACGAGGTCGACATGCGCCGCTACGGCGGCCTGCGCAAGTACATGCCGGTCACGTTCATCACCTTCGGCCTCGGCTACCTCGCCATCATCGGCTTCCCGGGCCTGTCCGGCTTCTTCTCCAAGGACAAGATCATCGAGGCGGCGTTCGCCAAGGGCGGCACCGAGGGCTGGATCCTCGGCGGCGCGGCCCTGCTCGGCGCGGCCATCACCGCCTTCTACATGACGCGCGTGATGCTGATGACGTTCTTCGGGGAGGAGCGGTGGCGCGACGCCCCGACCCCGTCCCCGGCCGAGCCCAGCGTGGAGCCCGCCGCCGAGACCCGGGGCGAGCACACCGAACCGCACCCGCACGAGTCGCCGAAGGTCATGACGATCCCGATGATCGTCCTGGCCGTGGGATCCGTCTTGGGCGGCGGCTTCTTCAGCATCGGCGACCGCTTCCTGCACTGGCTGGAGCCCGTCACGGGCCACAGCGAGGGCGACTCCCCGCTCAGCGCGGCCACGGTCACCGGCGCCACCATGGTGTGCCTGGTCATCGGCGTCGCCATCGCCTGGGCGCAGTACGGCCGCAAGCCCGTCCCGGCCGTCGCCCCGCGCGGCTCCCTGCTCACCCGCGCCGCCCGTCGCGACCTGCTCCAGGACGACTTCAACCACGTGGTCCTGGTGCGCGGCGGCGAGCACCTCACGCGCTCCCTGGTGTACGTCGACCACACCCTGGTCGACGGTGTCGTCAACGGCACGGCGGCCGGCTTCGGCGGCCTGTCCGGACGGCTGCGCCGGCTCCAGAACGGCTTCGCCCGCTCCTACGCGGTCTCGATGTTCGGCGGCGCGGCACTCCTGGTCGCCGCGACCCTGCTGATGAGGGCGGTCTGATACCGATGTCCTTTCCTCTGCTGACAGCGACGGCGGCGCTCCCGGCGCTCGGGGCCGTCGCCACGGCCGCCGTACCGGCCGCCCGGCGCACCGCGGCCAAGTGGCTGGCGCTGGTCGTCTCCCTCGCCACGCTCGCCCTGGCGGTCACCGTCCTGGTCCGCTTCGACCCGGACGGCGCCCGCTACCAGCTCACCGAGTCCCACGCCTGGATCAAGGACTTCGGGGTGAGGTACGAGCTGGGCGTCGACGGCATCGCGGTGGCGCTGATCGCGCTGACCGCCGTACTGATCCCGTTCATCATCCTCGCCGGCTGGCACGACGCCGACCCGTTGGAGACCGGCAGCCGCCGCTGGCGGCCCACCCAGGGCTTCTTCGCACTGATCCTGGCGGTCGAGGCGATGGTGGTGATCTCCTTCGAGGCCACCGACGTCTTCCTCTTCTACATCTTCTTCGAAGCCATGCTCATCCCGATGTACTTCCTCATCGGCGGCTTCGGGGACCGGGCGCACGAGCACGGCGAGGAGACGGCGGCCACCCAGCGGTCGTACGCGGCGGTGAAGTTCCTGCTGTACAACCTGGTCGGCGGTCTGATCATGCTGGCCGCGGTGATCGGCCTCTACGTGGTCGCCGGGAACTTCTCGCTCACCGAGATCGCCGAGGCCCGCGCCAACGGTTCGCTGCACATGGCGACCGGCACCGAACGCTGGCTGTTCCTCGGCTTCTTCTTCGCCTTCGCGGTGAAGGCCCCGCTGTGGCCGCTGCACACCTGGCTGCCCAACGCCATGCAGGAGTCCACCGCCCCGGTCGCCGTGCTCATCACGGCGGTGGTCGACAAGGTGGGCCCCTTCGCGATGCTCCGCTTCTGCCTGCAGCTGTTCCCGGAGGCGTCGAAGTGGGCGACGCCCGTCATCCTCGTCCTGGCGTTGATCAGCATCGTCTACGGCGCGCTGCTCGCCGTCGGCCAGCGGGACATCAAGCGCCTGGTGGCGTACGCGTCGATCTCGCACTTCGGCTTCATCGTCATGGGCATCTTCGCGATGACCAGCCAGGGCCAGTCCGGCGCCACGCTCTACATGGTCAACCACGGCATCTCGACCGCCGCGCTGATGCTGGTCGCCGGCTTCCTGATCTCCCGGCGCGGCTCGCGGCTCATCGCCGACTACGGCGGTGTGCAGAAGGTCGCCCCGGTGCTCGCCGGCACCTTCCTGATCGGCGGCCTCGCCACTCTGTCACTGCCCGGACTGGCGCCGTTCGTCAGTGAGTTCCTGGTCCTGGTCGGCACGTTCACGCGCTACCCGGTGATCGGCGTCATCGCCACCTTCGGCATCGTGCTCGCCGCGCTGTACACCCTGGTGCTGTACCAGCGGACGATGACCGGCCCGGTGAAGCCGGAGGTCTCGGCGATGCCCGACCTCCGCGTGCGTGAGCTGGTCGTCGTCGCCCCGCTGATCGTGCTGCTGATCTTCCTGGGCGTCTACCCGAAGCCCGTCACGGACATCGTCAACCCGGCGGTCAAACAGACCATGTCCGACGTACAGAAGAAGGACCCCAAGCCCGCAGTGGAGGCGGCCAAGTGAGCGCACCAGCCGTCCACAGCCTGTGGACAACAGCGGCCGACCCGATCTCGAAGATCGACGCGCCGAAAATCGAATACGGACAATTGTCGCCGACACTGATCATCATCGGTGCGGCACTGGTCGGGGTGCTCATCGAGGCGTTCGTGCCGCGCCGGTCCCGCTACTGGGCGCAGGTGTTCGTGTCCGTCGTGGCCCTGTGTGCCGCGTTCGCCGCCGTCGTCGCCCTCGCGGCCGACGGGTACGGCACCACCAAGGCGCACATCGCGGCCATGGGCGCGATCGCGGTCGACGGCCCGGCCCTCTTCCTGCAGGGCACGATCCTGCTGGCCGGCCTGGTCGGCCTGTTCACCTTCGCCGAGCGGCGCCTGGACCCGGCCGCACACGGCAGGCGGGTCGACTCCTTCGCCGCGCAGGCCGCCTCCGTACCCGGAAGCGACAGCGAGAAGGCCGCGGTGAGAGCGGGCTTCACCACCACGGAGGTCTTCCCGCTCCTCCTCTTCGCGATCGGCGGCATGCTGGTCTTCCCGTCGGCCAACGACCTGCTGACCCTGTTCGTGGCCCTGGAGGTCTTCTCCCTCCCGCTGTACCTGCTGTGCGCGCTGGCCCGCCGCAAGCGGCTGATGTCGCAGGAGGCCGCGGTCAAGTACTTCCTGCTGGGCGCGTTCGCCTCCGCGTTCACCCTGTTCGGCATCGCGCTGCTGTACGGCTACGCGGGCTCGGTGTCGTACGCGCGCATCGCGCAGGTCGTGGACGGCACGGCCACCGACGTCGACCCGGCGCTCGCGAACACCATGGGCAACGACGCACTGCTGCTGATCGGCGGCGCCATGCTCGTGATGGGCCTGCTGTTCAAGGTCGGCGCGGTGCCGTTCCACATGTGGACGCCCGACGTCTACCAGGGCGCGCCCACCCCGGTGACCGGCTTCATGGCGGCGGCGACCAAGGTGGCCGCGTTCGGTGCGCTGCTGCGCCTGCTGTACGTCGTCCTGCCCGGGCTGCGCTGGGACTGGCGGCCGGTCATGTGGGCCGTGGCGATCATCACCATGCTGGGCGGTGCGATCGTCGCCATCACCCAGACCGACATCAAGCGGCTGCTGGCGTACTCGTCCATCGCGCACGCCGGCTTCATCCTCGCGGGTGTCATCGCCACCTCGAAGGACGGCGTGTCGTCCGTCCTCTTCTACCTGGCGGGCTACTCCTTCGTCACGATCGGCGCCTTCGCCGTGGTCACCCTGGTCCGCGACGCGGGCGGCGAGGCGACCCACCTGTCCAAGTGGGCGGGGCTCGGCCGCCGCTCCCCGCTGGTGGCGGCGGTGTTCGCGGTGTTCCTGCTGGCCTTCGCCGGCATCCCGCTGACCAGCGGTTTCGCCGGAAAGTTCGCTGTGTTCAAGGCCGCGGCGGACGGCGGTGCGGCGCCGCTGGTCGTGATCGGTGTGATCTCCTCGGCGATCGCCGCGTTCTTCTACATCCGCGTGATCGTGCTGATGTTCTTCAGCGAGCCGAGGCCGGAGGGCCCGACCGTCGCCGTCCCGTCCCCGCTGACCATGGTCGCGATCGGCCTGGGCGTGGCAGTGACGCTGGTGCTGGGCGTGGCCCCGCAGTACTTCCTGGACCTGGCGAGCCAGGCGGGAGTGTTCGTGCGCTGACGTCCACCGCATGCATGGCGTTGCCCGGCACCCACGGTCAGGGTGCCGGGCAACAGCATGTCGGTGTGGTCACTGATCTCTGTCGCGACGCGTCTTGATCCGGGTGAGGTCGAGGTCCATCGGGAACGGCGCATCAAGTTTCATTCGCGCCGGCGGAAGATGCCGGTGCCGGTGTATGTGCCGGTGGCCGGCTCCAGCTCGAAGACGTGCACCGCGGCCCGGCCGTTCTCGTTCTCGACCCGCCGGCAGTGGGGGATCTTGGCGCGGGCGTACTTGAGCGGCTTGGTCTCGCGGTCGCGGGAGACGGAGTCCTCGGAGACGACCTCGATGGCCAGGACGACGGACTCCGCCGGGGAGGCGGGTCTGGCGCGAGTCCTCGACCACGTCTGCGCTTACCACCACGACGTCCGGCTCGGGCCTGTTCTGGCGGTCGATGTCGATCGTGAACTCGCGGACGACCTCGAAATCCTCCGGTGCCAGCGACTGGAGCTGCCCATTGAAGAAGTCGACAGCCCGTACATGAAACATCGTCCGCGGACTCACGAAGACCAGGCTCCCGTCGATCAATTCCGTGTGCGGAGGAAGATTCGGGAGGCGGTCCAGGCCATCGGCGGTCCAGCCGCCCTCCGGCGGGATCGGTCAACTGGACGCGGACGCCTTCGGTGCGACGCTCATCAGTGCTCCCGTGCGACGGAGTCTCGCCAGTGCGTTCAGGCTATCGGGCGGAAAGGGGGCAAGCCTCCCGCGAACCTGTGAACGATGATCGTGCCCTTGACGCACGGTGCCGCCGGCGAACCTGTGGATAACTGCGGGGCTGTCGGTGCGGGCCCCTATCGTGGATGCAGCGGTCGAGAGACGACACACGGGGGACCGACGGGGGACAGGACGATGGGCGTGACGGGCGGTATCAGCGAGATGACACAGGTGACCGAGGGACCGGACGCGGTCGACAGCGAGGCGTTGGCCACGCTCCACCGGGTCTTCGGGTACGACGCCTTCCGGGGCGAGCAGCAGGCGGTCATCGAACACGTGGTGGCGGGTGGCGACGCCGTCGTCCTCATGCCGACCGGCGGCGGAAAGTCGCTCTGCTACCAGATCCCGGCCCTGGTCAGGCCCGGCACCGGCATAGTGGTCTCCCCGCTGATCGCCCTCATGCAGGACCAGGTGGACGCCCTGCGCGCCCTCGGCGTCCGCGCCGGCTTCATGAACTCCACGCAGGACTTCGACGAGCGGCGGGTGGTCGAGGCCGAGTTCCTGGCCGGCGAACTGGACCTGCTGTACCTCGCGCCGGAGCGGCTGCGCCTGGACGCCACGCTGGACCTCCTCTCCCGCGGCAAGATCTCCGTCTTCGCCATCGACGAGGCCCACTGCGTGTCCCAGTGGGGCCACGACTTCCGCCCCGACTACCTCTCCCTGTCCCTGCTCGGCGAGCGCTGGCCGGACGTCCCGCGGATCGCCCTCACCGCCACGGCCACCCACGCCACCCACCAGGAGATCACCCAGCGGCTCAACCTGCCGACGGCCCGCCACTTCGTCGCCAGCTTCGACCGCCCCAACATCCAGTACCGGATCGTGCCCAAGGCCGACCCCAGGAAGCAGCTGCTCGCCTTCCTCCGCGAGGAGCACGCGGGCGACGCCGGCATCGTGTACTGCCTCTCGCGCAACTCCGTGGAGCGCACGGCGGAGTTCCTGACCGCCAACGGCATCTCCGCGGTGCCGTACCACGCGGGCCTGGACGCGGCCACGCGCGCGGCGCACCAGTCCCGGTTCCTGCGCGAGGACGGCCTGGTCGTGGTGGCGACCATCGCGTTCGGCATGGGCATCGACAAGCCGGACGTCCGCTTCGTCGCCCACCTGGACCTGCCCAAGTCGATCGAGGGCTACTACCAGGAGACCGGCCGGGCGGGCCGCGACGGCCTGCCGTCCACGGCCTGGATGACATACGGCCTGAACGACGTCGTACAGCAGCGCAAGCTCATCCAGTCCGGCGAGGGCGACGAGGCGTTCCGCCGCCGGGCCGCCGCCCACCTCGACGCCATGCTCGCGCTGTGCGAGACCGCCCAGTGCCGCCGCGGCCAGCTGCTCGCCTACTTCGGCCAGGACCCCGACGCGGCGGCCTGCGGCAACTGTGACACCTGTCTCACCCCGCCCGAGACCTGGGACGGCACGATCGCCGCGCAGAAGGTGCTGTCCACGGTGGTGCGGCTGCAGCGGGAACGCGGACAGAAGTTCGGCGCGCTGCAGATCGTGGACATCCTGCTCGGCAAGCGCACCGGCAAGGTGATTCAGTTCGACCACGACCAGCTGTCCGTCTTCGGCATCGGCCAGGACCTCACCGAGGCCGAGTGGCGGGGCGTCATCCGGCAGCTGCTGGCCCAGGGGCTCCTCGCGGTCGAGGGGGAGTACGGCACGCTGGTCCTCACCGAGGCGAGCGGCTCGGTGCTGCGGCGGGAGCGCGAGGTGCCGCTGCGCAAGGAGCCGAAGAAACCGGCCGCCTCCCGGTCGCGGTCCGCCGGCTCCTCCGGGGGCGCCGGCAAGGCCAAGGCCGCCGCGGCCGAACTGCCCGACGCGCTGCTCCCCGCCTTCGAGGCCCTGCGGGCCTGGCGCGCCGAGCAGGCCCGGGAACAGGGCGTCCCGGCCTACGTCATCTTCCACGACGCCACCCTCCGGGAGATCGTGACCCGCCGGCCCGGCTCGGTGCGGGAACTCGGCACGGTGAGCGGCGTCGGGGAGAAGAAGCTGGCGACGTACGGGGAAGGCGTGATCCAGGTACTGGCCTCCCTGAACGGGCCGGCCCCGGCCTCCGACGACGCCTCCGCCTCCGACGACACCCCGGACGCCGACCACGCGCCGGCCGCCGACTGGCCCGATCCCGCGGACGAGCCCGAGCCCGACGACTGGATATAGCCGGATACGGCCGCGTGCGGTCCGAGGCTCACAGCTCCCGCGCCGCATAGGCCCGGACGTCCGCGTCCGGGTCGGCCGTGGCCGTGGCGCGAGGGCCGCGCGGGCCTCCGCCGAGGTCCGGTGCCGGCCCAGGGCCAGGACCGCCGCCTTGCGGACGTCGGCGTTCGGGTCGGCGAGAGCCGGGACGGCCGGGTCGGCGGGCGCGGCCGACAGCGCGGTCGCGGCGCCGGACCGTACCTGCCAGGCCGGGACCGACAGCGCGGCCACGGCACGCGCGGCCGGCGCCCGCGGGCAGCCGGTGTCGGCCAGCGCACGGAGCGCGGCGCCGCGCACCAGCGTGTCGCCGTCCTCGGTGGCCGGTCCAGCGCGGCGGTGATCAGGTCCCGGTCGGCCGGGGTGAGGACGTCCGCTCCGACGGTGGCCACGGCCTTCGCCACGGTGACCCGGACCTCCCTGGAGGGACCGTCCGCCGCGCCCGCCAGGGGCCGGACCGCGTCCACCGAGACGAGCGCCCGCACGGCCTCCGTCCGGACGGTGATGTCGGGGTCGTCCGGCGCCGCCCGAACACCCCGGCCCCGCCGAGCCGCAGGCCCCGCAGTACATGGAGGGCAGCGGCCCGCACCACGGGGCAGAGACCGGGACAGAGCCGTCAGAGCCAGGAGGGAGCCGTCAGGACAGTGCCGTCAGGACAGTGCCGTCAGGCCCGGGGCGAAGGTGATCAGCAGCGGAAGCAGGGGGACCAGCGCGGCCACCGTCGTCGTCAGTGCCCGGTGCCGGAGCAGCAGCCGCGGCGGCGGCTCCAGCAGGCGGTCGACCCGCTCGCCCAGCAGGCGGCGGCTGGAGTCGCAGGACAGGACGCCCCGGTGCTGGTTCAGCTCGATCAGGGCGAGGGCCGTGGTGAGGTGCCCGCAGCGGCGGGATGCCGTGTCGTCGGCGGCCAGTTCGACCAGGCGGTGCGTCTGGTCGCAGAAGTGGGCGAAGAGCGGCACGCGCGGGAAGCCGGTGGCGAGGGCGGTGGACAGGTGCAGCAGCCAGTCGTGGTGGGCGCGGGCGTGTCCGCGCTCGTGGGTGAGGACGGCGTCCAGCTGGAGGTCGGTGAGGCGGTGCAGCGCTCCCGTGGTGACGACCAGTTGGGGCGGGTGTCCCGGCATCCACCAGGCGTCCGGGTACTCGTCCTCCAGCACCAGCATCGGCCCGCGCGCCGCGGGCAGCCCGGCCGGCAGTTCGGGGGCGCGCTCACGCAGCTGCGCCCGGGCCTGTCCCCGGCTGCGGCGGGCCTCGACGAGTTCCCGGGCCAGCATCGCCGTCGTCCAGGCCGCCCCGCAGGCCAGCAGTACGGTGAGGGCCGCCGCCCACACCGGCGCGGTGGACAGGTCGTAGGCCGCGGTGACCGCGGGCGGTGCGGGGGCGAACACGCGGTCGCGGACGGTGTGGAAGACGGCCGCCGCGCCCAGCACCAGCGCGGTCAGGCAGCACAGCAGCACGGTCGCGACCAGGCACTGCCACGCCCACAGCGCGACCACGGGTTCCCGCTCGGGCCACGCGGCACGGGTCAGCGCGCGCGGTGCCGGTACGGCGGCCGTGAGGGCCACGACGCTCAGCAGGAGCAGGCAGACGGTCATGCCGGGGCTCCGGTTCCTGTTCGGAGAGGTGTGCGGGTGTCGGTGGTTCCGGGCACGCGGCACGCGACGGCGGCTCGCGCGCGGTGCGTGTCCCCGCCAGTATGACGAAGACGGGCGCTGCGAGTCAGGTGTCGGCGGCGATCCGGCCGGACCGTGGCACACGCGTGGGCGGTTCCCGCACGCCACCCGCGCGTGCCCGTGCCGCCGGGCCGGCGCCGGCCCGGCGGCACCCGCCGCGGGTCAGCCCGACACGACCCGCCCGCTGACCTCACCCAGCCCCACCCGGCGCCCGTCCGCGCCGGGAGCCCAGGCCGACAGGGTCACCACGTCGCCGTCCTCCAGGAACGTCCGCTTGCCGTCGGGGAGTTCAAGTGGGTCGCGGCCGTTCCAGGTCAGCTCCAGCAGGGAGCCGCGCTGGTTCTCGTCCGGGCCGCTGACCGTGCCCGAGCCGTACAGGTCGCCGGTGCGCAGCGAGGCACCGTTGACCGTCATGTGGGCGAGCTGCTGGGCGGCGGTCCAGTACATGGTGGAGAACGGGGGTTCGGAGACCACATGGCCGTTGATCGCGACGGAGATGCGGAGGTCGTACCCGCCGGGCTCGGTGCCGGGCGCCGAATCGTCCAGGTAGGGCAGCAGCGGGTGCGTGCGCTGCGGGGGTGCCACGCGCGCGTGCTCCAGCGCTTCGAGCGGGGTGATCCACGCCGACACGGAGGTGGCGAAGGACTTGCCGAGGAACGGGCCGAGGGGGACGTACTCCCAGGCCTGGACGTCCCGCGCGGACCAGTCGTTCAGCAGGCACAGGCCGAACACGTGCTCCCGGAAGTCGCCGAGCGCGACCGGGCTGCCCAGCCGGGAGGGCACGCCCACGACGAAGCCGACCTCGGCCTCGATGTCCAGCCGGATCGACGGGCCGAAGACGGGCGCGGGGTCGCCGGGGCCCTTGCGCTGCCCGGACGGCCGTACGACGTCGGTGCCCGAGACGACGACCGTGCCGGAGCGGCCGTGGTAGCCGATCGGCAGGTGCTTCCAGTTGGGGGTGAGGGAATCCTCGGCGTCCGGGCGGAAGATCTGGCCGACGTTGCGGGCGTGGTTCTCCGAGGCGTAGAAGTCGACGTAGTCCGCGACCTCGAAGGGCAGGTGCAGGGTCACCTCGGACAGGGGGTGGAACAGCGGCTCGACGGTCTCGCGGTGTGCCGGGTCCGTGATCCAGGAGGTGACGGCGCGCCGTACGTCCGACCAGGTGGTGCGGCCGGCGGCGAGCAGCGGGTTCAGGGTGGGCCGGGCGAGCAGCGCCTGGTGGGGCGAGCCGAGCGCCGCGGCCGTGGCGCCCGCGTCGAGGACGTGGTTTCCGAGCCGGACGCCGATCCTCCGCTCCGTGCTGCCGGAGGGCGAGAACACGCCATAGGGGAGGTTGTGCGGACCGAAGGGGTCGCCCTCGGGGACGTCGAAGGGGGGCATGGGGTGCTGCCTCACTCTCATCCGGGCCATGCACGGCGTGGCGTTCCATGTGATCGGGCCACACGTTACGGCCGACTCGCATGTCTTGGGCAGTGCCGCACTCCGGAGAGCCGTTCACCGCGTGCGCGGTCGTCGTCGTACGCCGGTCCGTCCCGGCCGGCGCACGTGCCGGAGGCACACTCATTCCGACGTGCGCGTACGCCACTTGAAGCCGTAGGGCGGCCAAGTGCCTGAAAAGACAGGTGAGTCGGCGGGGCGCCGTGTCCGTATTCTCGGATCATGGAACCCTCCCCGGCATATGCACTGATCGCCACTGACCTGGACGGAACGCTGCTGCGCGGCGACGACACCGTCTCCGACCGGTCGCTCGCCGCGCTCGCGCGGGCGGTGCGGGCCGGTGCCCGGCACCTGGTGGTGACAGGCCGCCCGGCGCCGCGGGTGCGGCCGCTGCTGGCGGCCCTCGGCTGCACGGGGCTCGCGGTGTGCGGACAGGGAGCGCAGGTCTACGACGCGGGGTTACACCGTCTGCTGTGGTCGGTCCGGCTGGACCGGGAGCTGGCCGAGACCGCGCTCGGCAAGATCGAGGCGGAGGTGGGGCAGGTCTACGCGGCGGTCGACCAGGACGGCGTGGACGGGCTCACGCTCATCGAACCCGGCTACCGGATGCCCCACCCGACACTGCCCGCGGTGCGCGTCGGCCGGCGGGACGAGCTCTGGCGTGAGCCCATCAGCAAGGTGCTGCTGCGGCACGCCTCCCTGTCCGACGACGAGCTGGCGGCGGTGGCCCGCTCGGCGGTGGGTTCGCTGGCGACGGTCACCATGTCGGGGCCGGGGACCGTGGAGCTGCAGCCGAGGGGGGTGACGAAGGCGACCGGACTGGCACTGGCCGCCGAGCGGCTCGGGGTGGCGGCCGACCGGGCCCTCGCCTTCGGCGACATGCCCAACGACATCCCGATGTTCGACTGGGCCGGGCGCGGTGTCGCGATGGCCAACGCCCACCCCGAACTGAAGGCGGTGGCCGACGAGGTCACCTTGTCGAACGAGGACGACGGCATCGCCGTCGTCCTCGAAGGCCTCTTCCCGACCGACCGGCCGTGATGCCCGGCCGTGACGACCGAGGGTGAAGACCGAGGGCGAAGACCGGCCGTGCGACCGGTCGACGGTGACCGCCGGTCGACGGTGACGTCCGGTCGACGGTGACGTCCGGTCGACGGTGACCACCGGTCGATCGTGACGGCCGACCGGCCGTGATGACCGGTCGACCGTGACGTCTGACAGACCGGGATGGCCGACGGACCGGGATGTCGGGAGAGAAGGGTGCGGCGGCCGGCCGGAGCCGGTCAGTACGCGCCGAACACGTTGTCGATCGACCCGTACCGCGCGGCCGCGTAGTTGCAGGCGGCGGTGATGTTCGCGACCGGGTCGTAGATGTTGAACGAGGTTCCGGCGACGTGGTACGCGTTGAAGGTCGGGTCGATGACCTGGAGCAGGCCCTTGGACGGGATGCCCTTGGCGGCGTTGGAGTCCCAGAGGTTGATGGCCGTCGGGTTGCCCGAGGACTCGCGGATGATGTTGCGGTAGATGCCGTTGTAGGTGCCCGGGATCTTCTTCTCGGCCATGATCGCGAGCGACTCGCGGATCCAGCCGTCCAGGTTGTTCGGGTATCCGGCGGGGGTGGTGGCCGTCGTGGAGGTGCTGGGGGCCGCGGAGGCGCTGGTCGCGCCGATGAGCGGCAGGGTGAGGACGGCGACGCCGGTGCCTGCGGCGGCGAGGGCGCGGACGAGGCGGCTGTTCCGGGTGCGGCGGTGCTGAACGGCAGCGGACATGGGGGTGTTCCTCTCCGGCGCCTGCGAGGTGAGCTGTCGGGTTCGGGCGAGGAGGTGCCCGGCCGCGCCCTGGAGAGGCACGGCTTCACCCCGAGCCGTACCGGTGCGGCGTGTGCCGACCGGCCCGGCGAGTTACCTGGGGTCCCCCGCTCCTGCCGTACGAATGAGTTCGTCGATGGGTTATGCGGGCGGCGGCAGGATTCGGCGTCCGCCCGACGGCCCGGAACGTATGCGAGAGCACATGTCGGGAACAAGTACCGGATTCATACAACGGGCGATTTGACCTTGATCGACGTTGTATGGGGCGCTTGATCCTTTGCTATTGCCAAGCCTCAACTCGCTTGTGCGGCAAGGGGTGGCGGGGGTCGCGGGGTGTGGGCCGGGTATACGGGGCGCGTGACCCAATTCACGAAATGGCAAATCGCTTCAAATCGGGCATGGGGGAATAGGGGGATTCGCCCCTAAGGTGACGGAAGGGAGGGTGTGGAGAGGTTGCGAAACAGTGCCCGTATTGCTGTTAAGTCAATAAATGTCCGTTCTTACTATGTGATCAAGACCATGCCGGTCGTGGTCCCATACCGCCCGGGGTGGACCGGTGGGCGCTATCGGTGATCGAAACGGGACCGGATACGCTGACTTGAGTGAGGGCAGCGACCTATCGACAAACCGTGTAATCGCCAGCAGACACCAGCAGACAGGAGACCCCTCGTGACCGTCGTCGGGCCGTTCGGGCTGAGCGTGCGGGACCAGGCTCTGGAAGCCGATGTCCAGGCCGGATTGACGGCTGTCGAGGAAGGCTTGCTCGAAGCCACCAAGAGCGAGGTCCCGTTCATCACGGAGGCCGCGCAGCACCTCGTGCGGGCCGGAGGGAAGCGTTTCCGGCCACTCCTCGTGATGCTCGCCGCCCAGTTCGGCGACCCCTACGCGCCGGGCGTCGTACCGTCGGCCGTGGTCGTGGAGCTGACCCACCTGGCCACGCTGTACCACGACGACGTCATGGACGAGGCGGCCGTACGGCGCGGCGTGGACAGCGCCAACACCCGCTGGGGCAACTCCGTCGCGGTCCTCACCGGTGACTTCCTCTTCGCCCGCGCCTCCCAGATCCTCGCCGACCTCGGCCCCGAGGCGGTCCGGGTGCAGGCCCTGGCGTTCGAACGGCTGGTCACCGGCCAGATCCTGGAGACCGCGGGCCCCTCGGACGGCCGTGACCCGGTCGAGCACTACCTGGACGTGCTCGGCGGCAAGACGGGCTCCCTGGTGGCGGTCTCGTGCCGGTTCGGCGCGATGATGTCCGGTGCCGGCGAGCGGGTCGTCGACGTGCTCACCCAGTACGGCGAACGGCTCGGGGTCGCCTTCCAGCTCGCCGACGACGTCCTGGACATCGCCTCCGACTCCCACGAGTCCGGCAAGACCCCGGGCACCGACCTGCGCGAGGGCATCGCGACCCTGCCGGTCCTCCGGCTGCGCGAGCGGGCCGCCCGGCTGGGCCTGCCCGAGGACATCGCGCTGTGCGAGCTGCTCGACTCCGACCTCAGCGACGATGCCCGGCACGCCGAGGCGCTGGCCGCGCTGCGCGCGCACCCCGCGCTGGAGCAGGCCCGCCGGGACACCGTCCGGTACGCGAAGGAGGCGCGGGCCGCGCTCGCCCCGCTGCCCGAGTGCGACGCCAAGGCGGCCCTGACGGAGCTGTGCGACGCGGTCGTGCACCGCGCCGGCTGACGACGCGGTCGTGCACCGCGCCGGCTGACCGAGCCGACGTATCGCGCCGGCCGGCCGGGCCGCCGAACTGCGCCGGCCGACCGGGCCGACGTACCGGGCCGACGTACCGAGCCGCCTGCCCGCGCCGGCTGACCGGCCCGGCCACACGTACCGGCGCCGGCCTCCCGCACGACCCCTACGGGTCGGGTGGAGACTTCGGCGCCGTGTGTCATACCGCAGGTGGACCCGGAGTTGCCTCCGTGGGCTGACGCCTCCTCACGGCCGATTTGGTCAGATGGACACCACGGAAATCACCACTCCTCACCGATTCGGGTGAGAATGGCGGCTCAGGGTGGACCAGCGGACCATTGGACCAGCGGACCAGCGTGAGGACAGCCGCCGCCGACGACGGAGGTAAGGCACACATGGCACCGTACGAATCCGACGACGCAGTGGGCGCCGCGCAGGACGAGACGTCGCGCTCCGGCCGGCGCAAGGCCGCCCGGTACGCCGTCCCGGTGGCTGTGGTGGGGGTGGCGGCGGCCACGATCGGGCTGGTCCCGGCGCTCGCCGACTCCGGTGACCCCGACCTGCCGAAGATCAGCGCACAGCAGCTCATCGAGAAGATCGCCAAGTCGGACGTGCAGCAGCTGTCCGGCACCGTGAAGGTCAGCACCGACCTCGGCCTGCCCGACCTCGGCGGCCTGCAGGACGGCCTGCTCTCCGGCGCGGGCCGGGGCGGCTCCGGTGACGGCTCCTCGGCCGACCCGCAGGCCAAGCTCACCGAGCTGGTCTCCGGCACGCACACCCTGCGCGTCGCCGCCGACGGCCCGGACCGGCAGAAGCTCTCCGTGCTGGAGCAGGGTGCCGAGTACAGCCTGATCCACGACGGCAAGGACGTCTGGGGTTACGACAGCAAGAGCAACGAGGTCTACCACTCCACCGCGGCCGGCTCCGGCAAGGATCACCGGGCCGAGCCGCCGGCCACGCCCAAGGACTTCGCCGACGAGGCCCTGAAGGCGGTGGACGACACCACGTCCGTCACCGTCGACGGCACCGCGCAGGTCGCCGGGCGCGACGCCTACAAGCTGCTGATCCAGCCCAGGCAGTCCGGCACCACCGTCGGCGCGATCAGCATCGCCGTGGACGCGAAGACGGGCATGCCGCTGAAGTTCACCCTGACCCCGAGGAGCGGCGGCGCCGCCGTGCTCGACGCGGGCTTCACCCAGGTCTCCTTCGCCAGGCCGGCCGCCTCCACCTTCGACTTCACCCCGCCCAAGGGCGCGAAGGTCACCGAGGAGAAGGACGAGGCCGAGGCGCGCGAGCACGCCCCCAGCCACGGACAGGCCCCGCGGCACGGCGAGGACTTCGCCGGGGGCCTGAAGGGCGCGGGCGCCCCGACGGTCCTCGGCAAGGGCTGGACCTCGGTGGTGACCGTCGACACCGGCGCCAAGGGCGGCCTGCCCACCGGTTCCCAGGGCGGCGACCTCGGCGGCTTCCTCGGCTCGCTCGGCGAGCAGGTCGACGGGAAGTTCGGCAAGGGCATGGTGTTCTCCACCCGCCTGGTCAACGCCCTGATCACCGACGACGGCAAGGTCTACGCCGGCGCGGTGACCAAGGACGCCCTGGTGAAGGCGGCCGACGCGGCCAAGTGACCCGTCGGGCACGACGCATCGGAGGATTCGAGGGGAGCCGATGGACGCACCGTCCGCCACGCAGCCGGGCCCGGGGGACGCGCCGGCGAGCGTGATCGTCACGCGCGGTCTCACCAAGCGCTACCGCGGCGGACAGCTCGCCGTGGACGGTCTCGACCTGACCGTCCCGGCGGGCAGCGTCTTCGGCTTCCTCGGGCCCAACGGCTCCGGCAAGACGACCACCATCCGCATGCTGATGGGCCTGATCGAGCCGACCGCGGGCACCGTCCGCGTGCTGGGCCGGCCCATGCCCCGCTCGGCGCGCACGGTCCTGCCGCAGGTCGGCGCCCTCATCGAGGGCCCCGCCCTGTACGGCTTCCTGTCCGGCCGGGACAACCTGCTGCGCTACGACGCCGCCGACCCGACCGCCGACCCGCGCACCCGGCGCGCCCGCGTCGCAGCTGCACTGGACCGGGTCGGCCTCGCGGCCGCCGCGGGCAAGAAGGCGAAGGCGTACTCGCTCGGCATGAAGCAGCGCCTGGGGCTGGCCGCCGCACTGCTCCAGCCGCGCAGACTGCTGGTCCTGGACGAACCCACCAACGGCCTCGACCCGCAGGGCATGCGCGAGATCCGCACGCTGATCAGGGAACTGGCCGCCGACGGCACGACCGTCTTCCTCTCCTCCCACCTCCTGGACGAGATCGAGCAGGTGTGCACCCACGCGGCGGTCATGGCGCAGGGGCGGCTCGTCACCCAGGGCGCGGTGGCGGACCTCGCGGCCGGGGCGCGCGGCCGGCTGGTGGTCACCACCCCGGACGGCGCGGAGGCGACCCGCGTACTGAAGGAACTGGGCGTCGGGGACGTGACCGCCGACGGCGACCGGGTCACCGGCGAACCGCCCGGGCGCGACCTCGCCGAGGTGACCGCGGCCCTGGTCGCCGCGGGCGTCCGGGTCCGGGGACTGACGGTCGAACGCGCCTCGCTGGAGGACGCGTTCGTGGCACTGACGGGGGAGGGCTTCGATGTCGCGGGTTGACGTGCCGGGGAGGTCGTCGATGTCGCGGACTGACGTGTCGGGGGAGGTCGTCGATGTCGCGGACTGACGTGCCGGTGGCGGATTCCGGGCGCCGGACGAGTCCGCTGTGGGCCCTCGGGCTGCTGCGCAGCGAGCTGGTCACCACCGTCCGCCGCTGGCGCACCCTGGCCCTGCTCGGAGTGCTGGCCGCGGTGCCGGTCCTGGTCGGGATCGCGGTCAGGGTCGAGACACGGGGCGGCGGACCGGTCGGCGGCGGGGGCGGCGAGGGCCCGGCGTTCATCACGCAGATCACCAACAACGGGCTGTTCCTGGTGTTCACCGCGCTCGCCGCGACCCTGCCGTTCTTCCTGCCGATGGCCGTCGGCGTCGTCGCGGGCGACGCGATCGCCGGGGAGGCGGGCGCGGGCACCCTGCGCTATCTGCTGGTCGCCCCGGCCGGCCGTACCCGGCTGCTGCTCACCAAGTACGCGACCGTGCTGGCCTTCTGCCTGCTGGCCACGCTGGTCGTCGCCGGATCCGCGCTGGTCGTCGGTGCGCTGCTCTTCCCGTTGGGCGAGCTGACGACGATCTCCGGCACCCGGATCAGCTTCGCCGAGGGACTCGGCCGGGCCCTGCTGATCGCGCTGGTCGTCGCCGCCTCACTGGTCGGCGTGGCGGCCCTCGGCCTCTTCGTGTCGACCCTCACCAACAGCGGCATCGCGGCGATGGCGACCACGGTAGGGCTGCTCATCACGGTGCAGATCGTCGACCAGATACCCCAGCTGCACGCGGTGCAGCCCTACCTCTTCCCGCACTACTGGCTGTCCTTCGCCGACCTGGTGCGCGATCCCGTCTACTGGGACGACGTGGTGCGCAACCTCGGCCTCCAGGGGCTCTACGCCGTGGTGTTCGGCTCGGCCGCCTGGGCGCGGTTCACGGCGAAGGACATCAGCGCCTAGCCCTGGACGCCGGCACCGGCCCGGACGCCGTCGGTCTCGTACGGAAAGCGTGCGAGAGGCGCGTCCTGGGCGAAGAACGTCTTCGCGCGCGCCAGCGCCGCCGTGTCCTTCCGTACGTCACCGGGCGCGCTGCCGTTGCCGAGCAGGACCCCGCCGAAGTGCATCCCCAGGTAGGCGGCCGAGTTGTTGAGCGTGCCGACGTACGGGTCCGCGACCACCGGCTCGTCATCGGCCAGTGCGGCGACGCCCCACACGGTGCGGCCGGCCATCGTCGCCTTGAAGTCGACGCCCGGGGTGCGCAGCCAGGCCGACCAGTAGTCCAGGTAGCGCTTGGTGAGGCTGGACACCGAGTACCAGTACAGCGGCGAGGCGATCACGATGTCGGTCGCGGCGAGGGTGGCGTCCAGCAGCCGGCCGACCGGGGTGTCCGCGGACGGCCGTACGTGGTCCTCGTCGTGGCGCAGGTCCGCGAAGTCCGGCAGCGGGTGGTCGGCGAGGCGGATCCAGCGCTGTTCGACGCCGGTGGGCAGCTGAGTGGCGGCCTCTCGGGCCAGCAGCTCGGTGTTGCCGTCCTGGCGGGCGCTGCCCAGGACGAAGAGGAAGCGGCGGTTCATGGGTCCCCCAGGTGCGTCGTGTCGTACCCCGGTTAAAGGCGTATGCATTTTATGCATACGCAAGGAAATTTGGCCAGGGCGGGGCTGGTGCGAGGCTGTGACGTCGCGGTGACGCGGAAGCCGGGGGGAACCGACACACTGGTGGGCAGGACGCGTACGACCGGATCGCGACGCCGGGGGAGTGAGGACACCGATGGCTCGACTCAGCTTCGAGAAGAAGCGGACGCAGCAGCCCGTGGAGTATCCGGCGGCAGTGCCCGTCAGGGTGTTCGGCCCGGGGTACGCGACGGTCGGCGGGGCGTCGGTCGTGGCGGCGGCGGGTGAGGAGATCCAGCAGGCCGTCCTGAATCACCTCCAGCGCCTGGCCATCAGCCTCGGCGCCCCCATACGCGCCACGGTCCAGGACGACCGGGCGGGCTGGATCGTGCCGCTGGAGGTCTCGGCGGACGGTTCCAGCCGGATGACGGGCGAGCCGGAGCGGGTGTCCGCCGCGCCCGTCCCGGGACCGGGGGCCGTGCCGTCGGGTCCCGTGCAGGCGCCGGCCGGACGGTTCGGACCGGCGCCCGTGATGGGCGACGCCGCGGTCGCCGCCGCACCGGCCGAGCAGGCCGCCCCGGTCGCCCCCGTACGGCCGGAGCCGCTCATCGCCGTACCGGTGGAGCCGCTCGTCGCCGCCGTACCGGAGGAGTCCGCCGCCCCGGCCACCACCGCCACGCCCACCCCGCCCCGCGGGTTCGACGCGGTGGCCGAGGAGGTGCTCGGGGACGGGCCGCTGACCGAGACGGCCGAGGGGGCGGAACTGCTCACCGAGCCGATGAGCCGTATCAACGAGGCCGTACGGGCGGGCCGTATCGACGCGGCGGCGGAGCTGGCCGACCAAACTCTCACCGAGGCGTCCACCGTGCTCGGCGAGCACCACGTCGAGGTGCTGCACCTGCGCGAACTGCGCGCCTACATCGCCTACCTGGCCGACGACCCGGTCCGTGCCTTCCGGCTGTCCCTGGATCTCGCCCGGCTGCGCAGCCGGGCACGGGACGGGGAGGCCGCCTACGGCAACGTGCAGAGCGCGGCCACCGCCTGGCGCGCGGTGCGCGACCCCGAGGAGGGCCTGCGGCTGGGGCGCGACCTGATCGCCCTGTGGACGGACCTCACCGCCGAGCCGGGCCCCGCCGCGGACGACCCGCGCCCGCTGGAGTCCGCCCGCGCCCGCATGGTCCGCCTCACCGACCGCGCGGCGAAGGCGGCGGCCCGGGGGTGACCTGACCCGCGCGCCTCCGGGCCGTCCGACGGACGGACCCCCGGCTACTGCACGCAGAACTCGTTGCCCTCGGGATCCGCCATCAGGACCCACTGGCCCGCGGGTTCCCTCACCTCGCGCAGGACCCGTGCGCCCAGCGTCCGAAGGCGTGCCACCTCGTCCGCGCGCCGCTCCGGTCCGGCGTGGAGGTCGAGGTGGAGCCGGTTTTTGACGGTCTTCGGCTCCGGTACCCGCTGGAACAGCAGCCGGCGTCCGAGCCCGGTGCCGGTCTCGGGGTCGTACGGGTCGTCGGGGTGGCGTACGGCGACCAGGTCACGGAAGGCGGGCCGGCCGTGGTACTCGACGGTGGCCTCCCCGGACAGCGCGCCGAGGGACAGCAGCCGTTCGACGAGGGCGCTGTTGTCCTCGGCGGTGTAGTGCAGGGCCGCGGCCCAGAAGTCGGCCTGGGCGTGCGGGTCGGCCGCGTCGATGACGATCTTCCAGTGCAGCGGGGCGGGTGCCTGTGTGGTCATGGCTCCCACTTATAGCCGGGCGCCCCGACGGAGGGGCCCCTTCCGCCCGCCCGCCGCGCACCTCGCGTCGGGCGCGGAGCCTCCCCCCGGTCACGGACCTCGCGTCGGGCGCGGAGCCTCGGGTCTCGCGTCGGTCGCGGAGCCCCCGTCGGTCGCGCCCCTCTCGCTCGCCGCGCCTCTCCACGCTCGCCGCGTCCGCTGCATCCCTTCCCGCCCGCTGCGTCCCTTCCCGCTCGCCCCGCGCCCCTTCCGCGCGGTTGCGTGCCGTCAGGCGTCCGCCGGAGCCGAGGCCGCGGACTCGGCCGCGCGGGCCGTCGGTACGGTGAGCCGCTCCGGCCGCCGCCGCGCGAAGCGCAGCGCGTCGCCGGTGAGCAGGATCAGCGCCAGCCAGACCAGGGCGAACCCGGCCCACCGCTCGGCGGGCATGGACTCGTGGAAGTAGAGGACGCCGAGCAGGAACTGGAAGATCGGGGCCAGGTACTGCAGCAGGCCCAGCGTGGACAGCGGCACGCGGATCGCCGCCGCGCCGAAGCAGACCAGGGGCAGCGCGGTGACGACGCCGGTGGAGGCGAGCAGTGCGGCGTGTCCGCTGCCGTGACCCAGGAACGTGGCGTCGCCGTGCGCGGTCAGCCACAGCAGATAACCGAGCGCCGGCAGGAACTGGATCGCGGTCTCCGCGGCCAGCGACTCGACACCGCCGAGTGCCACCTTCTTCTTCACCAGCCCGTAGGTGGCGAAGGAGAAGGCGAGGCACAGCGAGATCCACGGCGGGCGGCCGAAGCCGATGGTCAGCACGATGACGGCGGCGAAGCCGATCGCGACCGCCGCCCACTGCACGCGCCGCAGCCGCTCCTTCAGGAGCAGCACGCCCATCGCGATGGTGACCAGCGGGTTGATGAAGTAGCCGAGCGAGGCCTCGACCACGTGGCCGGAGTTCACGGCCCAGATGTAGATGCCCCAGTTCACGGTGATGACGCCGGCCGCCACGGCGACCAGGCCGAGCCGCCGGGGCTGGCGCAGCAGTTCTCCGGCCCAGGCCCAGCGCCGTACGAAGAGCAGTGCGACGGCGACGGCCACGAGGGACCACACCATCCGGTTGGCCAGGATCTCCATGGCGCCGGCGGGTTTGAGCAGCGGCCAGAACAGGGGGACCAGCCCCCACATCCCATAGGCGGCGAAACCGTTCAGCAGGCCTATTCGGTGTTCAGCCTCGGACGTCCCGGCCACGGCCCCTCCTTGTTGCCCGCGCGTCCTCCCTGGACGTGCGAGAACGAAGGTAACGCCGGAGCTTCCCGGCTGTCATGCCCGTATCGTCATACGGTCATGACAGTCGGGTCGGCCTGCCGGTGTCAGCCCTTCAGCGCGGCGGAGACCGCCTCGGCCAGCGGCGTCGTCGGGCGGCCGGTCAGCCGGGACAGGTCGCCCGAGGAGACGACCAGCTCGCCCTTCTCGATCGAGGCGTCCACGCCCGCCAGCACCCCGGCCAGCGGAGCGGGCAGCCCCGCGCCGGTCAGGATGCCGGTCAGGGCGTCCACCGAGACCGGGGTGTAGACGATCTCCCTGCCCGTCTGCCGGCTCAGCTCGGCCGCGTACTCGGCGAAGCTCCACGCCTCGTCGCCGCCCAGCTCGTACGTCGTGTTCTCGTGCCCCTCGCCGGTCAGCACCGCGACCGCGGCGGCGGCGTAGTCGGCCCGGGAGGCGGAGGAGACCCGGCCGTCACCGGCGGCCTGGACGACCGCGCCGTGCTCCAGGACCGGCGCCAGGTTCTCCGTGTAGTTCTCGTGGTACCAGCCGTTGCGCAGCAGGCTGTACGGCAGGCCGGAGGCGAGCAGCACCCGCTCGGTGGCCCGGTGGTCGTCCGCCAGTGCGGCCGTCAGGCCGCCGGGGGCGCTGGTGTACGCGAGCAGGGCGACGCCGGCCGCCTTGGCCGCCTCGATGACGACCGTGTGCTGTCCCACCCGGCCCTTGTCGAACTCGTTGCCGGAGATCAGCAGGACCTTGTCGCCGGCGGCGAACAGGCCGTCGAAGGACTCGGGCGCGTTGTAGTCGGCGACCGCGAGCCGCACTCCGCGGGCGGCGAGGTCGGCGGCCTTCGCCTCGTCACGCACGACGGCGGTGATGCGGTCCGCGGGGACCTTCTCCAGCAGCTGCTCCACGACGTGGCGGCCGAGCTGTCCGGTGGCTCCGGTGACGACGATGCTCATGAGGGGGGTCTCCTTCTCGGGTGCGGTCTTTTGCTAACCCTAAGGAAGGCGCTAACTATGGGAAAGTACCCACTTTGAAGTAAGGTACGGGTGTGAAGGTAAGTACCGGCAAGGGTGACGGCGAGGCCATGTGCCCCCACCGCCTCGTTCTGGAGCACGTCACCAGCCGCTGGGGGGTGCTGGTGCTCATCCGGCTCCTCGACCGCCCCCATCGCTTCAGCGAACTGCGCCGGGCCATCGGCCGGGTCAGCGAGAAGATGCTCACGCAGACCCTCCAGACCCTGGAGCGCGACGGTCTCGTCCACCGGGACGCCAAGCCGGTCATCCCGCCCCGCGTCGACTACTCCCTGACCGGGCTGGGACGCGAGGCGGCGGAGCAGGTGCGGGCGCTGGCGCAGTGGACCCAGCAGCGCATGGACGACGTGCTCAGCGCCCGCCGGGCATACGACGAGGCCCGGGAAATCCAGTCCCGGGCCTCGTGATCGGAACGACTCGGAGAGACGGGCGAACCGGTCGGCCGACGGCAGGACGGGCGGACCCGCTAGCCGACGACCGTCCAGGTGTCCCCGCCGGCCAGCAGCGCGGCCAGGTCGCCCTTGCCGCGCTGTTCGATCGCGGTGTCGAGCTGCTCGGCCATCAGGCTGTCGTAGACCGGCCGTTCGACGGAGCGGAACACTCCGATCGGGGTGTGGTGCAGGGTGTCCGGGTCGGCCAGCCGGGACAGGGCGAAGGCCGTGGTCGGGGACGCGGCATGGGCGTCGTGCACCAGGACGTCCGCCTCGTTCTCCGGGGTCACCGTCACCACCCGCAGGTCACCGGTCTGCCGGTCGCGGACGACCCCTCTCGTCCCGTCGGCACCGAAGCGGATCGGCTGCCCGTGCTCCAGCCGGATCAGCGCCTCCTCCGCCCGCTGCTTGTCCTTCAGGGCGTCGAAGGCGCCGTCGTTGAAGATGTTGCAGTTCTGGTAGATCTCGATCAGCGCCGTGCCCGGGTGGTCGGCGGCGGCGCGCAGCACCTCGGTCAGGTGCTTGCGGTCGGAGTCGATCGTGCGGGCCACGAAGGACGCCTCCGCGCCGATCGCCAGCGACACCGGGTTGAACGGCGCGTCCAGCGAGCCCATCGGCGTCGACTTGGTGATCTTGCCGACCTCTGAGGTGGGCGAGTACTGGCCCTTGGTGAGGCCGTAGATCCGGTTGTTGAACAGCAGGATCTTCAGGTTGACGTTGCGGCGCAGGGCGTGGATCAGATGGTTGCCGCCGATGGACAGCGCGTCGCCGTCGCCGGTGACGACCCACACGCTCAGGTCGCGGCGGGAGGAGGCCAGACCCGTCGCGATGGCGGGGGCGCGGCCGTGGATGGAGTGCATCCCGTAGGTGTTCAGGTAGTACGGGAAGCGGGACGAGCAGCCGATGCCGGAGACGAAGACGATGTTCTCCCGGGCGAGGCCCAGCTCCGGCATGAAGCCCTGGACGGCCGCGAGGATCGCGTAGTCACCGCAGCCCGGGCACCAGCGCACCTCCTGGTCCGACTTGAAGTCCTTCATCGACTGCCTGGCCTCGGCCTTGGGGACCAGCTGCAGCAGCGCGTTGCCGGCGTCAGTCATCGATGGCCTCCTTCAGCGCCGCGGCGAGCTGTTCCGCCTTGAACGGCATGCCGTTGACCTGGTTGTACGAGTGGGCGTCGACCAGGTACTTCGCTCGGATGAGGGTGGCGAGCTGCCCCAGGTTCATCTCGGGGATCACCACCTTGTCGTAGCCCTTCAGCACCGTGCCGAGGTTGCGCGGGAAGGGGTTGAGGTGGCGCAGGTGGGCCTGGGCGATCGACTCGCCGGCCGCGCGCAGCCGCCGTACCGCCGCCGTGATCGGCCCGTAGGTGGAACCCCAGCCGAGGACCAGGGTCGTCGCGCCGTGCGGGTCGTCGACCTCCACGTCGGGGACGTCGATGCCGTCGACCTTGGCCTGCCGGGTGCGGACCATGAAGTCGTGGTTGGCCGGGTCGTAGGAGATGTTGCCCGTGCCGTCCTGCTTCTCGATGCCGCCGATACGGTGCTCCAGACCCGGGGTGCCGGGGACCGCCCACGGGCGGGCCAGGGTCTGCGGGTCCCGCTTGTACGGCCAGAAGACCTCGGTGCCGTCCGCGAGCGCGTGGTTCGGGCCGGAGGCGAACCGCACCCGCAGGTCGGGCAGCTCCTCCAGGTCCGGGATGCGCCACGGCTCGGAGCCGTTGGCCAGATAGCCGTCCGACAGCAGCATCACCGGCGTGCGGTACGTCAGCGCGATCCGGGCCGCCTCCAGCGCGGCGTCGAAGCAGTCGGCCGGGGTCCTCGGCGCCACCACCGGCACGGGGGCCTCGCCGTTGCGGCCGTACATCGCCTGCAGCAGGTCGGCCTGCTCGGTCTTGGTCGGCAGACCCGTCGACGGGCCGCCGCGCTGGATGTCCACCACCAGCAGGGGCAGCTCCAGCGAGACCGCGAGGCCGATCGTCTCGCTCTTCAGGGCGACACCGGGGCCGCTCGTCGTGGTCACCGCGAGCGAGCCGCCGAACGCCGCGCCGAGGGCCGCCCCGATGCCCGCGATCTCGTCCTCGGCCTGGAAGGTGCGCACCCCGAAGTTCTTGTGCCGGCTCAGCTCGTGCAGGATGTCCGAGGCCGGCGTGATCGGGTACGACCCCAGGAACAGCGGCAGGTCCGCCTGGCGGGACGCGGTGATCAGGCCGTAGGCCAGGGCGAGGTTGCCGGAGATGTTGCGGTAGGTGCCGACCGGGAAGGCCTTGGCGGCCGGCGCGACCTCGTAGGAGACCGCGAAGTCCTCCGTCGTCTCGCCGAAGTTCCAGCCCGCGCGGAACGCCGCGATGTTGGCCTCCGCGATCTCCGGCTTCTTCGCGAACTTCGACTTCAGGAACTTCTCGGTGCCCTCGGTGGGCCGGTGGTACATCCAGCTCAGCAGGCCCAGCGCGAACATGTTCTTGCTGCGCTCGGCCTCCTTGCGGGACAGGTCGAACTCCTTCAGCGCCTCCACGGTGAGCGTGGTCAGCGGCACCGGATGGAGGCTGTAGCCGTCGAGCGAGCCGTCCTCCAGCGGAGAGGCGTCGTACCCGACCTTCTGCAGGGCGCGCTTGGTGAACTCGTCGGTGTTGACGATGATCTCGGCGCCGCGGGGCAGGTCGCCGATGTTGGCCTTCAGGGCGGCCGGGTTCATGGCGACGAGGACGTTCGGCGCGTCACCGGGGGTGAGGATGTCGTGGTCGGCGAAGTGCAGTTGGAAGGACGAGACACCCGGCAGGGTGCCGGCGGGGGCGCGGATCTCGGCGGGGAAGTTCGGCAGGGTGGAGAGGTCGTTGCCGAACGAGGCGGTTTCCGAGGTGAACCGGTCACCGGTGAGCTGCATGCCGTCACCCGAGTCCCCCGCGAACCGGATGATCACCCGGTCCAGGCGCCGCACGTCCTTCGCGCCGCCCGGTTTGCGCTGCTCTCCCACGACGGTTCCGTCGGTCTGCTCCGCTGGGCTGCTGACCTGGCTGGTCACTGAACTGGACCTCCTTCGAGGCGGCTGTCCGGGGCCTGGTCGTCCCACGGACCATCCCAGGATCAACCCTACGTCGGTTAGGGTCGCCTTCCCGAGGTCATCCGTGGATTGGACGAATTCGAGACGGCCTGTGGCGCTGGCTTCACATCATGTCCCGCATATCGCCGGGGCGCCGGTCAAGGCGCTCCCCGCGCGTTCCCGGGTTCTCCCGTCCGGCCGCCGTCGGGCCCGCGGCCGTCCCCTACGGGACTTTCCGCCCTCCCGTCCGGGTCTGTCCCCGTCTCCCGCCCCGGCCGGTTCCGGCCCCCGGCCCGGGTGCGGCCCGCCTCCCGCCGGGGGCCCTCCGGGTCCGCCCGGCTCCCCGCCCCGTGGCCGTCTCACGCGTCCACGGGCGCCGCTCAGGAGTTCAGGTAGGTGAGAACGGCCAGAACCCGACGGTGGTCGCCGACGCTCGGCGTCAGCCCGAGCTTGAGGAAGATGTTGCTGACGTGCTTCTCCACGGCGCCGTCGCTGACCACCAGCTGCCGGGCGATCGCCGAGTTGGTCCGCCCCTCCGCCATCAGCCCGAGCACCTCGCGCTCCCGGGGGGTCAGCCCCGTCAGCACGTCCTGCTTGCGGCTGCGGCCGAGCAGCTGCGCGACCACCTCCGGATCCAGCGCCGTACCGCCCTCGGCCACCCGCACCACCGCGTCCACGAACTCCCGTACGTCCGCGACCCGGTCCTTGAGCAGATAACCGACGCCCCGGCTGGAACCGGCCAGCAGCTCGGTGGCGTAACGCTCCTCCACGTACTGCGACAGGACCAGCACCCCGAGCCCCGGGTGCAGCCGGCGCAGGAGTACGGCCGCCCGGACGCCCTCGTCGGTGTGCGTCGGCGGCATCCGCACGTCCGCCACCACCACGTCCGGCAGCTCGCCCAGCTCGGCCAGGTCCGAGACGGTCTTCACCAGCGCGTCCGCGTCACCGACCCCGGCGACGACCTCGTGCCCCCGATCGGTCAGCAGCCGGGTCAGGCCCTCCCGGAGCAGCACTGAATCCTCGGCTATGACCACCCGCACCCTGTCCTCCACGATCTTCCGTTCCCCCCACAGCCCGTTCCCCGCGACGACGCCGGTCCACGCCGTTCTCCGGAGGACCAGCATTCCAGGATTCACGCCGGGGTGCCGCTGTACGGGGGAGAGAGCGGGACCGCCGCGGGCCGGGGAGGGGTCGGTGAGCGCCGATGTGCCCGGGACAGGTGCCGTTGCTGTTGCCGGTGACCGCCATCGTGTGGGGGAGGGAGCGGGGAGGAGGGAGCCGGGAGAAGGCGCGGGGCCGCGGGTGTGTTCAGCCGCGCCAGGGCAGTTCCGCGATCACCCGGGTGGGGCCGCCCGCCGGGGAGTCCACCACCAGGACGCCGTCCACCGCGTCCAGGCGCGCGGCGAGACCGGCCAGCCCGGAGCCGCGCGAGACGTCGGCGCCGCCCACACCGTCGTCGGTCACCTGGATGAACAGCCGGTCCTCCGAGTGCCAGACGTCGACCGAGGCGGTCCGTGCCCGGCTGTGCTTGCCGATGTTCTGCAGCAGCTCGGAGACGGTGAAGTAGGCGATGCCCTCGATGGCCGGCGCCGGCCGGGCCGGCAGGTCGACCTCCACCCGCACCGGCACCGTGCAGCGGGAGGCGACCGAGGACAGGGCCGCGTCCAGGCCGCGGTCGGTGAGCACGGCCGGGTGGATGCCCCGGGCCAGGTCACGAAGCTCCTGGAGGGCCAGCTTCACCTCGCCGTGCGCCTCCTCCACCATCGCCGCCGCCGTGTCCGGGTCCTCCCGCAGCTTCTCCTTGGCCAGCCCCAGGTCCATCGCCAGACCGACCAGCCGGGCCTGTGCCCCGTCGTGCAGGTCCCGCTCGATGCGCCGCAGGTCGGCGGCGGCCGTGTCGACCACGGCACCCCGGTCCGACTCCAGCTCCACCACCCGCGCCGACAGCGGCGACGGCCCGAGCAGCCCGCGCACCAGCAACCCGTCCACGGTGGTCAGCGCCCGTACGAGCCACGGCGTGGCCAGCGTGAACAGCAGACCGATCAGCGCGGTCACGGCGATCTCGAAGGGGTTGTCGAGGTAGACGCTGTGGTGGGCGTCGCCGTACAGCTGGATGCCGCCCGTGCCGGCGTACGCCGGGAACACCCAGAACCACAGCGGATAGCTCAGCAGCGCCCAGCCGCAGGACCAGAAGCTCACCGCGACCGAGAACGAGAACACCGCCCACGGGAACTGCACCAGCGCGTACAGCGCGTGTCGCCAGGAGGCACCGCTCTTGAGCATCGCGCCCACCCAGGCCGCCGCCCCCGGCTTACGCATCCGCAGCGGCTCCGGGTCGGCCACCTCCAGGCCGAGCAGTCCGCGCGCCCGCGCCCGCTCCAGCACCCCGAAGCCCCGGCAGCCGGCGAGGGCCGCCGCCAGCACCGGGATGCCGAGGAAGGTCACCAGCAGGCCCGCGCCGAGCGCGACCGTCGTCACCGTCCAGGCGAACAGCACGGTCGCGACCGGCAGGCCGAGCAGCACGTAGCCGAACTCACGCCAGCTGCGCGCCTCGACGGGCGCCCGCAGCGCGGGGGGCAGCCGGTGGTGCCGCTCGCTCCGGTGGGCGTAGCCCTGTCCGTACTCCGTGACCATCGGTGGTGTTCCGTTCTGCTCGTCCAGGTGGCGGTTCGGCCGTACGGCGGTACGTCAGGACGTCCGCTGCGTCGGGCCGTACGTCCAGGGTGGTCCGTCGCGCGACTGTCCGACATGGAGTCCGTCGGCGTCTTGAGCGGGGGGTTTTCCCCACCCCCGCTCAGGGGAGCGGCGCGGTGAGGCGGGGTGAGGTCGCGGACTTGGCGGGGTGCGCGGGACTCGCGGGACGAGGCGAACTCGGCGGGGCGGGACGGCACTGGCGAGTGCGGCGGGAATGGCGCGGCGGGGGTCAGGCTGTGCGGTCCCGCCAGGGGGTCAGGCCGTGCGGTCCCGCCACGGGAGCTCCGCGGTGACCACCGTCGGGCCGCCCGCCGGGGAGTCCACCGCGAACAGGCCGTCCACCGCGCCCAGCCGCTCCGCCAGGCCCCGCATGCCGCTGCCCGCGTCCAGCCGGGCACCGCCCCGGCCGTCGTCCCGGACCTGGATGAGCAGCCGGTCGTCGGCCCGCCAGACGTCGACCGAGGCGGTCCGTGCCCGGCTGTGCTTGCCGATGTTCTGCAGCAGCTCGGAGACGGTGAAGTAGGCGATGCCCTCGATGGCCTCCGCGGGCCGGGCCGGCAGGTCCACGGTCACCGTCACCGGCACCGTGCAGCGGGAGGCGACCGAGGACAGGGCCGCGTCCAGGCCGCGGTCGGTGAGCACGGCCGGGTGGATGCCCCGGGCCAGGTCCCGCAGCTCCTGGAGGGCGAGTTTCACCTCGCCGTGCGCCTCGTCGACCATCGCCGCCGCCGTGTCGGGGTCCTCCAGCAGCTTCTCCTTGGCCAGGCCGAGCCCCATGGCCAGGTTGACCAGCCGCGCCTGGGCGCCGTCGTGCAGGTCGCGCTCGATCCGGCGCAGATCCGCCGCCGCCGTGTCGACCACGATCCCGCGGTCGGACTCCAGTTCGGCGATCCGCCGCTCCAGCTCGTCCGAGGGCGACAGCAGCCCGCGCACCATCGCCCGGTCCACGTTCGCCATGCCCCGCGCGAGGTACGGCAGCACCGGCCACAGCACGAACAGCGAGACCAGCACGGTGCAGAAGGTCAGGGCGCCCCAGGGCAGCCGGATCGCGTCGTACAGCAGGGTCCGCCAGCCCACCGGGTCCTTCAGCGCCATCCACAGCCGCTGCACCGGGCCCCCGCCCTTCGCGAGCGGCAGCGGTGACGGCTCCTCCACCCGCACCCCGAGCAGCCTGCGCGCCCGGGCCCGCTCCAGCTTGCCCAGCTGCCGGGCGCCCAGCAGGCAGAGCGCGAACAGCGGGAGACCGATCGCGGTGAGACTGAGGATGCCGCCGGCGACCAGCACGGTGAAGGCGTACACCAACCCGAACACCGCCACCGGCAGGTTCAGCAGGAGATGCGCGATCTCCTTCCAGGTGTGCGCGTCGAGGGCCGGGCGGGGCGGAGGCAGCCGGTGCGGGGTGGCGTGGCCGTCGAGTCGGGCGGTGCGGTCCGCGCGGTCACCACCGTCGCCGTGGTTCCTACCGTCCCCGTGGGCCCTACCGTCGCTGGGGTCGCTGGGGTCGTCGTGCTTTCCGTTGTCGCTGTGCGGCCGGTGGTCGGGCCGGCCGGTGCCATGGGGCCGGCCGGTGCCATGGGGCCGATCGGTGCCGTGAGGCCGGTCGGTGCCGTGAGGCCGGTCGGTGCCGTCCGGCCGGTCGGCGGCGGGGCTGGGAGCGGTCATGCTGATCAGCGTGCCGTGCGGGGGACCGTTCACGCCATGCGGTACGCCGCCCTCCGCCGCCGGGGGGAAACCCCACCCTCACCGGCGCCGACACCGGTACCGGCTGTCTCACGGCGTGACGGGCTGCTTACCGCTTCTTTATCAGGGCCTAGACTCCCGTGCGTACACATCCTCGAATCACGTTGCATCACAGAGTTCACTAAGGTCACGAGGTCAGGGAGCGAGGGACGGACGGTGCGGGAGACGTTGGGGGACTCGTCGTTCGCCGCGGCGCACGTCGTCGCGGCCGGCTACTTCCGGTCCTACTCGGTGGTCGGACTGCTCGCCGTCATCGGCGTGCTGTTCGTCGCCGTCGCGTTCGGCGCGGGCCGCCTGCTGCGCCCGGTGGTACCGACACCGGAGAAACTCCTGACCTACGAGTGCGGCGTCGACCCCGTCGGCGAGGGCTGGGCCCACACCCAGGTCCGCTACTACGTCTACGCCTTCCTCTACGTGATCTTCGCGGTCGACTCGATCTTCCTGTTCCCCTGGGCGACGGTCTTCGCCGCCCCCGGCTACGGCGCGACGACCCTCGTGGAGATGTTCATCTTCCTCGGCTTCCTCACCGTGGGCCTGCTGTACGCATACAAGAAGGGCGTCCTGGCATGGACGTGAACCCCTCGACCTCCGGGCTCTCCGGGGCCTCGGAGTCCCCCGAGCCCGTGTACCTGCCGGAACCGAAGAGGCTGGGCGCGCTCGCCCGCCTCGCTCCCGAGCCGATGAAGGTCGTCCTGAACTGGGGCCGCCGCTACTCGCTCTGGGTCTTCAACTTCGGCCTCGCCTGCTGCGCCATCGAGTTCATCGCCGCGTCGATGGCCCGCCACGACTTCATCCGGCTCGGCGTGATCCCGTTCGCGCCGGGCCCCCGGCAGGCCGACCTGATGGTGGTGTCGGGCACGGTCACGGACAAGATGGCCCCGGCCGTCAAGCGTCTGTACGAGCAGATGCCCGAGCCGAAGTACGTCATCTCCTTCGGCGCCTGCTCCAACTGCGGCGGCCCCTACTGGGACTCCTACTCGGTGACGAAGGGCGTCGACCAGATCATCCCCGTCGACGTCTACGTCCCCGGCTGCCCGCCCCGGCCCGAGGCGCTGCTCCAGGGCATCCTCAAGCTCCAGGAGAAGATCGCCCGCGAGTCGCTGGGGGAGCGGTACCGCAACGAGCCCGCCCGGCCGTCGGCGGCCGCGCTGCAGAGCGGCCTGGTGAAGCCTCCCGCGCCGGCCGGTGAGGGGGACGCCCGATGAGTACGGCCGCCGGCTGGCTGCCCGCCCCCGCCGAGGAACTCTTCGGCCCGGACGCCACGGCCGAGGAGTCGTACGACCTCCTGACCGTGGACGTACCGCCGTCCTCCTGGCTCACCGCCCTGGAGACGGCCCGTACGACCCTGTCCTGCACCTACTTCGACTGGCTGAGCGCGGTCGACGAACCGGGCACCGGCTTCCGGGTCTCCGCGCACGTCGTCGCCCTGAATCCGGTCCGCCGTCTCCTCGTCCGCACGACGGTCCCGCACGACGCCCCCGCCCTGCCTACGGCCGTCGGCGTCTACGCGGGCGCCGGCTGGCACGAGCGCGAGACCCACGAGATGTTCGGCGTCGTCTTCGAAGGCCACCCGGGCCTGGAGCATCTGCTCCTCCCGGAGACCTTCGAGGGCCACCCGCTCCGCAAGGACTTCGTCCTGGCCGCCCGCGTCGCCAAGGCCTGGCCCGGCGCCAAGGAACCCGGCGAGTCCGAGCACGGCGGGCCCAAGCGGCGCCAGATGCTGCCGCCGGGCGTACCCGACCCCAACGAGTGGGGCCCCCTGAAGGGCCAGCTCCCCCCTGCCCCGGCCCGCCCGGCCAGGGCGGCGGCGGGCCGCGCGGCGGGTGAGCGTCCGGCCCGCGCGGCGGGGGACCGTCCGGTACGGCGGACCCGTTCGGCCTCGGAGGGCTCGGCCAGCCAGACCCCCCAGGCGGGCCAGCCGGACGAGGCTGGTGGTGCTGGTGGTGCCGGTGCTGCTGCCCGGCCTCGGCGGACGCGGAGTGCCAGTGAGGGCTCGGCCAGCCAGCAGCCCGTGCGGGCACAGGGCGCCGGGGGAGCCGGGGGAGCCGGGGACACTGCTACGCGCAAGCAGGCCGCGACCGAGGGAGACGCCACCCGGGCGGCTGCCGAAGGCCCGGTGCAGGGGCCGGCCGCCGAGGCCTCGGTGGCTCACGAGCCAGGGCCGGCGCCCACGCCCGTCCGGCCCCGCCGCGCGCGCAGCGCCTCGGAGGGCTCGGCCTCGCAGCGAACCCCGTCGGCTGAGCAGGCCCCGGCCGAACCCGCCCGCCGCAGCACGCCCCCGCGCAGCTCGGACGCCCCGTGGCACCACGCCCGCCCGGCCTTCGAGGAGCCGGAGCCCCCTCAACCGGAGTCCCGCAAGCCCGCCGCCGACCCCGACCAGGCCCCCGAACCCGAATCGGACGGTGCCCCCGAGGCCCCCAAACCTTCCGGCACCTCAGGCACCCCAGGCACCCCAGGCACCTCAGGCATCTCAGGCACCTCAGGCACCTCAGGCATCTCAGGCACCCCAGGCACCTCAGGCACCCCTGAGGCTTCCGGCGCTCCTGACGGTCCGGAGGCTTCCGGTGCCCGCGAGGCTTCCGAGACCCCTGACGGTCCGGAGGCTTCCGGTGCCCCCGCGGCTTCCGAGACCCCTGACGGTCCTGAGGCTCCCGGCAGCCCCGACGGTCCGGAGGCTTCCGGTGCCCCCGAGGCTTCCGGCAGCCCCGACGGTCCGGAGGCTTCCGGTGCCCCCGAGGCTTCCGAAACCCCGGACATCCCCCAACCCCCCAGCACCCCCGACGACCCCAGCACCCCCGACGACCCCCCAGGAGGCCCGCAGTGAACGGCGCGCTGGACGTCGCCCTGCGACTCCTCGTCGTCTTCGTCGTCTTCCTCACCTTCCCGCTGATCGTCGGTCAGACCGAGCACAAGGTGATGGCCCACATGCAGGGCCGCCTCGGCCCGATGTACGCGGGTGGCTTCCACGGCTGGGCGCAGCTCATCGCGGACGGTGTGAAGTTCGCGCAGAAGGAGGACGTGGTCCCGGCCGGTGCCGACCGCCGTGTCTTCCAGCTCGCCCCGGCCGTGGCCCTGCTGCCGTACCTCCTCGTCCTGCTCGCCATCCCCATCGGCCCGAGCGAGGGCGCCGTCGGCCAGGTCCTGGACGCCGGCGTGTTCTTCGTGCTCGCGGTGATGGGCGTGGGCGTCCTCGGCTCGCTGATGGCAGGCTGGGCCAGCGCCAACAAGTTCTCCCTGCTCGGCGGCCTGCGCACGGCCGCCCAGCTGCTCGCCTACGAACTGCCGATGCTGCTGGCCGCGGCCAGCGTCGCGATGGCCGCGGGCACGGTCTCCCTGCCCGGCATCCTGCACTCCTTCCACTGGTGGTGGGTGCCCTGGCAGATCGTCGGCGCCGTCGTCTTCTTCGTCGCCGGACTCGCCGAGCTGCAACGCCCGCCGTTCGACATGCCGGTCGCCGACTCGGAGATCATCTTCGGCGCGTACACCGAGTACACCGGCCTGCGCTTCGCCCTCTTCCTGCTCGCCGAGTACGCGGGCATCGTGGTCCTGTGCGGCCTGACCACCGTCCTCTTCCTGGGCGGCTGGCACGGCCCGTGGGGCGCCGACGGCCTCGGCTGGGTCTGGACCCTGCTGAAGACCGCGGTCCTCGCCTTCCTGGTCATCTGGCTCCGCGTGACCTACCCGCGGCTGCGCGAGGACCAGCTCCAGAAGCTGTCCTGGACCCTCCTCGTCCCCCTCTCCCTCGCCCAGATCGCCCTCACCGGCATCGTCAAGGTGGTGATCAGCTAGCCATGGCTGTGCCGACCCCGCCCGCCCGGCCCCGCATCCCCGGCAGCGGCCTCGCCAAAGGCCTGGCCGTCACCCTGCGCACGATGACGAGGAAGCACGTCACCGAGCAGTACCCGGACGCCCTCCCCGAGCTGCCGCCCCGCACCCGCGGCGTCATCGGCCTGTTCGAGGAGAACTGCACGGTCTGCATGCTGTGCGCCCGCGAGTGCCCGGACTGGTGCATCTACATCGACTCCCACAAGGAGACGGTCCCGCCCGCCGCCCCCGGCGGCCGGGAGCGCAGCCGCAACGTCCTCGACCGGTTCGCGATCGACTTCTCGCTGTGCATGTACTGCGGTATCTGCATCGAGGTCTGTCCTTTCGACGCCCTGTTCTGGTCCCCGGAGTTCGAGTACGCCGAGACCGACATCCGCGACCTCACCCACGAGCGGGACAAGCTCCGCGAGTGGATGTGGACCGTGCCGGCCCCGCCCGCCCTGGACCCCGGCGCGGAGGAGCCCAAGGAGATCGCCGCCGCCCGCAAGACCGCCGAGAAGCTGGCCGCCGCGCAGGCGGAACCGGGGGAGGAGACGTCATGACGCTCGCCCAGGCCCCGCACGGCTTCCTGTCTCCGACCGGCGTCGAGATCGCCTTCCTCCTCGTCGGCCTGGTCACCCTCGGCGCCGCGCTGATCACCGTCACCACCCGGCAGCTGGTGCACGCCGCCCTCTGGCTGGTGGTCGCGCTCGGCGGTCTCGCCGTGGAGTACCTGCTGCTCACGGCCGAGTTCATCGCCTGGGTCCAGGTCCTGATCTACGTCGGTTCCGTCGTCGTCCTCCTCCTGTTCGGTCTGATGCTCACCAAGGCGCCCATCGGCCGCTCCCCGGACGCCGACTCCGGCAACCGCTGGGCCGCCCTGACCGTCGCGCTCGCCGCGGCGGTCGCCCTGGTGTGGGTGGTCACGGACGCCTTCCGGACCACCTGGCTCGACCTGGACGGCCCGGCCGCCGGCACCACCGCGGTCACCGGCGCGAGTCTGTTCCGGCACTGGGTGCTGCCCTTCGAGGCACTGTCCGTGCTGCTCCTCGCCGCGCTGGTCGGCGCGATCGTGCTGTCCCGCAAGACCCAGGCGGACACGGCCGCCGCACCCCCGGCCCCCGGGAAGGAAGGCGTCCGCTGATGCACCTCGCCTACCCGGCCGTACTCTCCGCCCTCCTCTTCTGCACCGGCCTGTACGGCGTCCTCGCCCGCCGCAACGCGATCCTGGTCCTGATGTCGGTCGAGCTGATGCTCAACGCCGTCAACCTCAACCTGGTCGCCTTCGACGTCTGGCTCAGCCGCGCCGCGAAGGACACCCTGCACTCCGGCCAGGCCCTGACCCTGTTCACCATCGCCATCGCCGCCGCCGAGATCGGCATCGGCCTCGCGATCGTGCTCGCCGTCCACCGCACCCGCGGCACCTCCGACATCGACAAGCTCCGCGACACCGCCGAAGGCCCCGAGACCGGGGGCCCGGACACCGAGGGCCCCGGCACCTCCGCGGCCGAGAAGGCTGAGGCCCTCGCGTGACCACGACCACCCTCGCCGTCCTCGTCCCCCTCCTGCCGTTCCTGGGTGCCGCGGCCGGCCTGCTGCTCGGCCGTACCGCGCCCGGGTTCGCCCGCCCCCTCGCCGTGCTGCCGCCGCTGGCCTCGCTGGTGCTGGCCGCGCTGGTCGCCGTACGGCAGGGCGGTGACGCGGCCGTCGACGCCCACACCGAGCTGACGCCCACCGGGTCCGTCCCCGTGGAGCTGGCCCTGCACATCGACGGCTTCGCCGCGCTCGTCGCCGTCCTCGTCGCCTTCGTCGCGACCTGCGTGCAGATCTACTCCACCGGCTACCTGCGCGACGACCCGCGCTACCCCTCGTACGCCGCTCTCGTCTCCCTGTTCACCTCCGCGATGCTGCTGGTCGTCTACTCCGGCGACCTGATCGTGCTGCTCGTCGGCTGGGAGGTCATGGGCATCTGCTCCTACTTCCTGGTCGGCCACTACTGGGAGACCCCCGAGGCCCGCGCCGCCTCCCTGAAGGCCTTCCTGGTCACCAAGCTCGGCGACGTGCCCTTCCTCATCGGCCTGTTCGCGCTGGCCGGCGACGCCGGGTCGTTCCGGATCACCCGAGTCCTCGGCGCCGTCGCGACCGGCGACATCGGCCACCCGACGCTGATCGCACTGCTGCTGCTCGCCGGTGTCGCGGGCAAGTCGGCGCAGTTCCCGCTGCACACCTGGCTCCCGGACGCGATGGCGGGCCCGACGCCCGTCTCGGCGCTGATCCACGCCGCGACGATGGTCGCCGCCGGTGTCTACTTCATCGCCCGTCTCCTCCCGCTCTTCGAGTCCTCCCAGGCCGCGATGGTGGTCCTTGCCGTCATGGCCGCCGTCACGATGACCGGCTCCGGTCTCGCCGCGCTCGCCCAGGACGACATCAAGCGCGTGCTCGCCTACTCGACCGTCGGCCAGCTCGGCTACATGACCGGCGCCCTCGCCGTCGGCGACCGCGGTGCCGCCGTCTTCCACCTCCTCTCGCACGGCGCCTTCAAGGCGCTGCTGTTCCTCGCGGCCGGCGTGATCATCCACGCCGCCGGCACCAACTCGCTGGCCGCCATGTCCCGCGTGCACGGACTGCGCGACCGGATCCCGGACGCCTACTGGACGATGACCGTGGCGCTGCTCGCCCTCGCCGCGATCCCGCCCTTCAGCGGCTTCTTCTCCAAGGAGTCCGTCCTCGGCGCCGCCGAGCACGTGACCGCCGGCCACACCGAGCACGTCCCCGGCGCCGCCGGCTGGATCGTCCTCGTCGCCGGCCTGCTCACCGCGCTGCTCACCGCCGCGTACGCAACCCGGCTGTGGCTGCTGGCCTTCCGCGGCCGGGGCACCGAGGCCCCCGATCACGGACGCCAGCCGCCGGCGATGACCGTGGTGCTGTGGGTCCTGGCCGTCCCGTCCCTGGCTTTCGGCGCGCTCACCTACCGCGCGCTGCCCGCCTGGTTCGACGGCCGCGCCCTCACCCCGACCCTGCTCACCTCCATCCTCGGCACGGGCCTCGCCCTGGTCGGCGGACTGATCACCTACGGCGCCTGGCAGCGGACCACCCAGCTCACCGCCCGGGTCCCGCTGGGCGCGGTCGCCGCCCACCCGGAGGAGGACGCCGGCCTGGTCGAGGCCGAGGCCATCGCCACCCACGAGCCGGCCTACGGCGACATCGCCTACGCCCCCGACCCGGCGGACCCGTCACGGCTGCTGCTCGGCCCGCTGCGCCGGCCCGCTGCCGCCGGCTTCCACCTGGACGCCGTGTACGCGGCGCTGTTCGTCCGCCCGGTGCAGGCCGGGGCGCGTCTCGTCCGGTTCCTCGACCGCGAGGTCGTCGACACCTACGTACACGGCGCCGCCGCCCTGCCCCGGCTGCTCGGGGCCGCCGTACGGCGCGCCCAGACCGGCAATGTGCAGACCTATGTGAGCGCGCTGCTCGCCGGCACCGTCGTCCTGGCGGTCGCCGTCCTCCTCGTCGCCACGGGAGCGTGAGCAGGCGTGATTGATATCAACGAGTCCGTGATGCAGTTCCTTCTGGCATTCGTCGTCGTCGGCCCGCTCCTCGGCGCCGCCGCCGCCCTCCTCCCGGCCCCGCCCGGACTGAAGGGGAAGTCCCCCGAGCAGGCCGTGCTGCGGCACGGTGTGACCGTGACCGGCGCGGTCCTCATCGCCGCGATCGTCCTCGCGCTCGGCTTCGACCACGACCATCCGTCGAGGATGCAGGCCACGACCGACATCAGCTGGATCCCCGCACTCGACGTGCGGATCCACCTCGGCACCGACGGCATCTCCCTCCCCCTTCTGGTCCTGACCGCGCTGCTGACCTTCCTCTGCGCGCTCTACTCCTACTTCAAGCCGCCGTCGGGTCCGTCCCCGAAGGCGTTCGTCGCCCTGCTGCTCCTGCTGGAGTCCGGCACCCTCGCGACCTTCGCCGTCCTCGACCTGCTGCTGTTCTTCCTCGCGTTCGAGATGGTGCTCATCCCGATGTACTTCCTCATCGCCCGCTGGGGCGGTGAGGGCCGGACCCGGGCCGCGTGGAAGTTCATCCTGTTCACGCTGCTCGGCTCCGTGGTCATGCTGCTCGGCCTGCTCCTGATCGGACTCAAGGCGGGCACGTTCGACATGGTGGCACTCGCCACTGACAACGGCCGGTCCCTGACCCTGTCCGTGCAGGTCATCGCCGTTCTGGCGATCGGGCTCGGGCTCGCCGTGAAGACGCCGATGTGGCCGCTGCACAGCTGGCTGCCCGACGCCCACACCGCCGCGCCGACCGTCGGTTCGGTGCTGCTGGCCGGCGTGCTGCTGAAGATGGGCACGTACGGGTTCGTCCGGATCCTGCTGCCGGTGGCACCGGACGGCTTCCACACGTTCGCGCCGTACCTCGCCGCGCTCGCCGTCGTCGGGATCGTCTACGGTTCCCTGGCCTGCCTGGCCCTGGCCAAGCGGGGCGCGAAGGGCGACCTCAAGCGGCTGATCGCCTACTCCTCCGTCGGCCACATGGGCTTCGTCCTGCTCGGCATCGCCAGCGCGACCCCGACCGGTGTGAACGGCGCCCTGTTCGCCAACATCGCCCACGGTCTCATCACCGGCCTGCTGTTCTTCCTGGTCGGCGCGGTGAAGGACCGTACCGGAACCACCGACCTGGACACCCTTGCCGAGAAGACCGGCGCCGCGCTGTACGGCAGGGCCCCGCGCCTCGGCGGACTGCTCGCCTTCGGTGCCGTCGCCTCCCTCGGCCTGCCCGGGCTCGCCGGATTCTGGGGCGAGATGCTGGCCCTGTTCGGCTCGTTCCGGCCCGCCGCCGGCCTCAGCCGCCCCGCCTTCCTCACCTTCATGGCGATCGGCGCGTTCGGCACCCTCCTCACGGCCGCGTACATGCTGATCGTGGTCCGCCGCGTCTGCATGGGCGGCGCGGAGCGGGAGGTGCCGGAACTCGCCGACGTCCACGGGTACGAGTTCGCCGCCTGGACCCCGCTCGTCACCCTCACCGTTCTCGCCGGACTGTGGCCGAAGGCCCTGCTCGGCCTGACCGACCCGGCCGTGCAGCAGCTCCTCGCAGGAGGCACCCGATGAGCGCCCAGCCGCTTGCCGAGTCGCTGGTCCAGTCCGTCGACTGGCTCGCGATCGCCCCGCCCACCCTCACGGCTCTCGTGGCGCTCGCCGTCCTCGTCGCCGACCTGTTCGTGCCGGAGCCCCGCAAGGCCCTGCTCGGCTGGGTCTCGGTCGCGGGACTCGCCGCCTCCGTCCTGCTGCTCCTGCCCCTCCTGGACGGCGACCGCAGCACCTTCTGCCTGACCGGCGGCACGCGCGCGTGCAGCTACACCGCCGACCACTTCACCCTCGTCATCCAGTTCCTGGTCCTCGGCGGGGCCCTGCTCGCGGCCCTGCTGTCCGTCACCCACCTGGACGACGAGCGGCGGCGCGTCCCGGCGGGCGAGTTCTGGTTCCTGCTGCTGTCCTCGGCGGCCGGTGCCGCCCTGCTGCCCGCCTCCCGCGACCTGGCCACCCTGATCGTCGCCCTGGAGGTCGCCTCCCTGCCCGCGTTCGCCCTCGTCGGCATCCGGCACGGCGACAAGCGCTCCTCCGAGGCCGCCCTGAAGTTCTTCCTGTCCTCGGTCACCGCCACCGCGGTCAGTCTGATGGGCATCAGCTTCGTCTACGCCTCCACCGGCACCCTTCACCTCACCCTGGTCGCCCAGCGCCTCGCGCACGTCGACGGCCGGCTGCACACCCTGGCCCAGGCCGGCGTCGTCCTGACCCTCGTCGGCTTCGCTTTCAAGACGGCCGCCGTGCCGTTCCACTTCTGGGTCCCCGACACCTACGTGGGCGCGCCCCTGCCGGTCGCCGCCTACCTGTCCGTCGTCGGCAAGGCGGTCGGCTTCTCCGGCCTCATCCTCGTCACCGTCGTCGCGTTCCCCTCCTACGCCGACGTGTGGGGACCCGCGCTCGCCGTTCTGGCCGCGCTCACCATGACCGTCGGCAACGTCGCCGCCCTGCGCCAGCAGGCCACGCGCGCGTACAGCGCCGTACGGCTGCTCGCCTGGTCCTCCGTCGGCCAGGCCGGGTACCTGCTGGTGCCGATCGCCGCCGCCGGATACACCAAGGACGCCCAGAAGACGATCGGCTCCACGGTCGCGTACGCCCTGATGTACGCCGCCGTGAACCTCGGTGCCTTCGCCGTGGCCGCCCTGGTGGGCCGCGGCCGCACCCTGAACCGGGTCAGCGACTACCGGGGGCTGTACGCCACCAACCCGCTCAGCGCGCTCCTCCTGGCCTTCTTCCTGCTCTGCCTGGCCGGACTGCCACCGGGCGTCATCGGGCTGTTCGCGAAGGTCACCGTGTTCTCGGCGGCCGTCGACGCGGGCCTCGGCTGGCTCGCCGTCGTCATGGCCCTCAACGTCGTGATCGCCCTGTTCTACTACCTGCAGTGGACGGCCCTGCTGTTCCGCGCCCCCGAGGGCGAGCCCGTCCGGCACCGCGTCCCCGCGCCCGTCACGGCCGCCCTCGCCGTCACCGGCGTCCTCGGCGTCGTCCTGTCCGGCGCACCGCAGCTGGTCCTCCGCTTCGCGGCCACCGGACTGTTCTGACGCGTCACCACGCGCGTGTGGGGCACTCGTGCCGCCACGCGCGCGTGAGGCCGAACCCGCACGTCACCCGTACGGCCGATCCGTGCCGCCGCACCCACCGGGGAACTCGGGACCGCCGTCCGGCGTTGTCAGAAGCGGGAGGGTCCACTGGATCAGAGTGTTCCCCAGCCGTACGACTTGGAGGGCGCACCGTGCACCGCCGGCACAACGGGCTCAGGACCGCCGTACTCCTCGGGGGGCTGTCCGCACTCATCATCGTCATCGGCAGCTTCTTCGGCCGCACGGGACTGGTCGTCGCGGTCCTGGTCGCCCTGGGCACGAACGCGTACGCGTACTGGAACAGCGACAAGCTGGCGCTCCGCGCGATGCGGGCCCGCCCGGTCAGCGAGTTCGAGGCCCCGGCGCTGTACCGGATGGTGCGGGAGCTGTCCACGCAGGCCCGCCAGCCCATGCCGCGGCTGTACATCTCGCCGACGGAGGCTCCCAACGCCTTCGCCACGGGCCGCAACCCGCGCAACGCGGCCGTGTGCTGCACCGAGGGCATCCTGCGCCTGCTGGACGAGCGGGAGCTGCGCGGCGTCATCGGCCATGAACTGAGCCATGTCTACAACCGGGACATCCTGATCTCCTCGGTCGCCGGCGCGCTCGCGTCCGTGATCGTGTTCCTGGTGAACTTCGCCTGGCTGATCCCGGTCGGCCGCTCGGACGACGACGACGGCCCCGGCCTGCTCGGCATGCTGCTGATCATGATCCTCGGCCCGCTCGCCGCCTCCCTGATCCAGCTGGCCGTCAGCCGGTCCCGGGAGTACGAGGCGGACGCCTCCGGCGCCCAGCTCACCGGTGACCCGCTCGCCCTCGCCAGTGCCCTGCGCAAGCTGGAGACGGGCACCCAGCAGCTTCCGCTGCCCCCCGAGCCCCGGATCGAGACGGCGAGCCACATGATGATCGCCAATCCCTTCCGCCCGGGCCAGGGACTGTCCAAGATGTTCTCCACCCACCCGCCGATGGCGGAGCGCATCGCCCGCCTGGAGAAGATGGCAGGACGCCCGTGAAGACCATCCTGAACGTCATCTGGCTCGTCCTGAGCGGCTTGTGGCTGTTCCTCGGCTACCTGCTGGCCGGCGTGCTGCTGTGCATCACGGTCATCGGCATCCCCTTCGGGCTCGCCGCCTTCCGTATCGGCCTCTACGCGCTCTGGCCCTTCGGCTACACCACGGTCGAGCGCCGCGACGCGGGCGGCCCCTCCTGCGTGGGCAACGTCCTGTGGCTGCTCCTGGCCGGCTGGTGGCTGGCGCTCGCGCACATCGTCACCGGCATCGCCCTGTGCGTCACGGTCATCGGCATCCCGTTCGGCATCGCCAACTTCAAGCTGATACCGGTCTCCCTGCTTCCGCTGGGCCGCGAGATCGTCCCCACCGACCAGCCCTTCGCGACCCGCTGACCACACCGGCCCACGCCGAGCCGCCCGCCAACGTCCCAAGCCGAGCCGCCCGCCGACGCCGTACGCCGCGCAGACGCGTCACACCCCGCGCCGCGCCGCCCACCACCGCCGTACGCCGTACGCCGCCACGCCCACCGTGAGCACGCCGGCGCCCACGGCCACCGAGGCGGCGGGCAGCGCGAACGCCAGGGTGGCGCAGCCCAGCAGGCCCACCGCCGGTACCGCACGCGCGCGTGCGGCCGTGCCGAGGGTCCAGGCCGAGGCGTTGGCGACGGCGTAGTAGGCGAGCACGCCGAAGGACGAGAAGCCGATCGCGCCGCGCACGTCCACCGTGGCGGCCGGCACGGCGACCACCGCGCCCACGGCCAGTTCCGCCCGGTGCGGCACCCGGAACCGCGGGTGCACGGCCGCCAGCGCGCCCGGCAGATGTCCGTCCCGGGCCATGGCGAGCGTCGTGCGGGACACCCCGAGGATCAGCGCGAGCAGCGAGCCCAGCGCGGCCACCGCAGCCCCCGCCCGCACCACGGGCACGAGCCCCGGCGCCCCGGCCGCCCGGACCGCGTCGGCCAGCGGAGCCGCCGTGTGCCCCAGGGTCCCCGCGCCCAGCACGGCGAGCACCGCGACGGCCACGCACGCGTACACCACCAGGGCGATCCCCAGGGCCAGCGGGACCGCCCGCGGAATCGTGCGCGCCGGGTCGCGCACCTCCTCCCCGAGGGTGGCGATCCGCGCGTACCCGGCGAACGCGAAGAACAGCAGACCGGCCGCCTGGAGCACGCCGCCGGCCCCCGACGACGGCCCGGTGCCCAGCCGCCCCCCGGCGGCCCGCCCGGAGGCCAGGCATACCACGACCACGGCCGCGAGTACCGCCAGGACGACCGCCACGATCGCCCCCGTCAGCCAGGCCGACCTCTGGATCCCGCCGTAGTTCACCGCGGTCAGCGCCACCACGGCCGCGACCGCCACCGCGTGCGCCTGCCCCGGCCACACGTACGCGCCCACGGTGAGCGCCATGGCCGCGCAGGAGGCCGTCTTGCCGACCACGAACGCCCAGCCGGCCAGATACCCCCAGAAGGCGCCCAACCGCTCCCTGCCGTACACGTACGTCCCGCCGGAGGCCGGGTGGCGGGCGGCGAGCCGGGCCGAGGACACGGCGTTGCAGTAGGCCACCACGGCGGCGACGGCGAGCCCCGGCAGCAGCCCCGAACCGGCCGCTCGCGCGGCCGGCCCCAGCGCGGAGAAGACGCCCGCGCCGACCATCGAGCCCAGGCCGACGACCACGGCGTCCCACACGCCCAGAGTGCGGCGGAGACCGTCATCGGTACGTGTCATGCGCCGCACCCTACTGACGGCGGCAACCGGCGGACGGCTCCGTGACGTCCTCTTCGACGACACGGCACGCACACGCGCGCGACGCCGGCGGATCCGCATCGCAATCCCAGGGATCCGACAGGGCGGACACAGCGCGGAAGGGCAGGTTCACGGTATGGGCATCATCGGCTGGATCATCCTGGGGCTGCTGGCCGGAGCCATCGCCAAGGTCCTGCTGCCGGGACGCGACCCCGGCGGCTTCGTCGGTACGACCCTCATCGGCATCGCGGGCGCGTTCATCGGGGGCTGGATATCGGCCCGCTGGCTCGACCATCCGATCAGCAGGAACTTCTACGACGGCGCCACCTGGGCCGCGGCCGTCGGCGGCTCCCTGGTGCTGCTGATCGTCTACCGGCTCCTGTTCGGCAACTCACGCGACTGAGCTCGCGGTCACGGCAGCACGAAGGGCGGGCACCACCGGGTGCCCGCCCTTCTCAGGCTCACCTGTAGTTCACGAACTGCAGCGCGAAGTCGAAGTCCTTGCCCTTGAGAAGGGCGATCACGGCCTGCAGGTCGTCGCGGCTCTTGGAGCTGACACGCAGTTCGTCACCCTGGACCTGGGCCTTCACACCCTTCGGGCCCTCATCGCGGATGATCTTCGCCACCTTCTTCGCGTTCTCCTGGGAGATGCCCTCCTCGATCGACGCGAAGATCTTGTACTCCTTGCCGGAGAGCTGCGGCTCGCCCGCGTCCAGTGCCTTCAGCGAGATGCCGCGCTTGACGAGCTTGGACTGGAAGACGTCGAGGACGGCCTTCACCCGGTCCTCGGAGTTCGCCTCCATGAGGATCTTCTCACCGGACCACGAGATCGAGGCTCCCACGCCCTTGAAGTCGTAGCGCTGCGAGATCTCCTTGGCGGCCTGGTTGAGGGCGTTGTCGACCTCCTGCCGCTCGACCTTCGAGACGATGTCGAAACTGGAGTCGGCCATGTCCTGTGGCTCCTTGTATCGGGTGTTGTCGGGGTGCGGGTCGGGTGCGTGCGGCGCGCGGCGACGACCGCCGGGCCCGGTGCGGCACCGGGCCGCATCCGCACCAGCCTAGCCACCCTCCGCGTCCGGGGGCGGAGATCAACCGGGTGGCGGAGCACCCCCGTGCATCGGGTATTGTTTACGTCGTTGCCGGGGAGCACCGCCGAAAGCGGGGTTCGAGAACGGCAGCGTTACCCGGCGGTGTGCCCGAGCGGCCAAAGGGAGCAGACTGTAAATCTGCCGGCTCAGCCTTCCCAGGTTCGAATCCTGGCGCCGCCACACGGGAAACAAAGGCCCCGTGATCTGCGAGAGCAGATCACGGGGCCTTTGTCGTTGTCGTGCCGGTCCCGGCCGACCGCCCCGGTGTCCTGGTCGGGCGGCACTGGTCGCGCTCATGCCCCGTACCTCATTAGAATCGAACGTGTGAACGAGGACCGTCCGCTGACGCGTCTCGACATGCTGCGTTTCGCGCGCCGCGTCGTCGAACACCAGGCCGCCAGGCAACTCGCCCTGATGGACCGGTGGATCGCCGACGAGGAACGCCGGGAGGCCGAGCGGCGGCGCCGCCTCGCCGCCCGGCGGAACGCTCCGGAATGGGCCGTCGAGCACGGCCTGAACGGCCGGAGCGCGGTGTACGTCCACGTCGGCGGCTGTACGGGCGCCGGCGGACGCGCGAAGGGCGTCGGCCGGGAGCAGGCGGTACGGGCCCTCACCGAGGGAGGTGTCCCCGCATGCCCGCTGTGCCGGCCGGACACCGCGCTGGGAATTGTCGAATGACCGGCCCGGGTGCGGTCCCGGGCGGTCCGGATGATGCTGGAGCCATGGCCGGGAAACGTCCCATCATCGTGCACCTGCCGTCCCCGACCGGCGGTCGCCGGGTGCGGGTGGACGGCGAGATCCTCGGCCTCGCGCACAACGTGCGGGACCTGGTGGAGTTCCTGCGCCGGGCGGGGCTGGAGATCGAACCGGAGGAAGTGGCCGACTCGCCGCTGATCGACTGGCGCGGGGTCGGGCCCGACCGGTGGGAGGCGGAGACCAGGACCTGACTGCTCCAGCGCCTCCCCGCGCATCCGCCCCCTCCCCGCCCGTGCGCCGCCGCCTACGCGTCCGCCGCTTGGCCGCCCGCGGAGACGCACGGACCGCGCGGAGACGCACGGACGGCGCGTTCCGGGCACACTGGCGGCATGTCCTCCCGACGCAGAACCTGTCCCGTGTGCCGCCGCGAGATCGCCGTCGTGGCGGGCCGCTTCGCGCGGCACGATCCGCCCGGGGCGCGGGAGAGCGGGGACCTCGTCTCGTGCACCGGGTCGCGACAGCCCGCGCAACTCGGGGCCGTACAGCCGTCGTTGGACGGGTACGCCGTGCCGGACTTTCCCGGGCAGCTGCCGCTGTTCTGAGGCCGGACGGGAACTGACGGGGCGTTCGGGTTCCGGTTCTGACGGGTTGTTCGCAGGTTCTCGGTCCTGACGGCCGGTCGGTTCCCCGAGCGCGCCTACGGCTCGTCGACCGGTCAACGACCGGCGGCCGTCCTCAGTTCCCGGCGACCGACTTCACCGCGACCGACACCGGCGTCGAGCCGCTGACCAGCTCCAGGGTGAGACCGGCCGTCGCCGGGGTGTCCACCAGCTCCGCGAGGACGGTCGCCACGTCGTCCCGGGGAACCGGGCCGCGCCCCGTGTGCGCCTCCAGCCGGACCAGACCGGTGCCCGGCTCGTCCGTCAGCGAGCCCGGGCGCAGGATCGTCCAGTCCAGCGTCTCCTGCCGGGCGACGTACGCGTCGGCCTCGCCCTTCGCGCGCAGGTACACGTCGAAGACGTCGTCCCCCTGGTGCGCGGGATCCGCGCCCATCGAGGACACCACCAGGAAACGCCGCACGCGCGCGCGTACGGCCGCGTCCGTGAACAGCACCGCCGCGCCCCTGTCCACCGTGTCCTTGCGGGCCGCGCCGCTGCCCGGGCCCGCACCGGCCGCGAAGACCGCCGCGTCCGCGCCCTGCAGATGCGCCGCGACCTCCTCCACCGAGGCGGACTCCAGGTCGAGCAGGACCGGTTCGGCGCCCGCCGCCCGCAGATCGTCGCCCTGTTCGAGCGTGCGGATGATCCCCGCGACCTCGTCCCCGCGCGCGGAGAGCAGCCGCTCCAGCCGCAGCGCGATCTGACCATGACCACCAGCGATGACAATGCGCATGAAACCGACCGTACGCCCGAAGGGCCGCATCCGCCGCACGAGTTGCCGGCCGCCCCGGCGGGCGCCGCGCGCTCGCTCAGGACAGCTCCCCGCGCCCCTGCCGCGGCAGCCCCAGTTCCGCTGCCGCCGCCGAGTTGCAGTACTCGCGCACGGCGCTGGTACGGGCCACCACCCGGCCCCGGTGCACGACGATCCGGCTGTAGGCCAGGGAGAGCGCGCCGGCCAGATGATCGCCGCGCACCGCCAGCAGCTCCGCGGGGAAGCCCGCCTCCACCCGGACCTCCGGCAGGCCCAGGACCGCGCGGGCCGAGGCGCACACGGCGTCGTAGGCGTCCTCAGGGCGCAGACCGTGGGCGGAGGCGAGGAGGTAGGCGGCCTCCAGCGGGTCGCCGCGGCCGACGGGGTTCGACACGTCGCGCAGGGCCCCGCTGCCGGCCGCCACCCGCACCCCGGCCGCGCGCAGCAGTCGTACCGGCGCCGTGCCCCGCCGCTCGGCGCCGCCGCAACCGCCCTGGGGCAGGCACACCACCGTCACACCGGCCGCCGCGAGCTGGTCGGCGATGCGCGCGGCGGCCTCGGCCGGCAGGCGCGCGAGGCCCGCGCACGGTCCGATCGCCACGCCGGGGCGCAGGCCGCCCGCCATGGCCGCGAGCCGGGACAGCCGGGCCGGGTCGGCGGCGTCCGTGTGCAGGTCCACCGGGCAGCCGTGCTCGGAGGCCACCTCCAGGACCGTCTCGACGTAGCCGGTGGGGTCAGGGTCCAGGTCGGGGCAGCCGCCCACCACGGAGGCGCCCATCTTCACCGCGTCCCGCAGCATGGCGAGTCCGTCGGCGCCGGCCGCTCCGGTCAGCAGCCGCGGCGTCGCCACCGTCGTCAGCTCCGCCAGCCCCCGCAGCGACCGCCGTGCCTGCAGGACCGCCCCCAGCGCACCGAGCCCCTGGACGTCGCCCACGCGCACGTGTGCGCGCAGCGCCGTCGCCCCGTGCCCGAGCTGCAGCAGGGCGGCCTCCGTCGCCCGGCGCTGGACGTCCTCGGGGGCGTACGACACCGGGCCGGGGCACTCGGCGGACAGGGCGGTGTCGCCGTGGGCGTGCGGCTCGGCCGGGGCCGGCAGCAGCAGGTAGCCGCTCAGGTCGACGCGTGCGGCGCCCTGCCGGGCCGGTCCCGGGGCGAGGCTCCCGGCCGTGCCGACCGCCTCGATGCGCCCGCCGCCCAGCCGTACGTCCACGGTCCGGCCGTCGGTGAGCCGTGCCCCGCAGAGCAGCAGGGCGGCCGGGTCGGAGGGTCCGGAGGACCCCGACGGGTTCGACGGCGGTGGCGGCTGCGGCCGGCTGTCGGGCATCGCGCTCCAGGGTGGGGCCGGGGAGGGCTCGGGAGGGACGGCGTGAGTGGTCCGGGGCCACGAGCGGCCCCAAGATCACACAGAGTGAGTCGAGCCTAGGGCGGCGAGCCGTGCGGGTCCCGCAGGAGCGCAATAGTCGTACCGGCGTGGTCCGCCCCGGGCGGTACGCGCGTCGCCCCCGCGCGCGGTGGCGCGACGCCGCCTCCGCGACGCCCGGGCGCACGTGCCGCCGGATGCCCCCGCGGGAAGCTTCCCACAGGCCGCGGGGTCTCACGGGCCCCTTGCCGGACGGGCTCCGCAGTGGGTGCCCGCAGCCCACCGGCGGGCTTCGCAGTGGGTCCCCAAGTCCACCGGACGAGGCTTCGCGATGGGTCCCGCGGCCCACCGCACCGGCCCCGCAGCGGGTCCCCGCAGACCGCCTTCGGGCCCCGCCGGCGGTTCACACGCGCCGCCGGATCGGCCCCCGTGGGGGAGGCCTGGAGGCTGCCGGGAGTCCTGGGGCGGAGGTGGTCGCGGGCGCCGGGATACGGATTTGGGTGAACGGCGGCAGACCGTGTAATGTCTTCATCGCTCGCCCCAATAGCTCAGTCGGCAGAGCGTCTCCATGGTAAGGAGAAGGTCAACGGTTCGATTCCGTTTTGGGGCTCTGGTGTGAGAGGTTCCCGTCGCGAGGCGGGAGCTGATCTCATCAAAGCGGTGTAGCTCAGTCGGTAGAGCAAGCGGCTCATAATCGCTGTGTCACCGGTTCAAGTCCGGTCACCGCTACTGACAGTAGCCGATTGTGGGGTCGGTCCTTCGATCGGCTACTCTTTCTTGCGTTGAATCAGTCCATCCGTTCGTCTTAGGAGCACTCACGTGGCTGCCACCGACGTCCGCCCGAAGATCACGCTGGCCTGCGTGGAGTGCAAGGAGCGGAACTACATCACCAAGAAGAACCGGCGTAACAACCCGGATCGTCTGGAGATGAAGAAGCACTGCCCGCGTTGCAATGCGCACACCGCGCACCGCGAGACGCGATAAATCAGGCTCGTCCGTGAGGCCGTCCCCTTCCGAGGGGGCGGCCTCACGGCGTTTCCATGGCCCGGCACACACCGGGCCCCGGCCCCGCCCGCATTCCGCGACCGGTTTCCGGCTAATTTGGGGCCATCACAGCAGACGTCAGGAGGTGCCGGGCCATGGCGCTCGACCAGTCCTTCGTGGGACGGACCTACCCGCCCACCGCGCCCTATGAGGTGGGCCGGGAGAAGATCCGTGAGTTCGCCGAGGCGGTGGGCGAGACCAACCCGGTGTACACGGACCCCGAAGCCGCCAAGGCGCTCGGCCATTCCGATGTGATCGCCCCGCCGACCTTCGTGTTCTCCATCACCTTCCGGGCCGCCGGACAGGTCATCCAGGACCCGCAGCTGGGCCTGGACTACAGCCGCGTCGTCCACGGCGACCAGAAGTTCGCCTACGCCCGCCCGGTGCGCGCCGGTGACCGGCTCACGGTCACCTCCACGATCGAGCGGATCAAGTCCCTCGCGGGCAACGACATCCTGGACATCCGCGGTGAGGTGCACGACGAGGCCGGCGAGCACGTCGTGACCGCCTGGACCAAGCTCGTGGCCCGTGCGGCCGAGGAGGCGTGAGCACCCGATGACGGCGAAGATCGCGTACGACGACGTCGAGGTCGGCACCGAGCTGCCGGCCCAGACCTTCCCCGTGACCCGCGAGACCCTGGTGCGCTACGCGGGCGCCTCCGGTGACTTCAACCCGATCCACTGGAACGAGAGGTTCGCCAAGGAGGTGGGCCTGCCGGACGTCATCGCGCACGGCATGTTCACCATGGCCGAGGCGATCCGTGTGGTCACCGACTGGCTCGGGGACCCGGGCGCGGTGGTGGAGTACGGCGTCCGCTTCATCAAGCCCGTCGTCGTCCCGAACGACGACCAGGGCGCCCTGATCGAGGTAGCCGGCAAGGTCGCCGCAAAGCTGGACGACAACACCGTCCGCGTGGACCTGACGGCGACGAGCGCCGGCGAGAAGGTGCTCGGCATGTCCCGGGCGGTCGTACGACTGGCCTGACCGGCGCGTGACTACGCTCGGCCGACGTAAGGGGCGTCCTTCTGAGAGGGCATCTGATCACATCAGATGCCCTCTGAGAGGGCGCCCCTTACGCGTACGCGGCGGCCCGGTGTCACTGGTGCAGTGACCGCCCGGGACGGCGCAGGACCGCACCGCCACCCCCGCTCTTGCGAAGTTAGTGATTGAGTACTAACTTAGCCTCATGCCCAGGATGAGCGCAGAGGAGCGGCGCGAGAGCGTCATCCGTGCCGCGACCGCCGAGTTCGCGCGCCGCGGATACCACGGCACCTCCACGGAGGCGATCGCCAAGCGGGTAGGCGTCTCGCAGCCCTACCTCTTCCGGCTCTTCCCGGGCAAGAAGGCGATCTTCCTCGCGGCGGTCGAGCGCTGCGTGGAGGACACCATCCGGACCTTCGCGGAGGCTTCCGAGGGGCTGCGGGGCGAAGAGGCCCTGCACGCCATGGCGAACGCGTACACCAAGGTCATCGCGGAGCGGCCCGAGCGGCTGCTGATGCAGATGCAGATGTACGTCGCCGTGGCGGCGGCCGAGGAGGAGGGCGACCGCGAGTTCGGCGAGAGCGTGCGCGCCGGCTGGATGCGGCTGTGGGACACGGTCCATCTGCCGCTCGGCGCGGACGTCGGCGAGACCACCACCTTCATGGCCTACGGAATGCTCATCAACTGCCTGGTCGCCATGGGGTTCCCGCCCGACCACCGGGTGTGGGAGGGGTTGTATCCGTCGGCCCGGCTGAAGGGGCGCGCGGAGTCCTGACCCGGCGGGGGCGGGGCGCCTTTTCTCGGGCGTGAAAGTTAGTAAGCAATAACTAACCATCGGTGGTCGGTCAGCGGCCACTTTCTGGGGGAGCGATGTCGCAGCAGACAGCAACAGCCGGTACCACCTCCACGCGCGCGCGTGCCGTGTGGGCCCTCGTCATCACCAGCGTCGCCGGGTTCATGGCGGCCCTGGACAACCTCGTCGTCACCACCGCCCTGCCCTCCATCCGCGAGGACCTCGGTGGCGCGCTGGACGACCTGGAGTGGACCGTGAGCGCCTACACGCTCACCTTCGCGGTGCTGCTGATGTTCGGCGCCGCGCTCGGCGACCGCTTCGGGCGCCGCCGGCTCTTCATCACCGGACTCGCCGTGTTCACCGGCGCCTCCGCCGCCGCGGCCATGGCACCCGGCATCGGCTCCCTGATCGCCGCCCGCGCGGTGCAGGGCGTCGGCGCGGCCGTCATGATGCCGCTCACGCTCACCCTGCTGACCGCGGCCGTGCCCGCGGCCAGGCGCGGAATGGTCTACGGCATCTGGGGCGCCGTCAACGGGCTCGCCGTCGCCTCCGGGCCGCTCATCGGCGGCAGCCTCACCGAGCACGTCTCCTGGCACTGGATCTTCTGGCTGAACGTACCGCTCGGCCTGGTCGCGCTGCCGCTCGCCCGGCTGCGCCTCGCCGAGTCCCACGGCACCGGCGCCCGGCTCGACGTCCCCGGCACACTGCTGGCCAGCGGCGGGCTCTTCGGCATCGTGTACGGCCTGGTCCGCGGGCCCGCCGACGGCTGGACCGACCCCGTGGTGCTGACTGCGCTCCTCGGCGGCGGCGCCCTGCTGCCGGCCTTCGTCGGCTACAGCTCCCGCGCGGCGCACCCGATGCTCCCGATGCGGCTGTTCCGCTCCCGGGCCTTCTCCGGCATCAACGCGGCCAGCCTGCTGATGTTCGTCGGGATGTTCGGCTCGATCTTCCTGCTCAGCCAGTACATGCAGGGCGTCCTCGGCTACTCGCCCACCGAGGCGGGGCTGCGGATGCTGCCGTGGACCGGGATGCCGATGCTGGTCGCGCCCGTCGCCGGGATCCTCTCCGACCGGATCGGCGGCCGCCCGGTCGTCGCCGCGGGCCTGTTCCTCCAGGCCGCCGGCCTCGGCTACATGGCCTGGGTGGCCACCGCGGACGCCTCCTACGGCGTCCAGCTCCCCGCCCTGGTCATCAGCGGCGTCGGCATGGCGCTGTACTTCGCACCGGCCGCCAACCTGGTCATGTCCAGCGTCCGCCCGCAGGAGCAGGGCATCGCCTCCGGCGCCAACAACGCGCTGCGCGAGGTGGGCGGCGCGCTCGGCATCGCGGTCATGTCCTCGATCTTCTCCGCGCAGGGCGGCTACGAGTCCGCGCGGAGCTTCGTGAACGGTCTGCGGCCGGCCCTGGTCACCGGCTCGGCGGTGGTCGCCCTCGCCGCCGTCGCCGCCCTGCTGATCCCCGCCCGCCGAGGCGCCGGGCGGACCGCCACGGCGGACGGACAGGCGCCCGCACCGGTCCTCGAAACCGCCTCCCGCTGACCCCGACCCGCCTCCGCCGACCCGCCACGCCCGCCGAGGAGCCCGCGATGCCCACGCTTCCCTGGACCGCTCCGCACACCCCGCCACCCGGCACCGAGGTGCACGTCTTCGCCTCCCGCTTCCGGACCCGCACCCTGTGGGGAGCCCTCCGCTTCCTCGCCCGCACCCCGGCCGTGTGGCGCCAGGTCGGCCGGGCGCCCGGTGCCTACGGGGCCACCCTCAGGGCACGGCCCCTGCGGCGCACCTTCTGGACGCTGTCCGCCTGGGAATCGGCCGACGCGCTGCACGCCTTCGCCCGCTCCGGCGCCCACCGGCCGACCTCCCGCGCCCTGGCGGCCGAGATGCGCGACGTCGCGTTCGCCACCTGGAGCACCTCCGCCGACGAACTGCCGGTGCGCTGGGAGGAGGCGGCACGGCAGCTGACGTAGCCGGCGGGGCGGCAGCACCGGGCACGCGCGCGTGGACCTCCGGCACAGCCGGGCGGCTCCACGCGCGCGTGCGTGCTGTCGCGCGGGTGTGCACGCCCGGCCGGCCGGCGCCGGGCGCGGCTCGTGATGGAAGGGGTGAGGGGCACGGGACCGTCCGAGGGGTCTCGTAGTCTTGGGCGCGTGCAGGTACTCCACGACGCCCCCCTTGCCCCGCTGACCACCTTCCGGCTGGGTGGTCCCGCGACACGGCTGGTGACCGCCGCGACCGACGCCGAGGTGATCGCCGCCGTCCGCGAGGCCGACGACAGCGGTACGCCGCTGCTGGTCATCGGCGGCGGATCGAACCTGGTCATCGGCGACAAGGGCTTCGACGGCACCGCCCTGCGCATCGCCACGCGCGGAATCGAGCTGCGCGGCACGACGCTGGAGGTGGCGGCCGGCGAGGTGTGGACCGACGCCGTCGCCCGCACCGTCGAGGCCGGGCTCGCCGGAGTCGAGTGCCTGGCCGGCATCCCCGGATCCGCCGGCGCCACGCCGATCCAGAACGTGGGCGCCTACGGCCAGGAGGTCTCCTCGACGATCACCGAGGTGATCGCGTACGACCGGCGGGCCGGCGAGACCGTCACGCTGACGAACGAGGAGTGCGCCTTCTCGTACCGGCACAGCCGCTTCAAGGCCGATCCCGAGCGTTACGTCGTACTCCGGGTCCGCTTCGGACTGGAGGACGCGGGCGGGCTGTCCGCGCCCGTCCGGTACGCCGAGACGGCCCGCGCGCTGGGCGTGGAGCCCGGCGACCGGGTGCCGCTGGCCGACGCCCGCGAGACCGTGCTGAAGCTGCGCGCGGGGAAGGGCATGGTGCTCGACCCCGAGGACCACGACACCTGGTCGGCCGGGTCCTTCTTCACCAACCCGATCCTCACCGACGAGCAGTTCGCCGGGTTCCACGCGCGCGTACGCGAACGGCTGGGCGACGGCGTCGAGCCGCCCGCCTACCCGGCGGGTGCGGGCCGTACGAAGACCTCCGCCGCCTGGCTGATCGACAAGGCGGGCTTCACCAAGGGTTACGGGACCGGCCCCGCCCGCATCTCCACCAAGCACACCCTCGCCCTCACCAACCGAGGTGCCGCCACCACGGAGGACCTGCTGGCCCTGGCCCGCGAGGTGGTCGCCGGGGTGCGTGAGGCCTTCGGGATCACGCTGGTCAACGAGCCGGTGACCGTGGGCGTCAGCCTCTAGCGGCGCCGGCTCAGTACGCCACCCCGACCCCCTGCTTCAGGGTCTCCTCGGCGTCGATCATCGACAGCATCGCGTGCGCGACGTCCGCGCGCGCGATGAAGCGCCCCCGGGGCGGGAAGCCGCCGACGACGGTGCGGTAGCGGCCGGTGAGCGGCCTGTCCTGCAGCCGCGGCGGACGCACGGACGTCCAGTCCGTGCCGCTGGCGGCCAGCTCGGCCTCCATCTCGCGCAGGTCGGCGTAGACGTCCTTCAGGATCGCCGACACCAGGCCCCGCACCGCCCGGTCCAGCGGGCCGTCGCCCGCCGGAGCCGGGCCGACCGGGCCGGCGCTGACCACCAGCAGCCGGCGCACGCCCTCGGCCTCCATCGCGGCGAGGACGGTACGGGTCAGCCGGGTCGCCACCCCGGCGTCCTTGCGGCTGCGCGCGCCCAGCCCCGACAGCACGGCGTGCCGGCCCCGGACGGCGCCGCGCAGCTCCTCCGGGTCGGTCAGGCCGCTGCGGACGACCTCCAGGCGGCCGCCGGTGACACCGAGCCGGGCCGGGTCGCGCACGACCGCCGTGACCTCGTGACCGGCGTCCAGGGCCTGGCGGACCAACTCCCGGCCGATCCCTCCCGTTGCGCCGAAAACAGTGAGCTTCATGCCTGGCCTTCCCCCTGCGATCTCCTGGTGGGTGAGTACTCACTCACCCCCTTCGCGTCTAGAGTGGGTAAACACTCACCCACCCGTCAAGGCCCGAACGGAGTCCCATGGAGACGAAGCCGGCGCGTGTCCGCATCCTCGACGCCGCCCACGAGCTGATGCTCACCGTCGGACTCGCCCGCGCCACCACCAAGGAGATCGCCCGCGAAGCCGGCTGCTCCGAAGCCGCCCTCTACAAGCACTTCGACAGCAAGGAAGAGCTGTTCGTCCGGGTCCTCACCGAACGCCTGCCCCGGCTCACCCCGCTCCTCGACAGCCTCGCCGCCCGGCCCGGCCGGGGCACGCTGGAGGCGAACCTCACCGACATCGCCCGCCAGGCCGCCCTCTTCTACGAGCAGAGCTTCCCGATCGCCGCCTCGCTGTACGCCGAGACCCAGCTCAAACGGCGCCACGACGACGCCCTGCGCACCCTCGGCTCCGGGCCCCACCTGCCCATCCAGGGTCTGGACGCCTACCTCCGCGCCGAACAGGCCGCCGGCCGCGTCCGCGCCGACGCCGACACCTACGCCGCCGCCTCCCTGCTCGTCGGCGCCTGCGCCCAGCGCGCGTTCGCCTACGACGCCACCGAGAGCGGCGAACGCCCGCCCGTGGACGAGTTCGCCGCCCGGCTCGCGCGGACCCTGCTGGGCGGAATCTCCGTTGCCCCTCAGCCCGCACAGTCGTGATCATGCTGCCCATGAGGTTCCGTCCATGCGGTTGAGGCTGCGCGAGTTCCGGCCCCGCACCGGACCGCACGAGCACCGGATCGTCCAGCCCCGGCACCCCCTGCGCCACACCTCGCTGCGCGCACCCGACCCCATCGGCCTGCTGCTCGGCGACCACGACGGGCTGAACCGGCTCGCCGGCCTGTTCTCCTTCGCCGCCTGCTCCCGGCACACCGTCGTCCACGTGCCGCTGCGCGACGGGGTCCCGCCCGACGAGGGCGTCGGCGAACCGGTCGACCTGGTCCTCGCCCACCACAGCCTCGGACTGCGCCCCAGCCAGTGGCCCGAACTGCGGCGCAGGCTACGGCAGGGCACCCCGCTCACCGTCCGCACCGACGAGGCGCGCACCGCGCGGGACGCCGCGGCCTGGCGCGCCCGCCAGGAGCGGACCGGCTCCCGGGACGAGCTGAGGCACGCCACGCACGCGCGTACGCTCTTCTTCTTCGGTGACCGGGACATGTTCGCCGGCATGGCGGTCTCGCTCGCCCAGGCGGCCGGCCACGGCCCGCACCAGAAGGGCGTCGGTCAGGGACACACGGCCTACATGGGGTCGATGTTCCCGCTGGCCGACACGCCCGGCGGCGGCCACCCGGTCGAGGTGATGACCTGCTTCAAGGCCTATCCGCCGTACGCCCACTTCAGGCCGCCGGGCGCGCCAGCCAGTCGTCCACGCCGGCCAGCAGCCGCTTCCTGACCTCCTCCGGGGCGGCCGAACCGCGCACCGACTGCCGGGCCAGCTCCGCGAGTTCCGCGTCCGTGAAGCCGTGGTGGTGGCGGGCGATCTCGTACTGGGCCGCCAGCCGGGAGCCGAACAGAAGCGGGTCGTCGGCGCCCAGCGCCATCGGGACGCCGGCCTCGAAGAGCGTGCGCAACGGGACGTCGTCCGGCTTCTCGTACACGCCGAGCGCCACGTTCGAGGCCGGGCACACCTCGCAGGTCACGCCCCGGTCGGCCAGCCGCTTCAGCAGCCGCGGGTCCTCCGCCGCCCGCACCCCGTGCCCGATCCGCGCGGCGTGCAGATCGTCGAGGCAGTCCCGCACCGACGCGGGACCGGTCAGCTCGCCGCCGTGCGGCGCCGACAGCAGACCGCCCTCCCGCGCGATGTGGAAGGCCCGGTCGAAGTCCCGCGCCATGCCCCGCCGCTCGTCGTTAGAGAGCCCGAAGCCGACCACGCCCCGGTCCGCGTACCGCACCGCCAGCCGGGCCAGCGTGCGCGCGTCCAGCGGGTGCTTCATCCGGTTCGCGGCCACCAGCACCCGCATGCCGAGCCCGGTCTCCCGGGACGTCGTGTCCACCGCGTCCAGGATGACTTCCAGAGCCGGGATCAGACCGCCCAGCCGGGGCGCGTACGACGTCGGGTCCACCTGGATCTCCAGCCAGCCCGAGCCGTCCCGCAGGTCCTCCTCGGCGGCCTCCCGGACCAGGCGCTGGATGTCCTCCGGCTCGCGCAGACAGGAGCGCGCCGCGTCGTACAGCCGCTGGAAGCGGAACCAGCCCCGCTCGTCCGTGGCGCGCAGCTTCGGTGGTTCCCCGCTGGTGAGAGCGTCCGTCAGCGCGTCGGGCAGGCGGACGCCGTACTTGTCGGCCAGTTCCAGGACCGTTCCCGGCCGCATCGAGCCGGTGAAGTGCAGGTGCAGATGGGCTTTCGGCAGCTCGGACAGATCACGTACACGCTCCATTCCCAGATCCTGCCGTACGTCCCTGCCGTCCCGGTAGCCGTTTCCCCGTACGTGGTCTTGCTCGCACACAGAAGCGGGCCGCCTCCCCTATAGGGAGACGGCCCGCACGCGCGCGTAGCGGCCGGGAACTAGTCCCGTGCCTCCGCCAGCAGCTTCTGCATCCGGCTCACGCCCTCGACGAGGTCCTCGTCGCCGAGCGCGTACGACAGCCGCAGGTAGCCCGGCGTGCCGAAGGCCTCGCCCGGGACGACCGCGACCTCGGCCTCCTCCAGGATCAGCGCGGCCAGCTCGACGGTGTCCTTCGGGCGCTTGCCGCGGATCTCCTTGCCGAGCAGCGCCTTGACCGACGGGTAGGCGTAGAACGCGCCCTCGGGCTCCGGGCAGACCACGCCGTCGATGTCGTTGAGCATCCGCACGATCGTCCTGCGGCGCCGGTCGAAGGCCTCGCGCATCGTCGCCACGGCCTCCAGGTCACCGGAGACGGCGGCCAGGGCGGCCACCTGGGCGACGTTGGAGACGTTCGAGGTGGCGTGCGACTGCAGGTTGGTCGCGGCCTTGACGACGTCCTTCGGGCCGATGACCCAGCCCACGCGCCAGCCGGTCATGGCGTACGTCTTCGCCACCCCGTTGACGACGACGCACTTGTCGCGCAGCTCGGGGAAGAGCCCCGGCAGGGACACGGCGGCCGCGTCGCCGTAGACCAGGTGCTCGTAGATCTCGTCGGTGAGCACCCACAGGCCGTGCTCCAGGGCCCAGCGTCCGATCGCCTCGGTCTCGGACTCGGAGTACACCGCGCCGGTAGGGTTGGACGGGGAGACGAAGAGCACGACCTTCGTCTTCTCCGTGCGCGCGGCCTCCAGCTGCTCGACCGAGACCCGGTAGCCGGTCGTCTCGTCGGCGACGACCTCGACCGGGACACCGCCGGCCAGGCGGATCGACTCCGGGTACGTCGTCCAGTACGGCGCCGGGACGATGACCTCGTCGCCCGGGTCGAGGATCGCGGCGAACGCCTCGTAGATGGCCTGCTTGCCGCCGTTGGTGACGAGGATCTGCGAGACGTCGGGCTCCCAGCCGGAGTCGCGCAGCGTCTTCGCGGCGATCGCGGCCTTCAGCTCGGGCAGGCCGCCGGCCGGGGTGTAGCGGTGGTACTTCGGGTTCTTGCAGGCCTCGACGGCCGCCTCGACGATGTAGTCCGGGGTCGGGAAGTCGGGCTCACCGGCGCCGAAGCCGATCACCGGACGCCCGGCGGCCTTCAGGGCCTTGGCCTTGGCGTCCACGGCGAGGGTGGCGGACTCGGAGATCGCGCCGACTCGGGCGGAGACCCGGCGCTCGGTGGGTGGGGTTGCAGCGCTCATGCGGCCCATCGTTCCAGACACGAAAAGCCCCCGGCACACGGGTTTCACAGACTGAACAGGAAGGGTCGAGGCGTGAACACGGATCCGAATCCGGCCCCCGGCCAGGACGATCTTTGGTCACGGCGCTCCCCACGGGCACTTTCTGTTCGACGCCGGGCCGCGGACCACGTACACTCTCACCTCGTTGGCCTCCAGCGGCCGCCGCGCAACCGGTGCACACCGAGCACCCGGTCGGATGCGGTACGTTGGGGACACACAAAGGGTCGTAGCTCAATTGGTAGAGCACCGGTCTCCAAAACCGGCGGTTGGGGGTTCAAGTCCCTCCGGCCCTGCTACACACACCGCCAGGATGTGTGCGCATGTACGTACAGCATTGCACCGCCGTGCGGCTCAGGAACCGGGCGCGGCACGGCCACGACCCGGGATCAGGTGAGGATAATGACGGACGCCGTGGGCTCCATCGACACGCCTGACGCCCAGGACGAGGTGCCCGAGTCCCAGAAGAAGGTCCGCAAGGGCGGCAAGCGCGCCAAGAAGGGCCCGCTGAAGCGTCTCGCCACCTTCTACCGCCAGGTCATCGCGGAACTCCGCAAGGTCGTCTGGCCCACACGCAACCAGCTGACGTCGTACACCACCGTGGTGATCTTCTTCGTCGCCATCATGATCGCCCTGGTGACCGTGATTGACTATGGGCTCGACCACGCGGCCAAGTACGTCTTCGGCTGAGCCAAGAGCGAAGGGCGCCGTGGCACCGGCGCCCGTTTTCGCATGTTCCACCCCTATGTATCCAGGAAGAAGCAGCCATCGTGTCTGACCCGAACCTGAACGACGACGCCACCGAGCCCCGCGGGCTGGCTGCCGAGACGGCGGACGACGAGCTCGACATCGTCGAGGGCGCGGACGAGCAGGACGAGTTCGAGGCTGCCGAGGCCGAGGCGGGGGAGCCGGCCGAGGAGGCCGCCCTGCACGCCGAGGGCGAGGACGAGGACGAAGAGGCCGGCGAGGACGCCGGGGCCGACGAGGACACCGCCGTCGAGGAGGCCGCCGAGGAGCCGGCCGCCCCGGTGGACCCGATCCAGGCCCTCCGCGAGGAACTGCGCACCCTGCCCGGCGAGTGGTACGTCATCCACACCTACGCCGGCTACGAGAACCGCGTGAAGACCAACCTGGAGCAGCGCGCCGTCTCGCTGAACGTCGAGGACTACATCTTCCAGGCCGAGGTGCCGCAGGAAGAGGTCGTCCAGATCAAGAACGGCGACCGCAAGACGATCAAGCAGAACAAGCTGCCGGGTTACGTGCTGGTCCGCATGGACCTCACCAACGAGTCCTGGGGCGTCGTCCGCAACACCCCGGGCGTCACCGGCTTCGTCGGCAACGCCTACGACCCGTACCCGCTGACCCTGGACGAGATCGTCAAGATGCTCGCCCCGGAGGCCGAGGAGAAGGCCGCCCGCGAGGCCGCCGAGGCCGAGGGCAAGCCCGCCCCGCAGCGCAAGGTCGAGGTCCAGGTCCTGGACTTCGAGGTCGGCGACTCGGTCACCGTCACCGACGGCCCGTTCGCCACGCTCCAGGCGACGATCAACGAGATCAACCCCGACTCGAAGAAGGTCAAGGGTCTGGTCGAGATCTTCGGCCGCGAGACGCCGGTCGAGCTGTCCTTCGACCAGATCCAGAAGAACTGAAGCCGTCCCCCGAGAGCGCCCCGCCGGTCAGCACCGCGCCGGGGCGCTCTCGCCGTGTCCGGCCCGCCGCACTCGGCGCCGTGGCCGCCCTGGCGCTGCTCGCGGCGGTGTACGCCGTCTTCCTCCCGGCGGCCTGGCTGCGGACCGGGCTGCGGGGCGCGGAGCCGGCCGAGGCCACCTTCCACGCGGGGACCTGCGTCCTGGGCCGGTGCGGCGTCACCTTCCCGTTGGCGGGCGAGGAGGTCACCGCCGGTCTCCCGCTCGGCACGCGCGCGCGTGGACACGCCGACGGTGACACCGTGGAGGTACGGCACGCGCCGGGCGAGCCGGAGCGGGTCGTGCTCGCCGAGGACACCGGACGCGGGACCGTGGCCGCGCTGCTCGCCGTACCGGGCGGCGCGACCGTGATCACCCTGTTGGCCGCGGCCGCACACGTGCGGCGCGACCGACGGACCGAAGACCCCACCGACCCCGCGAACCCCGCCTGACCAGGGCGATTTCCTCTCTCGTGGTAAGAGCGGCTATCGTGGTGCGGTATGCCATCTGTGTGATCTTGCCCCCATGGGTGCAGGTCCTAGGCACGGATGGCAGTCAACCTCTCAGTAAGGACCCGGAGAGAGCATGCCTCCCAAGAAGAAGAAGGTCACGGGGCTCATCAAGCTCCAGATCCAGGCCGGCGCCGCCAACCCGGCTCCGCCGGTCGGCCCGGCGCTGGGTCAGCACGGCGTCAACATCATGGAGTTCTGCAAGGCCTACAACGCCGCGACCGAGTCGCAGCGCGGTTGGGTCATCCCGGTGGAGATCACGGTCTACGAGGACCGCTCCTTCACCTTCATCACCAAGACGCCGCCGGCCGCGAAGATGATCCTCAAGGCCGCGGGTGTCGAGAAGGGCTCCGGCGAGCCGCACAAGACCAAGGTCGCCAAGATCACCGAGGCGCAGGTCCGCGAGATCGCCCAGACCAAGATGCCCGACCTCAACGCCAACGACCTGGACGCCGCGGCGAAGATCATCGCCGGTACCGCGCGCTCCATGGGCGTCACGGTCGAGGGCTGACCTCAACCCACTCGTAGTCATGCGGCTGCCCGCGAAACGTAGCCGCACGTGGCAGGGCCTGCTCGGCCCAAGGACCACGACTCCTTTCAGAACACACAGGAGCAAGTTGTGAGCAAGCGCAGCAAGGCTCTCCGCGCTGCGGACGCCAAGATCGACCGGGAGAAGCTCTACGCCCCGCTCGAAGCCGTCCGTCTCGCCAAGGAGACCTCCACGACCAAGTTCGACGCCACCGTCGAGGTCGCCTTCCGTCTGGGTGTCGACCCGCGCAAGGCCGACCAGATGGTCCGTGGCACCGTGAACCTTCCGCACGGCACCGGTAAGACCGCCCGGGTCCTGGTCTTCGCGACCGGCGACCGTGCCGAGGCCGCGCGTGCCGCGGGCGCCGACATCGTCGGCGCCGACGAGCTGATCGACGAGGTCTCGAAGGGCCGTCTGGACTTCGACGCCGTCGTCGCGACCCCGGACCTCATGGGCAAGGTCGGCCGCCTCGGCCGCGTCCTCGGCCCGCGTGGTCTGATGCCGAACCCGAAGACCGGCACCGTCACCCCCGACGTCGCCAAGGCCGTCACCGACATCAAGGGCGGCAAGATCGAGTTCCGCGTCGACAAGCACTCGAACCTGCACTTCATCATCGGCAAGTCGTCCTTCGACGACGCCAAGCTGGTGGAGAACTACGGCGCCGCGCTGGAGGAGATCCTCCGTCTGAAGCCGTCCGCCGCCAAGGGTCGCTACATCAAGAAGGCCGCCATCACCACCACGATGGGCCCCGGCATTCCGGTCGACCCGAACCGCACTCGCAACCTCCTGGTCGAGGAGGACCCGGCCGCCGTCTGAGCCTGAGGCTCTGCCGGTAGCCGCGTCAGCGACGCGTAAAGAACAGGGCGGGCCCTGGAACCTCCGAGGTTCCGGGCCCGTCCTTTCTTTGTACGACCTTTCGTACGACTGTCAGTGGCCTGGGTTACGGTGCAGGCACAGGACACGCAATTGGGGTGGGAGCAGATGAACAGCACGACCGCGCGTCGCACGGCCCTTTCCATCGCGGTGGTGGCCGCGCTGACCGGAGTGGCCGCCTGCGGCTCCTCCGACTCGGACAAGGGCGGTGACAAGGCGGCCGGCAAGACCATGACCCACGTGAGCCCCATAGCCGCCCTGCGCTCCGCCGAGAAGTCCACCGACAAGGCCGACTCGGCCAAGGTGCGCTCCACGACCTCCGTCGGCGAAGTGATGGCGATGACCGCGAACGGCGCCCTTACTTGGGGCGACGGCCTCAAGGGCAACCTCACCATCACGTACACCGGCGGCAAGATGGCCGAGCTGATGAAGCAGGCCGGCACCTCCTCCATGGAGGCCCGGTATCTGCCGGACGCCTACTACGCGCACATGAGCGACGCGTACGCCCAGCAGGCGGGCGGCGGCAAGCACTGGATCAAGTACTCCTACGACGACCTCGCCAAGCTCGGCGGCGCCTCCGGGTCGTACATGAAGGACCAGCTCCAGAACTCCACGCCGAACCAGTCCGTGAAGCTGCTGCTGGCCTCCGGCGACGTCAAGAAGGTCGGCGAGGAGACGGTCTCCGGCGCCCACACCACGCACTACTCGGGCAAGGTCGACATCGCCGACCTCGCCGAGAAGTCCAGCGACCTCAGCGCCGACCAGATGTCCGCCCTGAAGAAGCAGCTCACCCAGGCCGGCGTCACCACCGAGACCGTCGACGTCTGGATCAACGACCAGGACCTGCTGGTCAAGAAGACCGAGAAGGCCGACACGGCCAACGGCGCCATGACCAACACGACGCTCTACAGCGACTACGGAGTGAAGGTCACCGCCGAGGCGCCCCCGGCGAGCGACACCAAGGACTTCGGGGACATGATGAAGTCCGGCGGACTGGCGGGCGGCACCGGCACCACCTCCTGATCCGTCCGCAGCGGTCACCCTGACCGACGGCTCTCCAGGCCCCCTCGGAAGCGCTCAGCGCCCCCGAGGGGGCCCGGCTGTCCGTCTGGGGCCAGGACCGGCGGCAAGCAGCCCTTACCCCGGTCGGCGGGCCCGCGTCGCTCCGATGGGCGGGCCGACGTCTCCCAGTCGGCGGGCCTGCGTTGCCCCGGTGGGCGGGCCGACGTCTCCCAGGTCGGCGGGCCGGCGTCGCCCCGGTGGGCGGGCTCCGCTGCCTTGGTCGGAAGCCGATGCTGCCCGCTCGGAGGGCTTGCGTCGTCCCGGCCGGTAGGCCTGCGTTGCCTCGGCCGGCAGGCTCCCGTCGCCCGGGCCGGTAGACCTGCGTTGCCCCCGATCGGCAGGCTCCCGCTGCCTAGGCCGGGAGGCTGCGCTGCTCCGGTCGGCAGGTCTCCGTCGCTCCAGTCGGAAGGCGCGCGTTGCCACGGTCGACAAGTTCCCGTCGCCCAGACGGGCAGGTCCCCGCTGCCTTGGCTGGAAGACTTGCGTCGTCCCGGCCGGTAGGCCTGCGTTGCCCCGGTCGGTAGGCCTGCGTCGCCTCGGTTGACAGCTCCCGTCGCCCAGACCGGCAGACCCCCGTCGCCCCGGTCGGCAGGCCCGCGCTGCCTCGATCGGCGACCCGCGCTGCCTCGATCGGCAGGCCTGCGTTGCCTCGGCCCGACAGGGGCCCGTCGCCCGGTTCGGCAGGCCTGCGTTGCCCGGGTCGGCAGACCTGCGTTGCCCCGGCTGGCAGGCTCCCGTCGCCCCGATCGACAGGCCCCCGTCGCCCCGGTCGGCAGACCCGCGCTGCCTCGATCGGCAGGCCCGCGCTGCCTCGATCGGTAGACCTGCGTTGCCTCGGCCCGACAGGCTCCCGTAGCCCAGACCGGCAGGTCCCCGCTGCCTAGGCCGGAAGACTCGCGTCGTCCCGGCCGGCAGACCAGCGTTGCCCCGGCCGGCAGGCCCCCGTAGCCCAGACCGGCAGGCCCCTGCTGCCCAGGCCGGAAGACTTGTGCTGCCCCGGCCGGTAGGCCTGCGTCGCCCGAGTCGGCAGACCCGTGCTGCCCCGATCGGCAGACCCCCGTTGCCCCAGTCGGACCGGGTCCAAACGGTCGATTTGCTCGATCGAGCCTGCGTCCCGTAGTCTCTTCGAGAAGCCAAAGACCGCTGGTCGTTGCCGTGCGCTCGAACGAGGGTGCGGTGGCCGAAGGATCCGCTGAAAAGTGGGCGACCCGCGCAGGTGACTGTGGAAGAACTCCCGGAGTGCGCGCGCCGAGCGCGTGTGCGGCCGGTCGAGTCCGCCCCGAGCGCCTGCGCCGGGGCGTTTCGTTTTACCCAGTCCTCCTTCGGGTCCGCGCGGTCCGAATCACCCGGAAGGAGGCCGAGGCTCTATGGCGAGGCCCGACAAGGCTGCCGCGGTTGCGGAGCTGACGGACAAGTTCCGCAGCTCCAACGCCGCCGTGCTGACCGAGTACCGCGGTCTCACCGTGGCGCAGCTCAAGACGCTGCGCCGGTCGCTCGGTGAGAACGCCCAGTACGCCGTGGTGAAGAACACGCTGACCAAGATTGCGGCCAAGGAGGCCGGGATCACGCTGGAGGACCAGCTCTTCGCTGGCCCGACGGCCGTCGCCTTCGTCACCGGTGACCCGGTGGAGTCGGCGAAGGGTCTGCGTGACTTCGCCAAGGACAACCCCAATCTCGTCATCAAGGGCGGTGTCCTGGAGGGCAAGGCCCTCTCCGCCGACGAGATCAAGAAGCTTGCGGACCTCGAGTCCCGCGAGGTTCTGCTCAGCAAGCTGGCCGGTGCCTTCAAGGCGAAGCAGTCCCAGGCTGCCTCCGTCTTCCAGGCGCTGCCGTCGAAGCTCGTCCGCACCGTGGACGCGCTGCGCGCCAAGCAGGCCGAGCAGGGCGGTGCCGAGTAATTCGGCTCGCTTTCTGACCCGCACCGTCGGCGCGGGTCGCAGCGGGCCGACGTACGCCCGCCTTACCCAGTACATCCGGCACCTGCCGATTTGAGTGGAAGGACCGCCATCATGGCGAAGCTCAGCCAGGAAGACCTGCTCGCCCAGTTCGAGGAGATGACCCTCATCGAGCTCTCCGAGTTCGTGAAGGCCTTCGAGGAGAAGTTCGACGTCACCGCCGCCGCTGCCGCGCCGGTCGTCGTCGCCGGTGGTGCCGCTGGTGGCGCCGCTGCCGAGACCGAGGAGGAGAAGGACGAGTTCGACGTCATCCTCACCGGTGCCGGCGACAAGAAGATCCAGGTCATCAAGGTCGTGCGTGAGCTGACCTCCCTGGGTCTGAAGGAGGCCAAGGACCTCGTGGACGGCACCCCGAAGCCGGTCCTGGAGAAGGTCAACAAGGAGGCCGCGGACAAGGCCGCCGAGGCCCTCAAGGGCGCCGGCGCGTCCGTCGAGGTCAAGTAAGACCTTCGCGACCGTGGAAACGGCCCGCTAGGGCTGTAACGCGAACGCACCGAAGGGCGATCATCCATCCGGGTGGTCGCCCTTCGGCGTTCCCCGGGGCCCGGCGAGGGCTGCCTTGCACCTGTGTTCGTGGGGGGTAAGGTGATCTTCGTCGTGTCTCCGGATGACCCGGTTCCGGCAAGGAACCCTTGACGAACCGCACGCAGCGCGCAATTCTCAGGACGCGTCGTCACAAGGATCCGAATCCGAGGCATGGATCCACGACGAAGAGGGCAGTATCACCGTGCGTTGAGGGCAGGATGCCGAGGGCGTTGACAAGGGCGTTGAGGACAACGAGGGTCTTCGAAAACCCGCACTGGACATCAGTGTGCCAAGTGGCTACACTGACCCTTTGCGCTGCCTGTTAGCTGTCCCCTGCCCGTCACCAGGGGTCTGCCCTCACTTGAGCACAGTCGACCGAGCCCCCCTGACCTGGGGCTTCCGTCCCTGTGTACGGGAGAGGGACCGGTACGCGCGTAGTGAGTCCGAGCCCTCGGAAGGACCCCCTCTTGGCCGCCTCGCGCACTGCCTCGACCGCGAATACGAACAACGGCGCCAGCACCGCCCCGCTGCGCATCTCCTTTGCAAAGATCAAGGAGCCCCTCGAGGTTCCGAACCTGCTCGCGCTGCAGACCGAGAGCTTTGACTGGCTGCTCGGCAACACCGCCTGGCAGACTCGGGTCGAGGAGGCCCTTGAGAACGGTCAGGACGTCCCCACCAAGTCCGGTCTGGAGGAGATCTTCGAGGAGATCTCCCCGATCGAGGACTTCTCCGGGTCGATGTCGCTGACGTTCCGGGACCACCGCTTCGAGCCGCCGAAGAACTCGATCGACGAGTGCAAGGAGCGCGACTTCACGTACGCCGCCCCGCTCTTCGTCACCGCCGAGTTCACCAACAACGAGACCGGTGAGATCAAGTCCCAGACCGTCTTCATGGGCGACTTCCCGCTCATGACGAACAAGGGCACTTTCGTCATCAACGGCACCGAGCGTGTCGTGGTGTCGCAGCTGGTCCGTTCCCCCGGTGTCTACTTCGACTCCTCCATCGACAAGACGTCCGACAAGGACATTTTCTCCGCCAAGATCATCCCGTCCCGGGGTGCCTGGCTGGAGATGGAGATCGACAAGCGCGACATGGTCGGTGTCCGTATCGACCGCAAGCGCAAGCAGTCGGTCACCGTGCTGCTGAAGGCGCTCGGCTGGACGACCGAGCAGATCCTTGAGGAGTTCGGCGAGTACGAGTCGATGCGCGCCACCCTGGAGAAGGACCACACCCAGGGCCAGGACGACGCGCTGCTCGACATCTACCGCAAGCTGCGTCCGGGCGAGCCCCCCACGCGTGAGGCCGCGCAGACGCTGCTGGAGAACCTCTACTTCAACCCGAAGCGCTACGACCTGGCCAAGGTCGGCCGCTACAAGGTCAACAAGAAGCTGGGTACGGACACCCCGCTGGACGCGGGCATCCTGACCGTCGAGGACATCATCGCGACGATCAAGTACCTGGTGAAGCTGCACGCCGGCGAGACCGAGACCAGCGGTGACAACGGCGAGACGGTCGTCGTCGAGACCGACGACATCGACCACTTCGGCAACCGGCGCCTGCGCAGCGTCGGCGAGCTGATCCAGAACCAGGTCCGCACGGGTCTGGCGCGTATGGAGCGTGTCGTCCGCGAGCGGATGACCACCCAGGACGTCGAGGCGATCACGCCGCAGACCCTGATCAACATCCGGCCGGTCGTCGCCTCCATCAAGGAGTTCTTCGGCACCAGCCAGCTGTCGCAGTTCATGGACCAGAACAACCCGCTGTCGGGTCTCACCCACAAGCGCCGTCTGTCGGCTCTTGGCCCGGGTGGTCTCTCCCGTGAGCGGGCCGGCTTCGAGGTCCGTGACGTGCACCCGTCGCACTACGGCCGCATGTGCCCGATCGAGACCCCTGAAGGCCCGAACATCGGTCTGATCGGCTCGCTCGCCTCCTACGGCCGGGTCAACGCGTTCGGTTTCGTCGAGACCCCGTACCGCAAGGTCATCGACGGCCAGGTCACCGACGAGGTCGACTACCTGACCGCCGACGAGGAGGACCGCTTCGTCATCGCGCAGGCCAACGCGCCGCTGACGAACGACCTCCGGTTCGAGGAGAGCCGCGTGCTCGTCCGCCGTCGTGGCGGCGAGGTCGACTACGTCGGCCCCGAGGACGTGGACTACATGGACGTCTCGCCGCGCCAGATGGTGTCGGTCGCGACCGCCATGATCCCCTTCCTCGAGCACGACGACGCCAACCGTGCCCTCATGGGCGCGAACATGATGCGCCAGGCCGTTCCGCTGATTAAGTCGGAGGCCCCGCTCGTCGGTACCGGCATGGAGTACCGCTCCGCCGTCGACGCCGGCGACGTCGTCAAGGCCGAGAAGGCCGGTGTGGTCCAGGAGGTCTCCGCGGACTACATCACCACCGCCAACGACGACGGCACGTACATCACGTACCGCCTGGCCAAGTTCGCCCGCTCCAACCAGGGCACCTCGGTCAACCAGAAGGTCATCGTCAACGAGGGCGACCGCGTCATCGAGGGCCAGGTCCTCGCCGACGGCCCGGCCACCCAGAACGGCGAGATGGCCCTCGGCAAGAACCTGCTCGTGGCGTTCATGCCGTGGGAGGGTCACAACTACGAGGACGCGATCATCCTGTCGCAGCGCCTCGTGCAGGACGACGTCCTCTCCTCGATCCACATCGAGGAGCACGAGGTCGACGCCCGTGACACCAAGCTCGGCCCCGAGGAGATCACCCGGGACATCCCGAACGTCTCCGAGGAGGTCCTCGCCGACCTCGACGAGCGCGGCATCATCCGTATCGGTGCCGAGGTCATCGCCGGTGACATCCTCGTCGGCAAGGTCACCCCGAAGGGTGAGACCGAGCTGACGCCCGAGGAGCGCCTGCTGCGCGCGATCTTCGGTGAGAAGGCCCGTGAGGTCCGTGACACCTCGCTGAAGGTGCCGCACGGCGAGACCGGCAAGGTCATCGGCGTGCGCGTCTTCGACCGCGAGGAGGGCGACGAGCTGCCGCCGGGCGTGAACCAGCTGGTCCGCGTCTACGTCGCGCAGAAGCGCAAGATCACCGACGGTGACAAGCTCGCCGGCCGTCACGGCAACAAGGGTGTCATCTCGAAGATCCTGCCGATCGAGGACATGCCGTTCCTGGAGGACGGCACCCCGGTCGACATCATCCTCAACCCGCTGGGTGTGCCGTCCCGAATGAACCCGGGACAGGTGCTGGAGATCCACCTCGGCTGGCTCGCCAGCCGCGGCTGGGACGTCTCCGGCCTGGCGGACGAGTGGGCCCAGCGTCTGCAGGTCATCGGCGCCGACCAGGTCGCCCCCGGCACCAACGTCGCCACCCCGGTGTTCGACGGTGCGCGCGAGGACGAGCTGGCGGGTCTGCTGCAGCACACCATCCCGAACCGCGACGGCGAGCGCATGGTGCTCCCGACCGGTAAGGCGCGGCTGTTCGACGGCCGTAGCGGTGAGCCGTTCCCGGACCCGATCTCGGTCGGCTACATGTACATCCTCAAGCTGCACCACCTGGTCGACGACAAGCTGCACGCCCGTTCGACCGGTCCGTACTCGATGATCACCCAGCAGCCGCTGGGTGGTAAGGCCCAGTTCGGTGGCCAGCGGTTCGGTGAGATGGAGGTGTGGGCCCTCGAGGCCTACGGCGCCGCGTACGCCCTCCAGGAGCTGCTGACCATCAAGTCCGACGACGTCACCGGCCGCGTGAAGGTCTACGAGGCCATCGTCAAGGGCGAGAACATCCCTGAGCCCGGCATTCCCGAGTCCTTCAAGGTGCTCATCAAGGAAATGCAGTCCCTGTGCCTCAACGTGGAGGTGCTGTCCTCGGACGGCATGTCCATCGAGATGCGCGACACCGACGAGGACGTCTTCCGCGCTGCGGAGGAGCTCGGTATCGACCTGTCCCGGCGCGAGCCGAGCAGCGTCGAAGAGGTCTGACGGGAGTCCGGCGGGGCCCTCACCCACAGGGCCCCGCCGACCCCCAGGCCCCCGTTTCAGACCACAGACTTTCGACCCTGAGAGGGATTGACGCATAGTGCTCGACGTCAACTTCTTCGACGAGCTCCGGATCGGCCTGGCCACCGCTGACGACATCCGTCAGTGGAGCCACGGCGAGGTCAAGAAGCCCGAGACCATCAACTACCGCACCCTGAAGCCCGAAAAGGACGGACTCTTCTGCGAGAAGATCTTCGGTCCGACCCGGGACTGGGAGTGCTACTGCGGCAAGTACAAGCGCGTCCGCTTCAAGGGCATCATCTGCGAGCGCTGTGGCGTCGAGGTCACGCGCGCCAAGGTGCGCCGTGAGCGGATGGGCCACATCGAGCTGGCCGCGCCCGTCACCCACATCTGGTACTTCAAGGGTGTGCCGTCGCGTCTCGGCTACCTGCTGGACCTGGCGCCGAAGGACCTGGAGAAGGTCATCTACTTCGCCGCGTACATGATCACGTACGTGGACGAGGAGCGTCGTACCCGCGACCTGCCCTCCCTGGAGGCGCACGTCTCGGTCGAGCGGCAGCAGATCGAGAACCGCCGGGACGCCGACCTGGAGGCCCGCGCCAAGAAGCTCGAGTCCGACCTGGCCGAGCTGGAGGCCGAGGGCGCCAAGGCCGACGTGCGCCGCAAGGTGCGCGAGGGTGCCGAGCGCGAGATGAAGCAGCTGCGCGACCGCGCGCAGCGCGAGATCGACCGCCTCGACGAGGTGTGGAGCCGGTTCAAGAACCTCAAGGTCCAGGACCTGGAGGGCGACGAGCTGCTCTACCGCGAGCTGCGTGACCGCTTCGGCACGTACTTCGACGGCTCGATGGGTGCCGCGGCGCTGCAGAAGCGCCTGGAGTCCTTCGACCTCGAGGAGGAGGCCGAGCGTCTCCGCGAGATCATCCGCACCGGCAAGGGCCAGAAGAAGACCCGTGCCCTGAAGCGGCTGAAGGTCGTCTCCGCGTTCCTGCAGACCTCCAACAGCCCCAAGGGCATGGTCCTGGACTGCGTCCCGGTCATCCCGCCGGACCTGCGTCCGATGGTGCAGCTGGACGGTGGCCGCTTCGCGACCTCCGACCTGAACGACCTGTACCGCCGTGTCATCAACCGCAACAACCGTCTGAAGCGGCTCCTGGACCTCGGTGCCCCGGAGATCATCGTCAACAACGAGAAGCGCATGCTTCAGGAGGCTGTTGACGCCCTCTTCGACAACGGTCGTCGCGGCCGTCCGGTGACCGGCCCCGGTAACCGCCCGCTGAAGTCCCTCAGCGACATGCTGAAGGGCAAGCAGGGTCGATTCCGTCAGAACCTGCTCGGCAAGCGTGTCGACTACTCGGCGCGTTCCGTCATCGTCGTCGGCCCGCAGCTGAAGCTGCACCAGTGCGGTCTGCCCAAGGCGATGGCCCTGGAGCTGTTCAAGCCGTTCGTGATGAAGCGTCTGGTCGACCTGAACCACGCGCAGAACATCAAGAGCGCCAAGCGCATGGTGGAGCGCGGCCGTACCGTCGTGTACGACGTCCTCGAAGAGGTCATCGCCGAGCACCCGGTTCTGCTGAACCGTGCTCCCACCCTGCACCGCCTCGGCATCCAGGCCTTCGAGCCGCAGCTGGTCGAGGGCAAGGCCATCCAGATCCACCCGCTCGTCTGCACCGCGTTCAACGCGGACTTCGACGGTGACCAGATGGCCGTGCACCTGCCGCTGTCCGCGGAGGCGCAGGCCGAGGCCCGCATCCTGATGCTGTCCTCGAACAACATCCTCAAGCCCGCCGACGGCCGTCCGGTGACGATGCCGACCCAGGACATGGTCCTCGGTCTGTTCTTCCTCACCACCGACGGCGAGCTGCGTGACACCAAGGGCGAGGGCCGCGCGTTCGGCTCCACGGCCGAGGCGATCATGGCGTTCGACGCCGGCGAGCTCGCGCTGCAGTCGCCGATCGACATCCGCTTCCCGGTGGGCACCATCCCGCCGCGCGGCTGGACCCCGCCGGCGCGCGAGGAGGGCGAGCCCGAGTGGCAGCAGGGTGACTCGTTCCGCCTGCGCACCACCCTGGGCCGCGCGCTCTTCAACGAGCTGCTGCCCGAGGACTACCCGTTCGTCGACTACTCGGTGGGCAAGAAGCAGCTCTCCGAGATCGTCAACGACCTGGCCGAGCGCTACCCCAAGGTCATCGTGGCGGCGACGCTCGACAACCTGAAGGCGGCCGGCTTCTACTGGGCGACCCGTTCCGGTGTCACCGTGGCCATCTCCGACGTCGTCGTTCCCGAGGCGAAGAAGGAGATCGTCAAGGGCTACGAGGCGCAGGACGAGAAGGTCCAGAAGCAGTACGAGCGCGGTCTGATCACCAAGGAAGAGCGCACTCAGGAGCTCATCGCGATCTGGACCAAGGCGACCAACGAGGTCGCCGAGGCGATGAACGAGAACTTCCCCAAGACCAACCCCATCTTCATGATGGTTGACTCGGGTGCCCGAGGAAACATGATGCAGATGCGGCAGATCGCCGGTATGCGTGGTCTGGTGTCGAACGCGAAGAACGAGACGATCCCGCGGCCCATCAAGGCCTCGTTCCGTGAGGGTCTGTCCGTGCTGGAGTACTTCATCTCCACGCACGGTGCCCGTAAGGGTCTGGCGGACACCGCTCTGCGTACCGCCGACTCGGGTTACCTCACCCGTCGTCTGGTCGACGTCTCGCAGGACGTCATCATCCGCGAGGAGGACTGCGGCACCGACCGTGGCCTCAAGCTGCGGATCGCCGACCGCGGCGCCGACGGCGTGCTGCGCAAGGCGGAGGACGTCGAGACGTCCGTGTACGCGCGCTGCCTCGCCGAGGACATCGTGGTCGACGGCCAGGTGCTGGCCCCGGCCGGCACCGACCTGGGCGACGTCCTCATCGAGGAGCTCGTCGGCCGTGGCGTCGAGGAGGTCAAGACCCGCTCGGTCCTGACCTGCGAGTCCGCCGTCGGTACCTGCGCGATGTGCTACGGCCGTTCGCTGGCCACCGGCAAGCTGGTCGACATCGGCGAGGCGGTCGGCATCATCGCCGCCCAGTCCATCGGTGAGCCCGGTACCCAGCTGACGATGCGTACCTTCCACACCGGTGGTGTGGCCGGTGACGACATCACCCAGGGTCTGCCCCGTGTCGTCGAGCTCTTCGAGGCCCGTACCCCGAAGGGTGTCGCCCCGATCTCCGAGGCCTCCGGCCGCGTGCGGATCGAGGAGACCGAGAAGACCAAGAAGATCGTCGTCACCCCGGACGACGGCAGCGACGAGACGGCGTACCCGATCTCGAAGCGTGCCAAGGTCCTGGTCCGCGAGGGCGACCACGTCGAGGTGGGCCAGCAGCTCACCGTGGGTGCCACCAACCCGCACGACGTGCTGCGCATCCTGGGTCAGCGTGCCGTCCAGGTCCACCTGGTCGGCGAGGTCCAGAAGGTCTACAACTCGCAGGGTGTGTCGATCCACGACAAGCACATCGAGATCATCATCCGGCAGATGCTGCGCCGCGTGACGATCATCGAGTCCGGCGATGCCGAGCTGCTGCCCGGCGAGCTGGTCGAGCGCTCCCGCTTCGAGCAGGAGAACCGTCGTGTGGTCCAGGAGGGCGGTCACCCGGCGTCCGGTCGTCCGCAGCTGATGGGTATCACCAAGGCCTCGCTGGCGACGGAATCCTGGCTGTCGGCCGCCTCCTTCCAGGAGACGACCCGAGTCCTGACGGACGCGGCGATCAACGCCAAGTCCGACAGCCTCATCGGCCTGAAGGAGAACGTCATCATCGGTAAGCTCATCCCGGCCGGTACGGGTCTGTCCCGCTACCGCAACATCCGGGTCGAGCCGACCGAGGAGGCCAAGGCCGCGATGTACTCGGCCGTCGGCTACGACGACATCGACTACTCGCCGTTCGGCACGGGCTCCGGCCAGGCCGTTCCGCTGGAGGACTACGACTACGGTCCGTACAACCAGTAAGGCGTACGTCCGCCGAAGGGCGGTCACCCTCCGGGGTGGCCGCCCTTCGGCGTTGTCCGGGAGCAGCGCGCCGATGGCCGGCCACGCCCGGTCGCCTCGGGGGACCGCCGCCGTCCCGGAGCTCGGTGCGGGTGCAGCCTCGGACGGACGGCGCACAGGGCCAGGGCGGCCCGTCACGGCCCCCGTCAGGGCCGGCACGAAGGCCAGCGGCGGGCCCGCCGGGGAAGGGATCGGGACGGCCGGGCACAGGGCCGGGACGCGATGTACGCCCGCTTCCTCCGTGAACGTCGACGGGGACGAGCGCGGGAGCGGCGGCTCGGGGCGGCCGGAAGGCCGCTGCGGCGCGGGCACGGCCCTCGGAGGGGTCCGTGTGCCACCGGACCCGTGCGCGGGCCGCTCCGCCCGGCTGAGGCGGTGCGGGAGGCCCCGCCGGCCGCCGCCGTTCTCCGAATCGAAGATCACATAGGGTACGGCGACTTGACATGCTCCGCAGCCCAGGGCCTCCGAACCCCATTTGTTTTGACCACAGCGAATGAGGTAGGTACGCTCAGACCTTGTGCCTGGGGTGTGCCCTGGCCCTCGTGCGTGCCTGCAAACCGCACTCGGGCCGAGAGCGGCCACCGTAATTCGCGCCCTTCCCGCCTTGCGGCGGGAGTCTGGCGGATTCGACACACCCGACCGCGTGGGTCGGCGACGTTCCAGGTTAGCTGTACCCATCGGCACACAGAAACCGGAGAAGTAGTGCCTACGATCCAGCAGCTGGTCCGGAAGGGCCGGCAGGACAAGGTCGAGAAGAACAAGACGCCCGCACTCGAGGGTTCGCCCCAGCGTCGCGGCGTCTGCACGCGTGTGTTCACGACCACCCCGAAGAAGCCGAACTCGGCCCTCCGCAAGGTCGCGCGTGTGCGTCTGACCAGCGGCATCGAGGTCACCGCTTACATTCCGGGTGAGGGACACAACCTGCAGGAGCACTCCATCGTGCTCGTGCGCGGCGGCCGTGTGAAGGACCTGCCGGGTGTTCGCTACAAGATCATCCGCGGTTCGCTCGACACCCAGGGTGTCAAGAACCGCAAGCAGGCTCGCAGCCGTTACGGCGCCAAGAAGGAGAAGTAAGAATGCCTCGTAAGGGCCCCGCCCCGAAGCGCCCGGTCATCATCGACCCGGTCTACGGTTCTCCTCTGGTGACCTCCCTGATCAACAAGGTGCTGCTGAACGGCAAGCGCTCCACCGCCGAGCGCATCGTCTACGGCGCCATGGAGGGCCTGCGCGAGAAGACCGGCAACGACCCGGTCATCACGCTCAAGCGCGCTCTTGAGAACATCAAGCCGACCCTCGAGGTCAAGTCCCGCCGTGTCGGTGGCGCCACCTACCAGGTGCCGGTCGAGGTCAAGCCCGGCCGCGCCAACACCCTGGCGCTGCGCTGGCTGGTCGGTTACTCCCGCGCCCGTCGCGAGAAGACCATGACCGAGCGTCTCCTCAACGAGCTTCTCGACGCCTCGAACGGCCTCGGTGCGGCCGTGAAGAAGCGCGAGGACACCCACAAGATGGCCGAGTCCAACAAGGCCTTCGCGCACTACCGCTGGTAGTCGCTACCCACATCGAGACCGAGAGAAGACTGAAGCCTTATGGCTACCACTTCACTTGACCTGGCCAAGGTGCGCAACATCGGCATCATGGCCCACATCGACGCGGGCAAGACGACCACCACCGAGCGGATCCTGTTCTACACCGGTGTGTCCTACAAGATCGGTGAGGTCCACGACGGCGCTGCCACCATGGACTGGATGGAGCAGGAGCAGGAGCGTGGCATCACGATCACCTCTGCTGCCACCACCTGTCACTGGCCGCTGGAGAACGTCGACCACACCATCAACATCATCGACACCCCGGGTCACGTCGACTTCACCGTCGAGGTGGAGCGCTCCCTGCGCGTGCTCGACGGTGCCGTGACGGTGTTCGACGGCGTCGCCGGCGTGGAGCCCCAGTCCGAGACGGTGTGGCGTCAGGCGGACCGCTACGGCGTTCCGCGTATCTGCTTCGTCAACAAGCTCGACCGCACGGGCGCCGAGTTCCACCGCTGCGTGGACATGATCACGGACCGCCTGGGCGCGCAGCCGATCGTCATGCAGCTCCCGATCGGTGCCGAGGCCGACTTCAAGGGCGTCGTGGACCTGGTCCGCATGAAGGCGCTCGTGTGGTCCGCCGAGGCCACCAAGGGCGAGATGTACGACACCGTCGACATCCCGGACACCCACACCGAGGCTGCCGAGGAATGGCGCGGCAAGCTGCTCGAGGCCGTGGCCGAGAACGACGAAGAGATCATGGAGCTGTACCTGGAGGGCCAGGAGCCTTCCGAGGAGCAGCTGTACGCCGCGATCCGTCGTATCACCATCGCGTCCGGCAAGGGCACCGGCACCACCGTGACCCCGGTGTTCTGCGGTACCGCGTTCAAGAACAAGGGCGTCCAGCCCCTGCTCGACGCGGTCGTGCGCTACCTGCCCTCCCCCGTTGACATCGAGGCCATCGAGGGCCACGCGGTCAACAACCCGGAGGAGGTCATCCGCCGCAAGCCGTCCGACGACGAGCCGCTGTCCGCGCTGGCGTTCAAGATCATGAGCGACCCGCACCTCGGCAAGCTCACCTTCGTCCGGGTCTACTCGGGCCGCCTGGAGTCCGGCACCTCGGTGCTGAACTCCGTCAAGGGCAAGAAGGAGCGCATCGGCAAGATCTACCGCATGCACGCCAACAAGCGTGAGGAGATCGACTCGGTGGGCGCCGGCGACATCGTCGCCGTCATGGGCCTGAAGCAGACCACCACCGGTGAGACGCTGGCCGACGACAAGAACCCGGTCATCCTGGAGTCCATGGACTTCCCGGCGCCGGTCATCCAGGTCGCCATCGAGCCCAAGTCGAAGGGCGACCAGGAGAAGCTGGGCGTCGCGATCCAGCGCCTGGCCGAGGAGGACCCGTCCTTCCAGGTCCACTCGGACGAGGAGACCGGCCAGACCATCATCGGTGGTATGGGCGAGCTGCACCTCGAGGTGCTGGTCGACCGTATGCGCCGTGAGTTCAAGGTCGAGGCCAACGTCGGCAAGCCGCAGGTGGCGTACCGCGAGACGATCCGCAAGGCCGTCGAGCGCGTCGACTACACCCACAAGAAGCAGACCGGTGGTACCGGTCAGTTCGCGAAGGTGCAGATCGGCATCGAGCCGCTCGAGGGTGGCGACACCTCGTACGAGTTCGTGAACAAGGTGACCGGTGGCCGTATCCCGAAGGAGTACATCCCTTCGGTGGACGCCGGTGCGCAGGAGGCCATGCAGTTCGGCATCCTCGCCGGCTACGAGATGACCGGTGTCCGTGTCATCCTCCACGACGGTGCCTACCACGAGGTCGACTCCTCCGAGCTCGCCTTCAAGATCGCTGGTTCGCAGGCCTTCAAGGAGGCCGCGCGCAAGGCCAGCCCTGTGCTCCTTGAGCCGATGATGGCCGTCGAGGTCACCACGCCCGAGGACTACATGGGCGAGGTCATCGGCGACATCAACTCCCGCCGTGGCCAGATCCAGGCCATGGAGGAGCGGGCTGGTGCCCGCGTCGTGAAGGGCCTCGTGCCCCTGTCGGAGATGTTCGGCTACGTCGGCGACCTCCGCAGCAAGACGTCGGGTCGCGCAAGCTACTCGATGCAGTTCGACTCCTACGCCGAGGTTCCGCGGAACGTCGCCGAGGAGATCATCGCGAAGGCCAAGGGCGAGTAACGCACCGCGTTCACACGCCGTAGGCTTGACTCCGGAGCCTCCAGGGGCAAACGTCCGCAATCGTGAGCGTTTGCCCCGGGTTCCGGGCCTTTACAGCAAAGATCACCTGGCGCCGATGAAGTAAGGCGTACAGAACCACTCCACAGGAGGACCCCAGTGGCGAAGGCGAAGTTCGAGCGGACTAAGCCGCACGTCAACATCGGCACCATCGGTCACATCGACCACGGTAAGACGACCCTCACGGCCGCCATTACCAAGGTGCTGCACGACGCGTACCCGGACCTGAACGAGGCCACCCCGTTCGACAACATCGACAAGGCGCCCGAGGAGCGTCAGCGCGGTATCACCATCTCCATCGCGCACGTCGAGTACCAGACCGAGGCGCGTCACTACGCCCACGTCGACTGCCCGGGTCACGCGGACTACATCAAGAACATGATCACGGGTGCGGCGCAGATGGACGGCGCCATCCTCGTGGTCGCCGCCACCGACGGCCCGATGCCGCAGACCAAGGAGCACGTGCTCCTGGCCCGCCAGGTCGGCGTTCCGTACATCGTGGTCGCCCTCAACAAGGCCGACATGGTGGACGACGAGGAGATCCTGGAGCTCGTCGAGCTCGAGGTACGTGAGCTCCTCTCCGAGTACGAGTTCCCCGGCGACGACGTTCCGGTCGTCAAGGTCTCCGCGCTCAAGGCCCTCGAGGGCGAGCAGGAGTGGGTGGACTCCGTCCTCAACCTGATGAAGGCCGTCGACGAGTCGATCCCGCAGCCGGAGCGCGACGTCGACAAGCCGTTCCTCATGCCGATCGAGGACGTCTTCACCATCACCGGTCGCGGTACGGTCGTCACCGGCCGTATCGAGCGTGGTGTCCTCAAGGTCAACGAGACCGTCGACATCATCGGCATCAAGACCGAGAAGACCACCACCACGGTCACCGGCATCGAGATGTTCCGCAAGCTGCTCGACGAGGGCCAGGCCGGTGAGAACGTCGGTCTGCTCCTCCGTGGCATCAAGCGCGAGGACGTCGAGCGCGGCCAGGTCATCATCAAGCCGGGCTCGGTCACCCCGCACACCGAGTTCGAGGCGCAGGCCTACATCCTGTCCAAGGACGAGGGTGGCCGCCACACGCCGTTCTTCAACAACTACCGTCCGCAGTTCTACTTCCGCACGACGGACGTGACCGGCGTGGTGACCCTCCCCGAGGGCACCGAGATGGTCATGCCGGGTGACAACACCGAGATGAAGGTGGAGCTCATCCAGCCCGTCGCCATGGAAGAGGGCCTGAAGTTCGCCATCCGTGAGGGTGGCCGCACCGTGGGCGCCGGCCAGGTCACCAAGATCGTCAAGTAAGTTCCCGCTTGCTTGAAGGTCACTGCCTGACCTCAGGAGAGGCCCGTACGACGCAAGTCGTACGGGCCTCTTCGCATGTCCGCACCCTTCCTCGAAACTATTCGGCGCTTCCGACCCGTTCCCCCCACCGCTCACGCGCCCCACTATTTGTCATGCCGGTGAGCAAATGGCAGTCCGGCAGACGAGGCGGGGAGTGGAGGGCGACGCATGTCCGTGGCGCGCAGAACCGTACTGGGGGCGGGACTCACCGCCGGTCCGGTGCTGACCTCCGGGGGCGGCGCCTGGGCCGGGGGAGCGGACGGCCAGGGCGGCCCCGACAGTCCGGACGGCCCCGTGGTGACCGACCCGGGGGCGTACATCTCGTTCACGGGCGGTGCCTTCTCCCTGGTCGGCGCGCCCGTGGTGGTCAGCCCGCAGGATCACCCCGGAGTCGTACGGGTCGCGGACGACCTCCGGACCGACCTCGCCCGCGTGACCGGCGTCCGTGCGGGCAGCACGGTCGGCCGCTTCCCGGTGCTGCTCGGCACGATCGGCCGCAGCCCGCTGATCGACGGTCTGATCCGCTCCGGCACACTCGACGTCACGGGTGTGCGGGGCAGGTGGGAGACGTCGCTGCAGACCGTCGTGGACCACCCGATGCCCGGCGTGGAGCGGGCGTTCGTCATCGCGGGCAGCGACCCGCGGGGCACGATCTTCGGGGCGTACGACGTCTCGTACGGCATCGGGGTCTCGCCCTGGCACTGGTGGGACGACGTACCGCCGGCCCGCCGCCACCACGTATGGGTGAAGCCGGGCCGCTTCACCCAGGGGACCCCGGTGGTGAAGTACCGGGGGGTCTTCATCAACGACGAGAACCCGGCGCTCGGCACCTGGGCGCCTGCGTACTTCGGCCCGGGGAAGGCACCTGGCCACCCCGGCGGCTTCACCGCGGACTTCTACGCGAAGGTCTTCGAGGTCCTGCTGCGCCTGAAGGGCAACTACCTCTGGCCGGCGGTGTGGGGCCGGGCGTTCGCGGAGGACGACCCGGACAACCACCGACGGGCGGCCGAGTACGGCATCGTCATGGGCACGTCCCACGAGGCGCCCATGATGCGGGGCATCGAGGAGTGGAACCGGCACGCCGGCTCCGGGACCGACCCTTACGGGGGCACGGGCGAATGGTCGTACCGCCGCAACCCGGAGGCGATCCGCGCGTACTGGCGCGCGGGCATCCAGCGCATGGCCGACCAGGGCTTCGAGGGCGTCGTCACCCTCGGCATGCGCGGCAACGGCGACACGAGCCTCCCCGACGGCGACGGCATCGAACTGATGCAGCAGATCATCGCCGACCAGCGCCGCATCATCAAGGAGGTCACCGGCAGGCCGGCCTCCGAGACGCCCCAGGTCTGGACCCTCTACAAGGAGGTCCAGCGCTACTGGGACCGCGGGCTGCGCGCACCGGACGACGTCACCGTGGTCCTCACCGACGACAACTGGGGCAACATCCGCAGGCACCCGGACGGCCCGCGTCCCGGCGGCCACGGTCTCTACTACCACTTCGACTACGTCGGCGCCGGCCGCAACTACAAGTGGGTCGACACCGCCAACCTCAGGAACGTCTGGGACCAGCTCCACCAGGCGCACGCCCACGGCAACCACGGGCTGTGGGTGGCCAACGTCGGCGACCTCAAGGGCAACGAACTGCCCACCGAGTTCTTCCTGTCGTACGCCTGGAACCCCTCCCGTCTGCCGCTCGACCGCCTCACCGCGTGGGAGGAGCGCTACGCCCGCCGGAACTTCGGCGAGGCCCAGGCCAAGGAGATCGCCTCGCTGCTGGCGGAGTACGGCCGACTCCAGGGCCGCCGCAAACCCGAGTTGCTGAACCGCCGGATCACCCTCTCCGGCGACCGGGTCGTGTACGACGACCAGCAGACCCCGTACTACTTCGCGCACCGGGAACTGGAACGGGTCACCGGGGAGTGGCACGAGCTGGGCCGCCGCGCCGAACGCGTCGAGCGGAGACTGCCGGGGGAACTGCGGGACGCCTGGTTCGAACTGGCCGGCTACGCGGTCACCGCGACCGCGAACCTGTACGCGCTGCGGCACGCCGAGTTCACGAACCTGCTCTACGCCGCACAGGGCCGGTCGGCCACGAACGACCGTGCGGCCCGGGCCGAAGCCGCCCTCGCGGCGGACCTCGCCCTGGCCGACCGCTTCGACTCCCGCGTAGCCGACGGCAAATGGAAGGGCTTCCAAACCCAGCCGCACATCGACTACGGGGACGTCGACCGTTACGGCCCGAACGCGGGCTGGCAGCAGCCCGAGAAGGACAACGTCGCCCTGCCGGACGTGCTGTTCCCCGCGGTGCGACGGATCGGGCTGCCGGAGGCGGCCGAGCTGGGCGTGTCCGTGGACGGGGCGGAGGACGCGGGGCAGTGGTGGCCGGGAGGCTCCTCCTCGGCCGCGACCCTGCCGCCGTTCAGCCCTTACCAGACCCGGCCCCGGCAGTACGTGGAGATCTTCAACCGGGGCCGTACGCCCTTCCCCTACGAGGTCTCGGTCCCGGTGCCCTGGCTGCGGGTGGACCGCCCCCGGGGCCGGGTGGACCAGCAGGTCCGCCTGGAGGTGGAGGTGGACTGGTCCCGGGCACCGGCCGGACGCGCGGAGGCGACCCTGACGGTGCACGGCGCGGGGGCCTCGGTCCCGGTCCGCTGTGTGGCGGAACGCCCCTCGGGCGTGCGGGTACGGGGCTTCGTCGAGGCGGGCGGCTACGTGGCGATCGACGCCGAGCACTACGACCGCGCCGTCGGCCGGTGGCGCCGTATCGACGGCATCGGACGGACCGGGGCGGGCATGACCCCCTGGCCGGTGACGTCCCCGAGCCGGACCCCGGGCGGCGACTCACCCCACCTGGAGTACGAGGTGACACTGCTGTCCGCCGCCCCCGAGGTGACCGTGTGGGCCCACCTGTCCCCCCGCAACCCGGCCGTCCCCGGCGTCCCGGGCCTGCGCTACGGCATCTCGCTGGACGACGGTCCGATCCGCACGGTGGACATCACCGCGGGCGCGGACGACGGCGCCCTGAACACGGTCTGGGCCCGCCACACCTCGGACAACATCAACGCGACGGCGACGACGCACTCCGTGTCGAAGCCGGGCGTCCACCGGCTGAAGTTCTGGATGGTGGACCCGACGGTGGTGGTGCAGCGCCTGCTGATCGACACGGGCGGGCTGCCGGAGCTGTACCTGGGGCCGCGGGAGAGCCGGCGGGTGGGTCATCCGTAGAGCGGCAGACCCTCCGTCGGGATCGTCCAGTCGGCGATCGTCACGTCCTCGCCGTAACCGGACGAGCTGCCGGCGCCCGCTCCTCGTCTGTGCCCAGGGGCAGGGACCGTCGCTTTCGTGCTAGGCGGCCGTCCGGGGACCGGTTCGGCAGTCGCGGCAGCGACCCGGTCGTGGGGCGCGGAAGGCGCGGTCGCAGGCGTCGCAGGTCTGGAGGGGGTGCCGGACGGCCGGGGGCGCCTCGGGCGCGCGGTACGGGGGCAGGGGCGGGAGCCCGGCCGTCAGGCGGTGGGCCAGGAGGGCGGCCGGTCGGGTCAGGGGCTCCGTCGGCAGGCCCGAGGTCAGGGCATGCCGTACGGCGGCCGGTGGGAGGTCCCGCTCCAGCCAGGCGGCGACACCGGGGGCGAGGTGCTCGGCGTCGGTGGCCGACAGGAGCAGGCGGGGGTCCGTGCGGCGCAGGCCGGCGAGGACGTCGGCGGCCGCCCGCAGGAGGACGGGGGAGGGGTACGCGGGTGTCGGTACGGCGGGGAGGGCGGCGCGGCGTGCGGGCTTCTGCTGCGCCGCGGTGGCCGCGCGTGGGGTCCGCGGGGCCCCGGACACCTCGTGCCCACGCCCCGGCTGGTTGCAGGAGACCGTGCGGGTGACGAGGCGGCCGCCGGGGACCCGTGCCCGTTCGCGGCGCAGGTAGCCGTGGGCCTCCAGCTCGCGCAGGGCGGCGGCGATACGGGCCGCGCCCTCGGGGAAGCGGGCGGCGAGCGTCTTGATGTCGACGCGGGCGCCGGGCGGCAGTGACTGGATGTGGCAGGCCAGACCGATCGCGAGGAGGGAGAGGTCCGGGTGCTGGGCCAGGTGGTTGCCGATCACCGTGAAACGGGCGGTGTGGCGGGTGTGCTCGTGGACGAGCCCGCCGCCGTGACGGCCCCGGTTCGGGTGGTTGTCGGCGATAACGGGGGACGGGGGGCGCGGGGTCGCGCTAGGGTCTTCAACATCCATCGGGAAGTTGGAGCCTTCCTCGGTGGTCAGGCCCTCGCTTGGGATCGCTAGTCCCGGCGAGGGCCGACGCATGTGTGGGTTCGTGTCGCGCCGAGCGTAAGGCAGACAACCCCTCCTGGATCCAGCCCAGTTGGGTGCATTCACCCTCGCGGGTGAGTGTGCGCCGTGGGCGGGAGGGGTGGGGCTTGGCGGGGTTCTTTCACCCTGTCGTTTCTTGGGGAAAGACCGCCCGTGGCACCGGAGCACGGGGGGCCGGGTTCCGGTGCGTGCCGTCGGGGTGGCGTTGCTCGCGTTCCCGGTCGTCGGCAGACCGGCGGGGCTCCTTTTTTCGCGCCCGGTGACGCCACCGTCACCGCCGGCCCCGTCCCCCTCCGTCGGACCGCCTCCGACGACCAGGCCGAGCGCCGGGCTCCGGGCCACTCCAGCCGGACACACGTCCCCATGGCGAACGGAGTTCTCTCGCTCGCGGCGCGCAGTAGCGCCGACGGGGCCGTGGCCCGGCCGGCCCCCTCGGCCGACGGCACCCTCCGGGTCGCGGTGACCGACCCCACGGCTGCGCCGGTGTGAGGGCACGGAACGCCCGCACCGGTTTGACCTACGTCACCTTCGGGGTAATCTCTTCGGCTCGATTGGCGGAGGGCCTGCCCCATATGGCAGACTGTCCGAGTTGCTCGGTCGAGTGTTGATGCTGCGCGCCTCCCGCCGGGAGGACCGGAAGCGAGTCCCACAGTACTCGTCGTCCTAACTGCCTTCGGGCAGCACTGGGGCGGACGTACGGGAATCTTCCGGGAAGTGTGAGCGCGGCACCGGCCAGGCGCCCGGTGGGCCTAGAGGTCCCCGGCCCGCGGTTCCGGAAGGGCCGTGTGCATTCCCGCAGGGATGTTCGGACAAGGGACATCCATGTCAGCGGGAGCGCGACACGCCCGACCGCGTGGGTCGGAGGAACGAAAGGCAGCAGAAGGAATCCGCCGGGTGTCAGAGCGTGAGAGAAGACAGGACTACTGAGTAGCCATGGCGGGACAGAAGATCCGCATCCGGCTCAAGGCCTACGACCACGAGGTCATCGACTCCTCGGCGAAGAAGATCGTCGAGACGGTGACCCGCACTGGTGCGTCGGTCGCGGGCCCGGTGCCGCTGCCCACTGAGAAGAACGTGTACTGCGTCATCAAGTCGCCGCACAAGTACAAGGACTCGCGCGAGCACTTCGAGATGCGCACGCACAAGCGCCTGATCGACATCCTCGACCCGACCCCCAAGACCGTTGACTCTCTGATGCGACTCGACCTCCCGGCCGGTGTCGACATCGAGATCAAGCTCTGAGGGCTGGTGATCTGAGAATGGCTAAGCAGATCAAGGGCATCCTGGGCGAGAAGCTCGGCATGACGCAGGTGTGGGACGAGAACAACCGTGTTGTTCCGGTCACCGTCGTCAAGGCCGGCCCCAACGTCGTCACCCAGGTCCGCACGAACGACGTCGACGGCTACGAGTCGGTCCAGATCGCCTTCGGCGAGATCGACCCGCGCAAGGTGAACAAGCCCCTCAAGGGCCACTTCGCCAAGGCCGACGTCACCCCGCGCCGCCACCTCGTCGAGATCCGTACCGCTGACGCCAGCGAGTACACCCTCGGCCAGGAGATCACCGCTGCGGTGTTCGAGGCCGGCGTCAAGGTCGACGTCACCGGCAAGAGCAAGGGCAAGGGCTTCGCCGGTGTCATGAAGCGCCACAACTTCCGTGGCCTCGGCGCCGGACACGGCACCCAGCGCAAGCACCGCTCGCCCGGTTCCATCGGTGGCTGCGCCACCCCGGGCCGCGTGTTCAAGGGCCTCCGCATGGCGGGTCGCATGGGCAACGAGCGGGTCACCACCCAGAACCTGACCGTCCACGCCGTTGACGCGGAGAAGGGTCTGCTGCTCATCAAGGGCGCGGTTCCCGGTCCGAACGGCGGCCTCGTCCTGGTCCGCACCGCGGCCAAGGGGGCCTGAGGTAACCGATGAGCACTGTTGACATCCTTTCGCCGGCTGGCGAGAAGGCCGGTTCCGTCGAGCTCCCCGCGGAGATCTTCGACGCCAAGGTCAGCGTTCCGCTGATCCACCAGGTCGTCGTCGCGCAGCTGGCCGCTGCCCGTCAGGGCACGCACAAGACCAAGACCCGTGGCGAAGTCCGTGGTGGTGGCAAGAAGCCGTACCGCCAGAAGGGCACCGGTCGCGCCCGCCAGGGTTCGACCCGCGCGCCGCAGTTCGCCGGTGGTGGCGTCGTGCACGGTCCCGTGCCGCGTGACTACTCGCAGCGCACCCCGAAGAAGATGAAGGCCGCCGCCCTGCGCGGTGCCCTCACCGACCGGGCGCGTCACAACCGCATCCACGTCGTCGCCGGCGTGGTCGAGGGCGAGACCCCCAGCACCAAGGCCGCCAGGTCGCTGTTCGGCAAGATCTCGGAGCGCAAGAACCTGCTCCTGGTCGTCGACCGCGCCGACGAGGCCGCGTGGCTGTCCGCCCGCAACCTGCCCCAGGTCCACATCCTGGAGCCGGGCCAGCTGAACACGTACGACGTTCTCGTCTCGGACGACGTGGTCTTCACCCAGGCCGCTTTCGAGTCCTTCGTCGCCGGCCCGAAGGCCAACGACACTGAAGGGAGCGAGGTCTGATGGCCATCCGTCACCCCGCTATCGCCTCGAAGGCCGCCAAGGCCGCCAAGGCCGCGCGCGTCGCCAAGGCGCGTCGCCACGCCGCCGAGGGCAAGAACACCGTCGAGACCCCGCTGAGCAAGTCGTACACGGACCCCCGTGACGTCCTGCTGAAGCCGGTCGTCTCCGAGAAGAGCTACGCGCTCCTCGACGAGAACAAGTACACGTTCATCGTCGACCCGAACGCCAACAAGACCCAGATCAAGCAGGCCGTCCAGGCGGTCTTCGACGTCAAGGTCACCGGGGTCAACACGATCAACCGCCAGGGCAAGCGCAAGCGGACCCGCACCGGCTTCGGCCAGCGCGCGGCGACCAAGCGCGCGATCGTGACCCTCGCCGAGGGCGACCGTATCGACATCTTCGGCGGTCCGACCGCGTAAGCGGGTCGGATCGTCCGATATCGGACGAGGACTGAGAAATGGGAATCCGCAAGTACAAGCCGACTACGCCGGGCCGTCGTGGCGCCAGCGTTGCCGACTTCGTCGAGGTCACGCGGTCCACGCCGGAGAAGTCGCTGGTCCGTCCCCTGCACAGCAAGGGCGGCCGTAACAACGCCGGTCGTGTGACCGTTCGCCACCAGGGTGGCGGACACAAGCGCGCCTACCGTGTGATCGACTTCCGTCGTCACGACAAGGACGGCGTGCCGGCGAAGGTCGCGCACATCGAGTACGACCCCAACCGCACCGCGCGCATCGCGCTGCTGCACTACGCCGACGGCGAGAAGCGCTACATCCTCGCCCCGCGCAACCTGCAGCAGGGCGACACCGTGGAGAACGGTCCCGGGGCCGACATCAAGCCGGGCAACAACCTGGCCCTCCGCAACATCCCGGTCGGTACCACGATCCACGCGATCGAGCTCCGTCCCGGTGGCGGTGCCAAGTTCGCCCGCTCCGCCGGTGCCTCCGTGCAGCTGCTCGCGAAGGAGGGCGCCTACGCCCACCTGCGCATGCCGTCCGGTGAGATCCGCCTGGTCGACGTGCGCTGCCGCGCCACCGTCGGCGAGGTCGGCAACGCCGAGCAGAGCAACATCAACTGGGGCAAGGCGGGCCGCAAGCGGTGGCTGGGCGTTCGCCCGACCGTCCGTGGTGTGGTCATGAACCCGGTTGACCACCCGCACGGTGGTGGTGAGGGCCGGACCTCCGGTGGTCGCCACCCTGTGTCCCCGTGGGGCAAGAAGGAAGGCCGTACTCGTTCGCCCAAGAAGGCGTCGAACAAGTACATCGTCCGCCGCCGCAAGACGAACAAGAAGCGCTAAGGACGGGTTGAGATGCCTCGTAGCTTGAAGAAGGGGCCCTTCGTCGACGACCACCTGATGAAGAAGGTGGACACGCAGAACGAAGCCGGCACCAAGAACGTCATCAAGACCTGGTCCCGTCGCTCGATGATCGTCCCGGCCATGCTCGGCCACACGATCGCGGTGCACAACGGCAAGACCCACATCCCGGTGTTCGTCACCGAGTCGATGGTCGGCCACAAGCTCGGCGAGTTCTCGCCGACGCGCACCTTCCGGGGTCACGTCAAGGAAGACCGGAAGTCGAAGCGCCGCTAGTAGCGGATCGCATTCAGACACGTAAGTAACTGAAGGGACAACCATGGAAGCCAGGGCCCAGGCGCGGTACATCCGCGTCACGCCCATGAAGGCCCGCCGCGTGGTGGACCTCATCCGTGGCATGGACGCCACGGAGGCCCAGGCCGTCCTGCGATTCGCTCCGCAGGCCGCCTCGGTGCCGGTGGGCAAGGTGCTGGACAGCGCCATCGCCAACGCCGCGCACAACTACGACCACACCGACGCCGACAGCCTCTACATCTCCGAGGCCTACGTCGACGAGGGCCCGACCCTGAAGCGGTTCCGGCCGCGTGCCCAGGGCCGTGCCTACCGGATCCGCAAGCGGACCAGCCACATCACCGTGGTCGTCAGCAGCAAGGAAGGAACCCGGTAATGGGCCAGAAGGTAAACCCGCACGGGTTCCGGCTCGGTGTCACGACCGACTTCAAGTCGCGTTGGTACGCCGACAAGCTGTACAAGGACTACGTCAAGGAAGACGTCGCCATCCGTCGGATGATGACGTCCGGCATGGAGCGCGCCGGCATCTCGAAGGTGGAGATCGAGCGCACCCGTGACCGCGTGCGTGTGGACATCCACACCGCTCGCCCGGGCATCGTCATCGGCCGCCGCGGCGCCGAGGCCGACCGCATCCGCGGTGACCTGGAGAAGCTGACCGGCAAGCAGGTCCAGCTGAACATCCTTGAGGTCAAGAACCCGGAGACGGACGCTCAGCTGGTGGCCCAGGCCGTCGCCGAGCAGCTGTCCTCCCGCGTCTCCTTCCGTCGGGCCATGCGCAAGAGCATGCAGTCCGCCATGAAGGCCGGCGCCAAGGGCATCAAGATCCAGTGCGGTGGCCGCCTCGGCGGCGCCGAGATGTCCCGCTCGGAGTTCTACCGCGAGGGCCGCGTGCCCCTGCACACGCTCCGCGCGAACGTGGACTACGGCTTCTTCGAGGCCAAGACGACCTTCGGCCGCATCGGTGTGAAGGTCTGGATCTACAAGGGCGACGTCAAGAACATCGCCGAGGTCCGCGCCGAGAACGCTGCCGCCCGTGCGGGTAACCGCCCGGCCCGCGGTGGCGCCGACCGCCCGGCCCGTGGTGGCCGCGGTGGCGAGCGGCGCGGTCGCAAGCCGCAGCAGGCTGCCGGTGCCGAGGCCCCCAAGGCCGAGGCCCCCGCGGCTGCCGCTCCGGCTGAGAGCACCGGAACGGAGGCCTGACCGAAATGCTGATCCCCCGTAGGGTCAAGCACCGCAAGCAGCACCACCCGAAGCGCAACGGTATGTCCAAGGGTGGCACGCAGGTTGCGTTCGGCGAGTACGGCATCCAGGCGCTGACCCCGGCCTACGTCACGAACCGCCAGATCGAGGCGGCTCGTATTGCGATGACCCGTCACATCAAGCGTGGCGGCAAGGTCTGGATCAACATCTACCCGGACCGTCCCCTCACCAAGAAGCCCGCCGAGACCCGCATGGGTTCCGGTAAGGGTTCTCCGGAGTGGTGGATCGCGAACGTCAAGCCCGGACGCGTGATGTTCGAGCTGTCGTACCCCAACGAGAAGATCGCCCGTGAGGCGCTGACTCGTGCGGCCCACAAGCTGCCGATGAAGTGCCGGATCGTCAAGCGCGAGGCAGGTGAAGCGTGATGTCGGCCGGTACCAAGGCGTCCGAGCTGCGCGAGCTGGGCAACGAGGAGCTTCTGGCGAAGCTCCGCGAGGCCAAGGAAGAGCTGTTCAACCTCCGCTTCCAGGCGGCGACGGGTCAGCTCGAGAACCACGGCCGGCTGAAGGCCGTCCGTAAGGACATCGCGCGGATCTACACCCTGATGCGTGAGCGCGAGCTGGGCATCGAGACGGTGGAGAGCGCCTGATGAGCGAGAGCAACGTGACTGAGAACACCGAGGCACGCGGATTCCGCAAGACCCGCGAGGGTCTGGTCGTCAGCGACAAGATGGACAAGACCGTCGTCGTCGCCGTCGAGGACCGTGTCAAGCACGCGCTGTACGGCAAGGTCATCCGCCGTACGAACAAGCTCAAGGCCCACGACGAGCAGAACGCTGCGGGCGTCGGCGACCGCGTCCTCCTCATGGAGACCCGGCCGCTGTCCGCGACGAAGCGCTGGCGCGTCGTCGAGATCCTCGAGAAGGCCAAGTAATTCTCCTGCGGGGCGCCCCTCGCAGGACAGTTCCGCCAGGCTCCGGGGGCCGCTCGCTGAGCGGCCCCCGGGGAACCGGCAGACATTCAGGAGATAGACGTGATCCAGCAGGAGTCGCGACTGCGTGTCGCCGACAACACTGGTGCGAAGGAGATCCTTTGCATCCGTGTGCTCGGTGGCTCCGGTCGCCGCTACGCGGGCATCGGTGACGTCATCGTCGCCACCGTCAAGGACGCGATCCCCGGTGGCAACGTGAAGAAGGGTGACGTCGTCAAGGCGGTCATCGTTCGCACCGTCAAGGAGCGCCGCCGTCCGGACGGCTCGTACATCCGCTTCGACGAGAACGCCGCCGTCATTCTGAAGAACGACGGCGACCCTCGCGGCACCCGCATCTTCGGCCCGGTCGGCCGTGAGCTGCGCGAGAAGAAGTTCATGAAGATCATCTCGCTCGCGCCGGAGGTGCTGTAAGCATGAAGATCAAGAAGGGCGACCTGGTCCAGGTCATCACCGGTAAGGACAAGGGCAAGCAGGGCAAGGTCATCGCGGCCTACCCCCGCGAGGACCGTGTCCTGGTCGAGGGTGTCAACCGGGTCAAGAAGCACACCAAGGCCGGTCCGACCGCCAGCGGTTCCCAGGCCGGCGGCATCGTGACCACCGAGGCCCCGATCCACGTGTCCAACGTCCAGCTGGTCGTGGAGAAGGACGGCCAGAAGGTCGTCACGCGCGTCGGTTACCGCTTCGACGAAGAGGGCAACAAGATCCGCGTTGCCAAGCGGACGGGTGAGGACATCTGATGGCTACCACCACCACTCCGCGTCTGAAGACGAAGTACCGCGAGGAGATCGCGGGCAAGCTGCGTGACGAGTTCAAGTACGAGAACGTCATGCAGGTTCCCGGCCTCGTCAAGATCGTGGTCAACATGGGTGTCGGCGACGCCGCCCGTGACTCGAAGCTGATCGAGGGCGCGATCCGCGACCTGACCACCATCACCGGTCAGAAGCCGGCCGTCACCAAGGCCCGCAAGTCCATCGCGCAGTTCAAGCTGCGTGAGGGCCAGCCGATCGGTGCGCACGTCACGCTCCGTGGCGACCGCATGTGGGAGTTCCTGGACCGCACCCTGTCGCTCGCGCTCCCGCGCATCCGCGACTTCCGCGGCCTGTCCCCCAAGCAGTTCGACGGCCGTGGCAACTACACCTTCGGTCTCACGGAGCAGGTCATGTTCCACGAGATCGACCAGGACAAGATCGACCGTGTCCGGGGTATGGACATCACCGTGGTGACCACGGCGACCAACGACGAAGAGGGCCGTGCCCTTCTCCGTCACCTCGGCTTCCCGTTCAAGGAGGCGTGAGCGAGATGGCGAAGAAGGCTCTCATCGCGAAGGCTGCTCGCAAGCCCAAGTTCGGTGTGCGTGGCTACACCCGCTGCCAGCGCTGTGGTCGTCCCCACTCCGTGTACCGCAAGTTCGGTCTCTGCCGCGTGTGCCTTCGTGAGATGGCTCACCGTGGCGAGCTGCCGGGCGTGACCAAGAGCTCCTGGTAATCCCCACTTTTAGGGATTCCTGGACCTCTCGGTAAGCAACCCGGACGGCAGGGGCCCCTCCCCCCATGGCTTAGGCTAGGAGGGTTGGGCCTCTGCCGCCCGTACGACTTACTACGCCGTAGGTCCCCGCACCGCACCCGTCCCGTCTGAAGAAGTACGGGGAGAGGGATGGCGCATATAGGAAACCCCGGCGAGAAAGGCCACAGGCCAATTCATGACCATGACTGATCCGATCGCAGACATGTTGACGCGTCTGCGGAACGCGAACTCGGCGTACCACGACTCGGTGTCGATGCCGCACTCCAAGATCAAGTCGCACATCGCGGAGATCCTCCAGCAGGAGGGCTTCATCACGGGCTGGAAGGTCGAGGACGCCGAGGTCGGCAAGAACCTCGTCCTGGAGCTGAAGTTCGGCCCCAACCGTGAGCGCTCCATCGCGGGCATCAAGCGGATCTCCAAGCCCGGTCTCCGGGTCTACGCGAAGTCCACCAACCTGCCGAAGGTGCTCGGCGGCCTGGGCGTGGCGATCATCTCCACGTCGCACGGGCTCCTCACCGACAAGCAGGCCGGCAAGAAGGGCGTGGGTGGGGAAGTCCTCGCCTACGTCTGGTAGCAGAAGGGAACGGAGGAAACAGCTATGTCGCGCATCGGCAAGCTCCCCATCGCGGTTCCCGCCGGCGTGGACGTCACCATCGACGGCCGTACGGTTTCGGTCAAGGGCCCCAAGGGCTCGCTGACCCACACCGTTGCCGCGCCGATCGACATCGCTAAGGGCGAGGACGGCACCCTCCAGGTGCTGCGCCCGAACGACGAGCGTCAGAGCAAGGCCCTGCACGGCCTCTCCCGCACGCTGGTGGCGAACATGATCACCGGCGTGACCCAGGGTTACGTGAAGAAGCTCGAGATCAGCGGTGTCGGTTACCGAGTGACCGCCAAGGGTTCCAACCTGGAGTTCGCTCTCGGTTACAGCCACCCGATCCTGGTCGAGGCCCCCGAGGGCATCACCTTCAAGGTGGAGACCCCGACCCGTTTCTCGGTCGAGGGCATCGACAAGCAGAAGGTCGGCGAGGTTGCGGCCAACATCCGCAAGCTGCGCAAGCCTGACCCGTACAAGGCCAAGGGCGTCAAGTACGAGGGCGAAGTCATCCGCCGCAAGGTCGGAAAGGCGGGTAAGTAAGCCATGGCATACGGGCAGAAGATCCTCAAGGGCGACGCCTACAAGCGCGCCGCGATCAAGCGCCGTCACATCCGGATCCGCAAGCGGATCTCCGGTACGGCGGAGCGCCCCCGTCTGGTCGTGACCCGCTCCAACCGCCACATCGTGGCGCAGGTGATCGACGACCTGAAGGGCCACACCCTGGCGTCGGCGTCCACCCTGGACGCGTCGGTCCGCGGTGCCGAGGGCGACAAGTCCGCGCAGGCCAAGCAGGTCGGCGCCCTGGTCGCCGAGCGTGCCAAGGCCGCCGGTGTCGAGGCCGTCGTGTTCGACCGTGGTGGCAACCAGTACGCCGGGCGCATCGCCGCCCTGGCGGACGCCGCCCGCGAAGCCGGGCTCAAGTTCTGAGCCGCTTGTAGCTAGCGGAAAGAGAGAGGTAATCCAATGGCTGGACCCCAGCGCCGCGGAAGCGGTGCCGGTGGCGGCGAGCGGCGGGACCGGAAGGGCCGTGACGGCGGCGCTGCTGCCGCCGAGAAGACCGCGTACGTTGAGCGCGTCGTCGCGATCAACCGCGTCGCCAAGGTTGTGAAGGGTGGTCGTCGCTTCAGCTTCACCGCGCTGGTCGTGGTGGGCGACGGTGACGGCACCGTGGGTGTCGGTTACGGCAAGGCCAAGGAGGTGCCGGCCGCCATCGCCAAGGGTGTTGAGGAGGCCAAGAAGCACTTCTTCAAGGTCCCCCGGATCCAGGGCACCATCCCTCACCCCATCCAGGGTGAGAAGGCCGCCGGTGTCGTTCTCCTCAAGCCGGCTTCGCCGGGTACCGGTGTTATCGCCGGTGGTCCCGTGCGTGCCGTCCTGGAGTGCGCCGGCATCCACGACGTGCTGTCGAAGTCGCTCGGCTCCGACAACGCGATCAACATCGTGCACGCGACCGTGGAGGCCCTGAAGGGCCTGCAGCGTCCCGAGGAGATCGCGGCCCGCCGTGGTCTGCCGCTCGAGGACGTCGCTCCCGCGGCTCTGCTGCGTGCGCGTGCCGGGGCGGGTGCGTAATCATGGCGCAGCTCAAGATCACGCAGGTCAAGTCCTACATCGGCAGCAAGCAGAACCACCGCGACACCCTGCGCTCCCTTGGTCTCAAGGGCATCAACACGCAGGTCGTCAAGGAGGACCGCCCCGAGTTCCGCGGCATGGTGCACACCGTCCGCCACCTCGTGACGGTCGAGGAGGTCGACTGATCATGGCGGAGCAGAACCCGCTCAAGATCCACAACCTCCGTCCCGCCCCGGGCGCCAAGACCGCCAAGACCCGTGTCGGTCGTGGTGAGGCGTCGAAGGGTAAGACGGCCGGTCGTGGTACCAAGGGCACCAAGGCCCGCTACCAGGTTCCGGAGCGCTTCGAGGGTGGCCAGATGCCGCTCCACATGCGCCTCCCGAAGCTGAAGGGCTTCAAGAACCCGTTCAAGACCGAGTTCCAGGTCGTGAACCTCGACAAGCTGGCCGCGCTCTACCCCGAGGGTGGCGAGGTCACGGTCGAGGGTCTGGTGGCCAAGGGTGCCGTTCGCAAGAACAGCCTCGTCAAGGTCCTCGGCCAGGGCGAGATCTCCGTGGCGCTGCAGGTGACGGTCGACGCCGTCTCCGGCTCCGCCAAGGAGAAGATCACCGCCGCCGGCGGTACGGTCACCGAGCTCGTCTGACAGCCGATATCGGCTGATTGAGAGCGGCCGGGGATGTCTCACCAGTGAGATCATCCCCGGCCGTTTTTCATTTCAGGATTCGCTTGGCGTTGCGTCGCCACCCGTCACGCAGGAGAAGGAACTGCTTCATGCGCGCAGGGTGCTGTTTGATGTATTGATTCTCGTAGGCTGACTCGACCGCGACGACGACGTCCAGGTACCGGACGTTCCTCTTGCACGCCATGTCCGTGGTCGCGGTTGTGATTTCCGCTCGGTGGGTTGCTGTGTCAGTGCCGGCCTGCCAGCGTTTGTCAGTCGCCGCTTGAGCAGGCGATCTGTACTGGTATCCCTTCGTCTTCATGCACTCGGACCATTGGGCCACGACTCTTCTGATACGACTGTCTCCTGCGATCTTGTAGGCGAGGGACCGCCGGATGACGCTCACGTATGACGCTATGAGGCCGCGCGGGCTCGTATCCGCCACGCGGGTGATGGTCATTCCCTGCTCATTGAATACGCGCGGTGGCTGGGCGTCCTTCGTAAGTGCCCGTCCCGCCGCTCCATAGCAGCCGTCCTTCGGCACGCGGCGTCCCCGGTAGACAGACAGTTTCCCGGACAGCAGGTCTTTCTCGGTTTGAGAGGCAGTGCTGTCCCAGGTAGCTCCTTTCGGAATTTCATCGGAGGCGGCGTAGCCACTGCGCCGGGCTTGCGGGAACCAGTAGAACTCGAACACGTTGGGTTCTGGTGTTGGTACCGCATGCTCATCGAGAGGGTGGTTCTCGTAGCCGAGGTCTCGAAGGCAACGATTCGCGACCACTGCTTCAGCTCGCTTCAGCATGGTGCTGTCGTTGTCATCGGGTGCGTACTTGTCGAGTGGCCTGGCCACTTGAAGGTGAACGATCCGGACAGTGGGGGTGTTTTCGACTGGGGGCGTCGGGGCCGGGGAATGCGCGCCGGAGCAACCAGCCAGCAGCACTGCGCCGACGGCGAGAAGGGAAGCTGGTTTCTGGGGTGCCACGTGTCCTCCTTGGGGGAAACGCCGCGTGGCCCCCTGCATCGGAGCAGGGGGCCACGCAGCTGAATCAACTGTTCCGCTGTTCGAGGAGGACGAGCTCAGCAGCCGAACTTGGAGTACGACGAAATGATGTCGTTGTACGGGCCGGTGAAGGGGCTGTCGAAGTTGCCCTTGGTGCCCTTGTCGATCTTGAGGCTGGCGCCCTTGAAGTCGACGTCGACGAAGACCTTGTAACCGTCACAGGAAGTGCCCGAACCAGCGATCCAGCTGGAGATCGAGTCGCCGATGTAGGCACCGTCGTTGAAGTAGTACCTGCCGTGGAAGTTCTTCAGGGCCGGCGAGTCCAGGTCGTAGTAACCCTTGCTCTTCTCGTGCCCGTAGTCATTGAAAACGCAGAGTTCCGTGCTGGTGCACTTGCCGTCACCCGTCGCGGCACCAGCCGCCGGTGCCAGCATCAGCCCGGCCGTCAGGCTGGCCGCTACGGCGGCGGTCACGGTCAGTATGGAGCGCTTGATGCGCATTGTTGAACCCCCAGTGGTTTTTCGCCAGAGAGTGAAGCGCGGTGGTCAGGCCGCTGCCTCTGGCGCCGTACGGCCGTACGATCAGCCGTGTGATCGGATGCTATGGCATGTGCATGCTGTGGTCAACGGGTTTCCGAACAGGGGTTCGATAAAGGGGGGTGGGGTGTCCACGGTGGGCTCGTGAAGCACTACCCCGAAGCGCACTTGATGTAGGTAGTCTGTGCCGCTGGCACCCAGCGCTGTCTTGGCATGCCGTAATCTCGTTCTTCAGGCCATCAACCCCTAAGTCGTCACCTCACGCGCGCACACGCGGGGGTCGCAGGAGGCACCGTGCTCACCGCGTTCGCCCGGGCGTTCAGGACGCCCGACCTGCGCAAGAAGCTGCTCTTCACGCTGGGCATCATCGTGGTCTACCGAGTCGGTACCCACATCCCGCTCCCCGGCGTCAACTACAAGGCCGTCCAGACGTGTGTGACAGAGGCGTCCGGCAATCAGGGCCTGTTCGGTCTCGTCAACATGTTCAGCGGCGGCGCGCTGCTCCAGATCACGATCTTCGCGCTCGGCATCATGCCGTACATCACGGCCAGCATCATCCTGCAGCTGCTGACCGTGGTCATCCCGCGTCTGGAGGCCCTGAAGAAGGAGGGGCAGGCGGGTACGGCGAAGATCACGCAGTACACCCGTTACCTGACCGTGGCGCTGGCCATCCTGCAGGGCACCGGCCTCGTCGCCACCGCGCGCAGCGGCGCTCTGTTCGCCAGGTGCTCCGTGGGCAGCCAGATCGTCCCCGACCCGGCGATCTTCACCACCATCACGATGGTCATCTGCCTGACCGCCGGTACAGCCGTCGTCATGTGGCTCGGTGAGCTGGTCACCGACCGCGGTATCGGCAACGGCATGTCGATCCTGATGTTCATCTCGATCGCCGCGACCTTCCCCTCCGCGCTGTGGGCCATCAAGAAGCAGGGCACGCTGGCCGGCGGCTGGATCGAGTTCGGCACCGTCATCGCGGTGGGCCTGGTCATGGTCGGGCTCGTCGTCTTCGTCGAGCAGGCCCAGCGGCGCATCCCGGTGCAGTACGCGAAGCGCATGATCGGGCGCCGTTCCTACGGCGGTACGTCCACGTACATCCCGCTCAAGGTGAACCAGGCGGGTGTGATTCCCGTCATCTTCGCCTCCTCGCTGCTCTACATCCCGGCGCTGGTGGCGCAGTTCGCGGGAGGCAAGTCGGGCTGGAAGACCTGGGTCGAGCAGAACCTGACCAAGGGCGACCACCCGATTTACATCGTTTCGTACTTCTTGCTCATCGTTTTCTTCGCGTTCTTCTACGTCGCTATCTCCTTCAACCCCGAGGAAGTAGCCGACAACATGAAGAAGTATGGTGGCTTCATCCCGGGCATCCGGGCTGGCCGACCGACCGCTGAGTACCTGAGCTACGTGCTCAACCGGATCACCTGGCCGGGTTCGCTGTATCTGGGTCTGATCGCTCTCGTACCGACAATGGCGTTGGTGGGCTTTGGGGCAAGCCAGAACTTCCCCTTCGGCGGGACCAGCATCCTCATCATCGTGGGTGTCGGCCTTGAGACGGTGAAGCAGATCGAGAGCCAGCTCCAGCAGCGCAATTACGAAGGGTTCCTCCGCTGATGCGTATCGTCCTCGTCGGGCCGCCGGGTGCCGGTAAGGGAACGCAAGCCGTTCGGCTCGCAGAGAAGCTGGCCGTCCCGCACATCTCCACGGGCGACCTGTTCCGGGCCAACATCAGTCAGCAGACCGAGCTGGGCAAGCTCGCGAAGTCCTACATGGACGCCGGCAACCTCGTCCCGGACGAGGTGACCATCGCGATGGCCAAGGACCGCATGGAGCAGCCCGACGCGGAGAACGGCTTCCTGCTCGACGGCTTCCCGCGCAACGTCTCGCAGGCCGAGGCGCTGGACCAGCTGCTGCAGGACGAGGGCATCACGCTGGACGCCGTCCTGGACCTGGAGGTCCCGGAGGACGAGGTCGTCAAGCGGATCGCCGGCCGGCGCATCTGCCGCAACGACTCCTCCCACGTCTTCCACGTGTCGTACAACGCGCCGAAGCAGGAGGGCGTCTGCGACGTCTGCGGCGGCGAGCTGTACCAGCGCGACGACGACCGCGAGGAGACCGTCCGCACGCGGCTGGAGGTCTACCACACGCAGACCGAGCCGATCATCGACTACTACAAGGCACAGGGCCTGGTCGTGACGATCTCCTCCCTGGGCCCGGTGGCCGAGATCACCGAGCGGGCGCTGGAGGCTCTCAAGCGCGAGAAGGCCGGGAAGTAGTTCCCGGCCCCTACGGCCGCGGTGCCCTGCCGGGCGCCGCGGCCGTACTGTTGTACAGGTACCCCCAGTCGACGTGAGTGACGGAGAGCGCAGGCCCCCATGGTGCAGATCAAGACCCCCGAGCAGATCGCGAAGATGCGGGCGGCGGGCCTGGTCGTAGCCGCCATCCACGCGGCGACGCGTGAGGCCGCGGTGCCGGGCGCCACGACGAAGGACCTGGACGAGGTGGCCCGCAAGGTCCTCGCCGAGCACGGTGCGAAGTCGAACTTCCTGGGCTACGGCGGCTTCCCGGCCACCATCTGCACCTCCGTGAACGACGTGGTCGTGCACGGCATCCCCTCCGACGACGTCGTCCTCAAGGACGGCGACATCATCTCCATCGACTGCGGCGCGATCGTCGACGGCTGGCACGGTGACGCCGCCTACACGGCGTTCGTCGGCTCCGGTCACTCCCCGGAGCTGGTCGAGCTCTCGCGGGTGACGGAGGAGTCGATGTGGGCCGGCATCGCCGCCATGAAGCAGGGCAACCGCCTGGTCGACGTCTCCCGGGCGATCGAGACGTACATCCGCCGCCAGCCGAAGCCGGGCGGCGGTCGCTACGGCATCATCGAGGACTACGGCGGCCACGGCATCGGCACCGAGATGCACATGGACCCGCACCTGCTGAACTACGTCGACCGCCGCCGCGGCAAGGGCCCCAAGCTGGTCTCCGGCTTCTGCCTCGCCATCGAGCCGATGGTCTCCCTCGGCACCCCGCGGACCGAGGTCCTCTCCGACGACTGGACGGTCATCACGACCGACGGCACCTGGTCCTCCCACTGGGAGCACTCGGTCGCCCTGACGGACCAGGGCCCCCTCGTCCTCACCGCCCCCGACGGGGGCAAGGCCAAGCTCGCCGAGTACGGCATCACGGCCGCGCCGGATCCGCTTGCTTAACGATCACCCCGAAGGGCAGACTTCCTCGATTCGCCTTTCGGGGTGCGCCGACGTAGACTGACTCGTCGGCTCTCGTGCACCCGCATGTCCGCATGCTCCCGCAAGGGAATCCCAGGGATGGCCTGAGAGTCGATCAAGGTAGTCGATTCGAAGGGCGAAGCGTGGCCAAGAAGCAAGGTGCCATCGAGATCGAGGGCACTGTCGTCGAGTCTCTGCCGAACGCCATGTTCAAGGTCGAGCTCCAGAACGGCCACCAGGTCCTGGCACACATCAGCGGCAAGATGCGTATGCACTACATCCGCATCCTCCCTGACGACCGGGTCGTGGTGGAGCTGTCTCCGTACGACCTGACGCGTGGCCGGATCGTCTACCGGTACAAGTAGATCTTGCCCGCGCCCCGGGCCCGCCCGGTGCGATGGCACTGACCCGGAGAACCTCACCCCATGAAGGTCAAGCCGAGCGTCAAGAAGATCTGCGACAAGTGCAGGGTGATCCGCCGTCACGGCCGGGTCATGGTCATCTGCGAGAACCCGCGCCACAAGCAGCGCCAGGGCTGACGCACGACCATCACCCTCTGCACCTCCATCGCAGAGATTCGCGCGACGCGAGCTGAAATGTTCATACGCAGGACCCGAGCCGCCCGATACGGCTCGACACCCCCGGTCGGAGGCCGGGGACCCGGTTCGTACCTAGTACGGCGGCCGGGAGCCGGTTCTGTGGAAGACCTCCGAAAGACTCACCAGGAGCCATTGAATGGCACGCGTTTCCGGTGTCGACATCCCGCGCGACAAGCGCGTGGAGATCGCCCTCACCTATGTGTTCGGCATCGGCCGGACCCTCTCGAAGGAGACGCTGGCTGCGACCGGCGTCGACCCGAACACCCGCGTCCGTGACCTGTCCGAAGAGCAGCTGGTCGCGATCCGCGAGTACGTCGACAACAACATCAAGACCGAGGGTGACCTCCGTCGCGAGATCCAGGCCGACATCCGCCGCAAGGTCGAGATCGGTACCTACCAGGGTCTCCGTCACCGTCGCGGTCTGCCCGTCCGCGGTCAGCGCACCAGCACCAACGCTCGCACCCGCAAGGGTCCGCGTCGCGCCATCGCCGGCAAGAAGAAGCCGGGCAAGAAGTAGTCCGCAGCGGACACCTGTCCACGGTCTTCGCTGTAGGACCGACCACCTCCCGTAGGAGTTAGTAGATGCCCCCCAAGGGTCGTCAGGGCGCTGCCAAGAAGGTGCGCCGCAAGGAAAAGAAGAACGTCGCTCACGGCCACGCGCACATCAAGAGCACGTTCAACAACACGATCGTCTCGATCACGGACCCGTCCGGCAACGTGATCTCCTGGGCCTCCGCCGGCCACGTCGGTTTCAAGGGCTCCCGGAAGTCCACGCCGTTCGCCGCGCAGATGGCCGCCGAGTCGGCTGCCCGCCGCGCCCAGGAGCACGGCATGCGCAAGGTCGACGTGTTCGTCAAGGGCCCGGGCTCCGGTCGTGAGACCGCGATCCGCTCCCTGCAGGCCACGGGCCTCGAGGTCGGCTCCATCCAGGACGTCACCCCGACCCCGCACAACGGCTGCCGCCCGCCGAAGCGCCGCCGCGTCTGACGCACCGGCTGCTTCAGGGTTTTCCGGGCGGTACGGCCCCGTGCAACGGGCCGTATCGCCCGTACCCTTGCAGTACCCGCACTTCTCACGGGTGCGGTTTCCGTCGGACGTCAAATAGCGGGCGTCCACGAAAGAAGGATCTGATCCACACATGCTGATCGCTCAGCGTCCCTCGTTGACCGAAGAGGTCGTCGACGAGTTCCGCTCCCGGTTCGTGATCGAGCCGCTGGAGCCGGGCTTCGGCTACACCCTCGGCAACTCGCTCCGCCGTACCCTCCTCTCCTCGATCCCCGGCGCCGCTGTCACCAGCATCCGGATCGACGGCGTGCTGCACGAGTTCACCACCGTGCCGGGCGTCAAGGAGGACGTCACCGACCTGATCCTCAACATCAAGCAGCTGGTCGTCTCCTCGGAGCACGACGAGCCGGTCGTGATGTACCTGCGCAAGCAGGGCCCGGGTCTGGTCACCGCCGCCGACATCGCGCCCCCGGCCGGTGTCGAGGTGCACAACCCCGACCTCGTCCTCGCCACGCTCAACGGCAAGGGCAAGCTGGAGATGGAGCTGACCGTCGAGCGCGGTCGCGGCTACGTCTCCGCCGTGCAGAACAAGCAGGTGGGCCAGGAGATCGGCCGTATCCCGGTCGACTCGATCTACTCGCCGGTTCTGAAGGTCACGTACAAGGTCGAGGCCACGCGTGTCGAGCAGCGCACCGACTTCGACAAGCTGATCGTCGACGTCGAGACCAAGCAGGCGATGCGTCCGCGTGACGCCATGGCCTCCGCGGGCAAGACGCTGGTCGAGCTGTTCGGTCTGGCGCGTGAACTCAACATCGACGCCGAGGGCATCGACATGGGTCCGTCCCCGACGGACGCCGCCCTGGCCGCCGATCTCGCGCTGCCGATCGAGGAGCTGGAGCTCACGGTCCGCTCCTACAACTGCCTCAAGCGTGAGGGCATCCACTCCGTGGGTGAGCTCGTGGCGCGCTCCGAGGCCGACCTGCTGGACATCCGCAACTTCGGTGCGAAGTCCATCGACGAGGTCAAGGCGAAGCTGGCCGGCATGGGCCTGGCCCTCAAGGACAGCCCGCCCGGATTCGACCCGACCGCCGCCGCGGACGCCTTCGGCGCCGACGACGACGCGGACGCCGGATTCGTCGAGACCGAGCAGTACTAAGAGCTCGGGCCTTCCGGTCCGTACTCCGGTGCGGGTGCGCTGTGGCTTGTCGCGCAGTTCCCCGCGCCCCTTCCGGGCGACATGCCCCTCGGGGCCGTCGTCCGGATCTCCGACAGGCAACCGCCTGCTCGGATACTGACCTTGGTACCTGATACGGCCAGGGCAGACACACAGGAGAAGAACCATGCCGAAGCCCACCAAGGGTGCCCGTCTGGGCGGCAGTGCCGCGCACGAGAAGCTGCTCCTCGCGAACCTCGCGAAGAGCCTCTTCGAGCACGGCCGCATCACCACCACCGAGGCGAAGGCCCGCCGCCTGCGCCCGTACGCCGAGCGTCTGATCACCAAGGCGAAGAAGGGCGACCTTCACAACCGCCGTCAGGTGCTCCAGGTCATCACGGACAAGAGCATCGTGCACACGCTCTTCACCGAGATCGGCCCGCGGTACGAGAACCGTCCCGGTGGCTACACCCGCATCACCAAGATCGGTAACCGCCGTGGCGACAACGCGCCCATGGCCGTCATCGAGCTGGTCGAGGCGCTGACGGTGCAGCAGAACGCCGTGGGTGAGGCCGAGGCCGCCACCAAGCGTGCGGTCAAGGAGGCCGACGAGGCCAAGGCTGCCGAGACCACCGAGGCCCCGGCCGAGGAGGCCGCTGCCGAGGAGTCCAAGGACGCCTGAGGCTCCGCCTGACACGGAAAGCGGGTCCGCCCTTCGGGGCGGGCCCGCTTTCCGGTTTTCCGCACGGGGTGCGGCCCTGAGAGGATTCCCACGTGAGTGACGAAGTACAGCCCGGTCACGTCCGGCTCCGGCTCGACCTCTCCTACGACGGCACCGCCTTCCACGGCTGGGCCAAGCAGGCCGGCGGGAAGCGGACCGTGCAGGGGGAGATCGAGGACGCCCTGCGGACGGTGACGCGGTCGCGGGAGACGTACGAGCTGACGGTCGCCGGCCGCACCGACGCCGGAGTGCACGCCCGGGGGCAGGTGGCGCACGTCGACCTGCCGGAGAGCGTCTGGCGTGAACACCACGAGAAGCTGCTCAAGCGGCTCGCGGGCCGGCTGCCCAAGGACGTCCGGGTGTGGGCGCTCAGGGAGGCGCCGAGCGGTTTCAACGCCCGGTTCTCGGCGGTCTGGCGGCGGTACGCGTACCGGGTCACCGACAACCCGGGCGGGGTGGATCCGCTGCTGCGGGGCCACGTCCTGTGGCACGACTGGCCGCTCGACGTGGACGCGATGAACGAGGCCGCCCGGGCGCTGCTCGGGGAGCACGACTTCGCGGCCTACTGCAAGAAGCGGGAGGGGGCGACCACCATCCGCACCCTCCAGGAGCTGAGCCTGGTCCGCGGGGACGACGGGATCGTCACCGCCACCGTGCGGGCCGACGCCTTCTGCCACAACATGGTGCGCTCGCTGATCGGCGCGCTGCTGTTCGTCGGCGACGGGCACCGCGGGCCGGAGTGGCCCGGGAAGGTGCTGGCCGCGGGCGTGCGGGACTCCGCCGTGCATGTCGTACGACCGCACGGGCTGACCCTGGAGGAGGTCGGCTACCCGGCCGACGAGCTGCTCGCGGCGCGGAACAGGGAGGCGCGGAACAAGCGCTCGCTTCCCCGCGCCGCCGGCTGCGCGACCTGTTAGCTACCGCTCCGCCGCGGCCGAGGCCTGGGCCTGGCCGCGGCGGTTGATCTGGTTCGCGGTGAACTGGGCCAGGTCGTTTCCGGTGCGGAAGACCTTGGTGTCCTTGTTGGTGACGTTCTTGCCGCTGGTGAAGCCGGAGATCGTGAAGTAGGCGTAGCGGCCGTAGGAGTTCCGCGTCGAGCGGCAGAAGGCGCCGTCGCAGAACGGTTTGACGCCCTTGCCGAACAGCGAGCGCACGATGCTGCGGTCGTCGGTCTGGGCCTTGGCCTTCGCGGCCCGCTCCGCGGTGTCGAAGACCGCGACGCCCACGGTGGCCGCGACGCCCCCGTTGGTGTAGGTGACCCGCATCAGGCGGGTGCAGCCGTTGGCGGTGAGGATCCCCGGCAGGGAGCCGCCGGCGACGGCGGCGCAGCTCTTGGTGTCGGCCGTCGGGCCCTTCTTGTACACCGTGCCGTCCATGGTCAGCTGCGTGCCCGGGAACAGGGTGTCCGGGCCGAGCGGCGCGGTGTCCTTCTTGGCGCTGGAGATGAACTCCTTCGGGTCCAGCGGCGGCGGGGCGCTGGTGGGCGCGAAGGACGGCGTGGCGGTGGCGGAGCCGGGAATGGAGGCGCTGGCGGGCAGATTGCT
>NZ_JBVKBI010000016.1:0-165819 GCF_055639035.1 Streptomyces sp. NPDC107654
CAGATACGACAAGCGCGGTTACGTCTTCCTCGGGACCGCGACCGCCGCAACCCTCGTCATCTGGCTCCGGGCATGATCGGCCGGACAAGTCCTAGGCCGAGCGCGGGAATGGCGGCCCGGCCGGCCACCTCGTCGTGCGGGACGGCGGCCCGCACCTCCGGGTCGGACCAGCCGTCCGGCAGGGGGTTGCCGGGCAGCTGGGCGGTGCCGACCACCATGAGCAGGGCCAGGCACAGCGTGCTGCACACGGCCATGACGACGGCGACCGCGGTCAGCAGCCGGGTGGCGGTGCGCGGGTGCAGCCGGGTCTCGGCGAGCCGGGCGACCGGCCACGCGGACAGCGGCAGCACCAGCGGCAGGAAGACGAACACCCCCATGAGCGGTCAGTCCTCCGGACCGCCGGCGTCCGGACCCGGGATGTCGAGCAGGGCCCGCAGCACCTGTTCGTCACCGGGCGGCAGGGCGGTGACGAAGCTGGCGAGAACCGCCTCCCGGTCCCGTTCGCCGTCGAGCAGGCGGCGCATGCGCAGCGCCGCCAGCCGGGCGACGTCGGCGGTCGGCGTCCACACGAAGGACCGGCCGTGCCGTTCGCGGGCGACGACGTCCTTGGCGAGCAGCCGGGTCAGGATGGTGACGACGGTGGTGTAGGCGAGGTCGCCGCCGAGGCGCTGCTGCACCCAGGCCGCGGTGACCGGCCCGTCCGCCTCCCGCAGCGCGCCGAGGACCTGGCCCTCCAGTTCGCCCTGGCCGCGCCGTCGGGCCCGGCCGCCCTCCGGCGCCGTCCGCGGTGTCACGTCCGGTTCCCTCCCCCGTCTTCCCTCGCTCGCTCACCCGCCGTTCCACGCTACTTCACGCCACTGACACTCCCGTACCCGCGGCGCCCGCGCCGGTGCGCGACCTCGCCGAGGACGATGTCGACGGCGAGGAAGCCGGCCAGCGGGATGCCGAGCAGCGGCACGAACCAGCCGAGCACGGCGACGGCCGCGAGCGCCGGAACGAGCAGGTACGGCGGCACGTCCGCCCAGGCGCCGCGCGGGACCGGCCGGCCGAAGGCGGAGCCCCGGCCGCGCTGCCACCACAGGCGGTAGCCCCACAGGACGAGCAGGACCAGGGCGAGGGCGAGCAGCGCGAGGGCGATCTGGTTGACGAGTCCGAAGAGGGAGCCGGTGTGCAGGTCGATGCCCCAGCGGGTGAGCTTGGCGAGCACCGGGTAGTCGGCGAAGCGCAGTGCGTCGGTGACCCGTCCGGTGGCCGGGTCGACGGCGACGGAGTCCTGTTTCTCGGGCCAGCTGCGCTGGATCTGCCGGACGACGTAGGCGCTGTCCGTGTCCGCGGGCGGCACGATCTCGACCGGATCGCCGAGCCCCTCGGCGCGGGCCGCCGCGAGCACCTGGTCCAGCCCCACGCCCTGCTCGGCCGGGCCGTCGGCGGAGCCGGCCGCTCCATGGCCCGCGTGACCGTGGTCCGCCTGACCGTGGCCCGCGTGCTCGCCGCCGGTCACGGCCGCCGAGACGGACGGGGTGGCCTGGCCCAGCGAGGTGCGCAGCTCGTCGATGTTCGCGCCGGCGTACGCCGACCAGGTCAGGCCGGTCGCGGACAGGAACAGGAACCCGGCGGCCGTCCAGACGCCGAGCATGCCGTGCAGGCCGAGGGTGCGGCGCCGGCCGCTGGTGCCGCGTACCCTGCGCAGGGCGCGGCGGCGGGAGAACCACAGCACCAGGCCGCCGCCCGCGATCACCCACAGCCAGCTGGCGGCCAGCTCGCTGTAGAGCCGGCCGGTCTCCCCCAGGTGCAGGTCCCGGTGGAGTCCGTCGATCCAGGTGCGCAGGGGCAGCGCGCCGGTCGCGCCGTACTGTTCGAGCGCGCCGCGGACCGTGCCGGTGTACGGGTCCATGAACACGGCGAGGGTGTGGCCGGGGTCGACGCCCCTGACGCCGGAGAGCAGCACCCTGGTGGTGGCGCCGGCCTCGGGCGAGGGGCGCACGGCCGTGACGGTGCCCTCGGGATGGGCCTCGCGGGCGGCGGCCACCTGGGCGGAGACGGGCAGCTCGCGCTCGCCGGCCGGGACGGTCAGCTCATGGTCGTACACGAGCCGCTCGGCCTGGAAGGAGCCCGCGTACAGCAGGCCGGTGACGGCGGCGACCAGCAGGAAGGGCGCGACGAGCAGGCCGGCGTAGAAGTGCAGGCGCAGCACGAGGGGGCGCAGGGGTGCCCAGGGGCGGCGGGCGGCGGGGCTGGACGCCTCGGCCGGGGCGCCCGGGGGAGCGGTGGTCATCGGTGGGCTTCTTCCGGGGGCTCGGTACCGAGGGGCTGGCCGTCGGCAGGGAGGCGAGGGCGCACCAGTAGTCGGCCCGGTGGAGGGCCGAGTTCCCCGGGGCGTGGGTGAGCTGTGCCACAGCGGGCGGGGCGGGCATGGCATCCTGACGCGATGGCACCTCCCCCTGATCACGCACCGCTCGCCGAGCGGGTCGAGGAACTCCTCGCCGCCGGCGGCCCCTTGCCCATCGTCGCGGCCGGCCGGCCGGTGCTGCGGCGCCCCGCCGAGCCGTACGACGGCCAGCTCGGCCCCGCGCTGCTGGCCCGGTTCGTCGAGGCCCTGCGCACCACCATGCACGCGGCCCCCGGTGTGGGGCTCGCCGCGCCGCAGGTGGGCATCGCGCTGCGGATCGCGGTCATCGAGGACCCGGCCCCCGTGCCGGAGGAGGTCGCGGCGGCCCGCGGCCGGGTCCCGCAGCCCTTCCGGGTACTGGTCAACCCGGTGTACGAGCCGGTCGGCACCGCCCGGGCCGCGTTCTTCGAGGGCTGTCTGAGCGTGCCGGGCTGGCAGGCGGTGGTGGCCCGGCACGCCGAGGTGCGGCTGCGCGGCGAGGACGAGCGGGGCCGCGCCCTGGACGAGGTGTTCGGCGGCTGGCCGGCCCGGATCGTGCAGCACGAGACGGACCACCTCGACGGCACGCTCTACCTGGACCGGGCGGAGCTGCGCTCCCTGTCGACCAACGAGGCGGTGGCGGCCCTGTGGGCCCAGCCGGCGCCCCGGGCCGCGGCCGAGGCCCTGGGCTTCGAGCTGCCCTAGGCGGACTCGTCCGGATCAGCCCGGCCCACGGCGTGCGGCACGCACCTCGCCGCGTTGTCGGAGCGCCCGGGTACGCCCGGGCAGGCCGGTGTTCCTCCGCCTCGCGACGCACCGCACCGGGCGCCGTGGCAATCAACTACCCTTGCCTTGAGCTCAGTTGTCGCGGTACGCCTCCAGCAGCCGCAGCCACACCTCGCTCAGCGTCGGGTAGGACGGGACCGCGTGCCACAGCCGGCCGAGCGGGACGCGGCCGGCGACCGCGATGGTGGCCGAGTGGACGAGTTCGCCGACGCCGGGGCCGACGAAGGTGACGCCGCGCAGGATCTCGTCCTCCAGGTCCACGACCATGCGGGCGCGGCCCTTGTAGCCCTCGCCGTACAGGCCGGCGCCCGCGACGGAGGAGAACTCGACGTCGACGGCGCGGACCCGGTGGCCGGCCTGTTCCGCCTCGGCGAGGGAGAGCCCGACCGCGGCGGCCTCCGGGTCGGTGAAGACGACCTGGGGTACGGCGTGGTGGTCGGCGGTGGCGGTGTGGGCGCCCCAGGGCTCCTCCGCGACGGTGCCGCCGGTGGCGCGGGCGGCGATCGCGGCGCCCGCGATGCGGGCCTGGTACTTGCCCTGGTGGGTGAGGAGGGCGCGGTGGTTCACGTCGCCGACCGCGTACAGCCAGTCGGTGCCGGTGACGCGCAGGCTGTCGTCGACGTCGAGCCAGGAGCCGGGTTCCAGGCCGACGGTCTCCAGGCCCAGGTCGTCGGTGTGCGGGACGCGGCCGGTGGCGAAGAGGATCTCGTCGGCCTCGATCCGGTCGCCGGCGGAGGTGACGGCCACGACCGTGCCGTTCTCCCGGCTGACGGACTCCACGGAGGTGCCGGTGCGGATGTCGGCGCCCGCCTCGGCGAGGGCCTCGGCGACGAGTTCCCCGGCGAACGGTTCCATCCGGTTCAGCAGGCCCTTGCCGCGCACCAGCAGGGTGACCCGGGAGCCGAGGGCCTGCCAGGCCGTGGCCATCTCGGTGGCGACGACACCGCCGCCCACGACGATCAGCCGGCCGGGGGCGGCCTTGGCACTGGTGGCCTCACGGCTGGTCCACGGCCTGACGTCGGGGAGACCGGGCAGGTCGGGCAGCCGGGCGCGGGTGCCGGTGGAGACGGCGACGGCGTGCCGTGCGGTGAGGGTGGTGACGGTGCCGTCGGGGGCGGTGACGGTGACCGTGCGGGGGCCGGCGAGACGGCCGTGGCCGCGGTAGAAGTCGGTGCCGGTCCCCTCCAGCCAGGCCACCTGGCCCCCGTCCTGCCAGTGCGAGGTGTACTCGTCCCGGCGGGCCAGGACGGCCGGGGTGTCGAGCGGGCCCTGGACCGCCTGGGCGAGGCCGGGCAGCCGGCGGGCGTCGGCCTGCGCGATGACCGGCCTGAGCAGCGCCTTGCTGGGCATGCAGGCCCAGTACGAGCACTCGCCGCCGAGCAGTTCGCTCTCCACGAGGGCGGTGGTCAGTCCGGCGGCGCGGGTGCGGTCGGCGACGTTCTCCCCGACGGGACCGCCCCCGATCACCACGACGTCGTACGCGATGGATTCCGTTTCCGTCATGGGGTCAGTCTGGTGGGTGGTGTGCGCCGTGGCCACACGGGTACGCGCGCGGAACGCAGGCGTGCACGGGCGGAATAGGCGGCCCGGCGGCCGTGTTTCCGCCGTCGGCACACCCCCTACACCAGGAAGTGGGAATCACGCCATGAGCAGCACCGTGGAGCTGACCAAGGAGAACTTCGACCAGACGGTCAGCGAGAACGAGTTCGTTCTCATCGACTTCTGGGCGGAGTGGTGCCCCCCGTGCCGGCAGTTCGCGCCGGTCTATGAGAAGGCCGCGGCGGACAATCCCGATCTGGTGTTCGGCAAGGTGGACACCGAGGCGCAGCCGGAGCTGGCCGCGGCCTTCGAGGTCCAGTCGATCCCGACGCTGATGATCATCCGCGACCAGGTGGCGGTCTTCGCCCAGCCGGGCGCGCTGCCCGCGCCGGTGCTGGAGGACCTCATCGGCCAGGCCCGCAACCTCGACATGGACGAGGTCCGCAAGAGCATCGCCGCCCAGCAGGGCGACGCGCAGAAGTAGCCCGTAAGGGGGCCGCGGTCCCGGGTCAGCTGGACTCGCGCCGGATCACCGAGGCCCCCAGCACGGTGTGCACTTCCGGCTCGCCGCCGGGGTCGCGCACCGCGCGGTCGACCAGCCCGGCGAGGTCGCGGCCCGAGGGCAGGTCGATGTGGACGGTACTGAGCCGGGGGCGCAGCAACCGGCCGAGCATCAGGTCGTCGGCGCCGACCAGGGCGACGTCCTCGGGGATGCGCACGCCCTCGTCCTGAAGGGCGCGCATCAGCAGCATCGCGTACTCGTCGTTGTAGGCGAACACCCCGTCCAGCCCCAACCGGGGCCAGCGGGCGGCGAGTTCGGCGGCGGACTCCTCGGTGTAGCCGAGCGGCAGCTCCGTCACCCCGGCGTCCGTGCCGCGCAGTGCCTCGCGTACACCGGCGAGCCGGGGCCGCGCGTAGACGTCGAGTCCCGGTTCCCCGGGCATGACGACACCGATCCGGCGCCGGCCCCGCTCGTACAGGTGGGCGCCCGCGCAGTGGCCGACGGTGGCGTGGTCCATCAGCAGGGCGTGCGCACCGTCGACGCGGGCGGGGCCGAGGGTGACGACGGCCCGGGCGCCGGAGCGCTTGAGGAGGGCGACGCCCTGGGGGCCGAGGCCGGTGCCGGGCACCAGGACGGCGACCGGGCGCAACTCGGCCCAGGCGCGGGCGGCTTCGTCGCCCTGGAGGCCGACGCTGCCGTACTGGACGACGGTGTAGTCGAGCCGGCCGAGCGCCCACTGCAGTTCGTTGAGGAACCCGCTGTAGAGGGGGCCCACCGGGATGGCCGGGGCGGGCATGAGGACCGTACGGCTGTGTCCGGCGCGCAGGCTGCGGGCTGCGGCGTGGGGGACGTACCCGAGTTCCCGGGCGGCCTCGCGGACGCGGCGGCGGGTCGCGTCGCTGATCCGCACGGCGCTGGTGTTGTTGAGGACGTAGGAGACGGTCGCGCGCGAGACGCCGGCGAGACGGGCCACATCGGCACTCGTGGGCGTGTTCGGTATCTGCACCATGACAGACCGCATCCTGGCAGAGGGGCGGGGGCCGGGAGCGGGCGGGGCAACGTGGTTCATGGTTCGACAAACTGGCGTATCCCTGCGCGCGACGAACACGTTCGTAACGAACATGTTCGTTACGGTCAGAGCATGACCGCAGCACCACGCTCCCGGCGGGAGCGCCCCGCCAAGCCCGCCCTCACCCGGGAGGGCATCGTCGCCGCCGCCGTCGCGATCCTGCGGGCGGAGGGACTCCGCAAGGTGACCATGCGACGGCTCGCCCAGGAACTCGACACCGGCCCCGCCTCCCTCTACGTGTACGTCCGCAACACCGACGAACTGCATGCGGCCGTGCTGGACGAGCTGCTCGGCACGGTCGGCACGGCGCCGGCCGGGGGCAGCTGGCGGGAGCGGCTGGAGGCGGTGCTCACCGCCTACACCGCGGTGCTCCTGGAACACCCGTCCCTGGCCCGTTCGGCACTGACCGCCTGGCCGAGCGGCCCCCACTACCTGCGCCTCATCGAGACGCTGCTCGGCCTGCTGGACGCGGGCGGGGTGCCGCCCGCCCAGGCGGCCTGGGGCGTGGACCTGCTGCTCCAGCACGCCACGGCGACCGCCGCCGAGCACGCCGGGGAGGACCCCAAGGGCGACTTCCCGGCGCTGGCCCGGGCCCTGCGCGAGGCGCCCGCCGCGACGTACCCGCACATCGCCGCCCACGCCGGAGCGCTGCTCTCCGGCGCCCCCGGGGCCCGCCTGTCCTGGGCGGTCCAGACCCTGCTCAACGGCATCGAGCGGACCGCCGTACCGACCGACACCCGCACCGAAGGCCAGGAGGCCCCGTGACCCCCGCCCCCTCCCCCACCACCCCGTCGCCGTCGTCGGCGCCGGCCTCGGCGGGCTCACGCTCGCCCGGGTGCTGCACGTGCACGGCGTCGAGGCGGCACTGTTCGACCTGTGGGCGTCGGCGGACGCCCGCACCCAAGGCGGCATGCTCGACATCCACGACGACTCCGGCCAGGAGGCGCTGCGGGCCGCCGGGCTGCACGAGCGGTTCCTGGCCCGGGTCCACACCGGCGGGCAGGCCGCGCGGGTCCTCGGCCGGGACGGCACCGTCCGCCTGGAGCAGCCCGACGACGGCACCGGCGGTCGCCCCGAGATGGACCGGGGCGAGCTGCGCGACCTGCTGCTCGGCTCGCTGCCCGCGGATACGGTCCGCTGGGGCGCCAAGGTCACCGACGTCCGCCCGGCGGAGGACGGCCGGCACCGGGTGACGCTCGCCGACGGCTCGGGGTTCACCACCGATGTGCTGGTCGGCGCGGACGGCGCCTGGTCGCGGGTGCGCCCGCTGCTCTCCGGGGCCCGGCCCGCGTACACGGGTGTGTCGTTCGTGGAGGCGGACCTGCTCCAGGCGGACGTGCGCCACCCGGTGAGTGCCCGGGTGGTCGGCGGCGGCATGCTCTTCGCGCTCGGCCCGGGCCGCGGCTTCCTCGCCCACCGGGAACCGGACGGCAGCCTGCACATATACACCGCCGTGACGGCGCCCGAGAACTGGCTGGACGGCATCGACTTCACCGACACCGAGGCGGCGAAGACGGCCGTGTTGAACGAGTTCGACGGCTGGGACGAGAGCCTGCGGGCTCTGATCGCGGACGCCGACGGGCCGCTGGTGCCCCGTCGGATCCACGCCCGGCCGGTCGGCCACCGCTGGGACCGGGTGCCCGGGGTCACCCTGCTCGGGGACGCCGCCCACCTGATGTCGCCGTTCGCCGGCGAGGGCGCCAACCTGGCCCTGATCGACGGCGCCGAACTGGGCCTCGCCCTGGTCGCGCACCCCGGCGACACCGAGGCCGCGCTGACGGCCTACGAGACCCGCATGTTCGCGCGTGCGGAGGCGTCCGCGCGCGAGTCCGCCCGCAGTCAGGCCCTGCTCTTCCGCGCGGACGCGCCGCAGGGGCTCGTGGAGATGTTCACGGGCGGGGAGGCCTGACCGGACGCCCGTAACCGCCCGAGGCCCGCCTCAGCGGGGCGGTTCGGTGCGGGTCACCCGGGCCACCAGGTCGAGCCAGCCGGCTTCCAGGCGTTTCATGGGCAAGCCGCGCTGGCGGGTCAGGTGGTGGATCAGGGCGGGGTCCAGCGAGGCCAGCAGGGTGTGGGCGAGCAGGTCGCAGTCGGCGCCCGGCACGATCTGGCGGAGCAGCACCGTGAGGTGGATGCGCAGCGACCCGGCCGCGGGGTGGGCGAACCGGCGGGTCGGCTCCGGCTGGGCGGCCAGCTGCAGATCCAGCTGCTCGGCCGTGCGGTACAGCACCGCGACGCCGAACGCCCGCAGCCGCTCCAGGGGCGGCGAGCCGGGGCCCAGCGGCGGGGGCCCGCTGAGGAAGTCGGCCTGGAGCTGCCTGGCCGAGTGGTCGAGGAGGGCCGTCAGGAGTCCGGTGCGGTCGCCGAAGCGGCGGAAGACGGTGCCCTTGCCGACGTTGGCCGCCGCGGCCACCGCCTCCATCGTGACCCCCGCCACCCCGTGCTCGGCGATCAGCCGGGCGGCGGCCTCCAGCAGCCGGGCCCGGTTGCGGGCCGCGTCGGCGCGCAGGCCCGGCTCCTCGGAAGCCGGGCCGATCTCCAGCAAGCGGGATGGTTCGAGGGGTGCTTGAGGCTTCGGGAAGGGCGGCGGAGCGCTGGACATGACGACAGCGTAAAGCATCGGGAAGAAAACTGGACCGCGGTCCGTTTGGAGTGATACACACTTAAACGGACCCCGGTCCGGATCGTGCCAATCGATGTTCAAGCCCTCTGGAGTAGCCATGTCTGTTCGCATCCTCGCGCTCGTCGGCAGCCTTCGCGCCGGCTCGCACAACCGCCAGCTCGCCGAGGCTGCCGTGAAGCTCGCACCGGAGGGCGCCGAGGTCGAGCTGTTCGAGGGCCTGGCCGACGTCCCGTTCTACAACGAGGACATCGACGTGGAGGGCGGCGTCCCGGCCGCCGCCGCCAAGCTGCGCGAGGCCGCGCAGGCCGCCGACGCCTTCCTGTTCTTCTCCCCCGAGTACAACGGCACCATCCCGGCCGTCCTGAAGAACGCCATCGACTGGCTGTCCCGCCCGTACGGCGCCGGCGCCTTCGGCGGCAAGCCCGTCGCCGTGGTCGGCACCGCCTTCGGCCAGTACGGCGGCGTGTGGGCCCAGGACGACACCCGCAAGGCCGTGGGCATCGCCGGCGGCAAGGTGATCGAGGACATCAAGCTGTCCATCCCCGGCTCCCTCACCCGCTTCGCCGAGACCCACCCGTCCGACGACGCCGAGGTGGCCGCCCAGCTGACCGAGGTCGTGGCCCGCCTGCACGGCACCGTGCCCGCGGCGGCCTGAGCGGTGCGACGGCGCACGGGGGCCGGGAGCGGACTGCCCGCAGGGGCCGGACACGACTGTCCGTGAGGACGGGGCCGACCGCCCCCGGAGACCGCACACGACTGCCCACAGGGGCCGGAGCCGACGAGGCTCCGGCCCCTGTCGCGTGCGGGCGCGAGGGGCGCGAGGGCCTCGGCGTCCGGGCCGTGAGGATGCGCAAGGGCCACGGCCTCCGGGCCGAGCCCGGTCAGGGCCTGCTGCGCCACCCCGCCCCCTGCGCCGCCCCGCCCGGCCCGCGCCGGCCACCGCCCCGGCCGGCGGGACCTCCGCCGCGGCAGGTCGTCCTCCGGGCCTGAGGGGGTAGACGGCAGACGACCGCGTGCGTGGGGCACGCGTGCTCGGGCAGTGGTCGCCGGGCATCACGAAAAGGAGCTGCCATGTCCCTGGTCCCGCCGCCGTTCGACCCGGAACTCGCCGCCGTACTGGAGTCGTTCCGGGGCGTCGTCGCGTCCGGGTTCACCCCCGACGACGTCGAGGCCGCACGGCGCGGCGCGGCGGTCGGCGAGTTGGTCGACGTCACCCTGGAGGGCGCCTTCGAGGCGGAAGACCGCACGGTGCCCGGCCCGGAGGGCGCCCCCGCTGTCTCCCTGCTCGTGTGCCGGCCGACGGCCGCTCCCGCACCGGCGGGACTGCCGGTGATCTACCACGTGCACGGCGGCGGCCTGGTGGCCGGCACCAACCGAACGGGCGTGACCGAACCCCTGGCGTGGGCGCGGGACCTGGGGGCGGTCGTCGTGTCGGTGGAGTACCGGCTGGCACCCGAACACCCGCATCCGGCGCCGGTCGAGGACGTGTACGCGGGGCTGCTGTGGACGGCGGAGTACGCGCGGGAGATCGGCGGCGACCCGGACCGGATCGTCGTCGCGGGCGCCAGCGCGGGCGGCGGTCTCACCGCGGCGCTCGCCCTCCTCACCCGGGACCGGCAGGGCCCGCGCCCGGTCGGCCAGCTGCTGATGTGCCCGATGCTGGACGACCGCAACGACACCGTCTCCAGCCGCCAGATGGCCGGCCGGGGCCTGTGGGACCGCACGGCGAACGAGACGGCCTGGACGGCCCTGCTCGGCGACCGCCGGGGCGCCGACGAGGTCTCCCCCTACGCGGCGCCGGCCCGGGCCGCCGACCTGTCCGGCCTGCCCCCGGCCTTCCTGGACGTCGGTTCGGCGGAGACCTTCCGGGACGAGGTGGTCGGTTACGCGTCCCGGATCTGGCAGGCCGGCGGCGTGGCCGAACTGCACGTCTGGCCGGGCGGCTGCCACGGCTTCGACGCCCTCGCCCCGGACGCCGCCCTCTCCCGCACGGCCCGCACCACCCGGGTCGCGTGGCTTCGCCGGCTGCTGGGCTGACCCCTCCGTACGCGGCACACCCGACGTCCAGGTGCGATGTGCCTGGACCAAGAGTTTCTCCGTGGCTACCGACAGCTGGTTCGTGGTCCAGGACCCGGAACAGTACGGCGAGGAACCCTGGGAACGAGGCGGAACGCGCCTTCCTCCGCCCCGCGCGACCGGACCGCCGCCCGGCGGGTGCCGTGGGCTCCCGGCCGGGTCGGACGGCCCTAGAACGAGTCCTCGCTACTCGTCCCGTGCGTCTCCTCACGAGGCGCGCTCGGTGGCGCTCGGCGAGTGGACCGTGCGCTCATAGGGCGCTCGTATGGCGGCGGGAAAGGTCCGGACCAAGACCACGGTTGAGCCGCCCCGCCATGCGTGCCGAGCGGCCCTCCGAGGCAGGGGGCGTCCACAGCCCACTGGGAGTCGGCCGGCACGAACGAAGCATTCGTGACGAGCCGCGCGTGCCCGTCGACGGCCCACCGGCTCGCCCGCTCCGGCTCCGTCCTGATCCGTCGGACAGGACATGGCCGCCCCTGCCCGCCGCTCAACGGGGCGACGGCCTCATGCGGATGTCACCGGCTCTTTGACGGACGCGCGTCGCGTCGTCGGACGGTCGAAGGGCACCCACACATGGCCGTAGAAACGCTGGACCGCGTCGTCGACGCTGCGGATGAATCCCGTCTCCGCGTTGCCACGGCCATGCCCCATGGACTTGAGCAGGGAGAGGCGGAAGCCCGTGATGCGAGCACCCTCTGCCTTGGGCAGCAGGTCCGCGGGCTCGGGGCGCAAGCGCTCCAGCGTGCCTCGCGGGCCACTCGTCTCACCGTCGACCAGGCTTTCGATATGCAGGTCGGCCGGTGCCTCCGCCAGGCTTCGGATGAGCCTCTTCGCCCAGGTCAGGGGATAGCCCTGGGCTGGCGCGGGAATGTCCGTGGAGACCCGTAGCCTGCCGGTGCGCAAGTCGGCACCGACCGACAGCACGCCGGAAGCGCCGTCAATGCGGAGTTCGGCCTGGAGCCGACCGTGCAGGCACAGTCGATCGGCCTGAGCCTGCCGGAGTTCGCGGGGGTCCCTGCCCCGCTTGCCCCGCTGGACCGGGAGCACCTTGCGGCCGAGTTCGCCTCCGAGCCCGAGGCACACCTGACGGATGAGCCGTTCCCAGCTCTCCACGACGTCGAGTGTCCTCGGGTCGCCCTGGCACAGGGTCTCGTCGTCGATGCCGTTGCGCACGGGTACCCAGGCGGGCCCCATGTTCTGGAATCCGTGACAGCCGGAGTTCTCGTGCTGGAGGTAGTGGAGCAGTTCCTGCAGCAGCCAAGCGTGCGCCGCGTTCCCCACGCCTTCGTGCCGGATCAGCACCTGTGCCTGGTAGGCGACCTCCGCCCAGGACAGGTGCCACAGGGCCACCTTGTGCTTGCGCCGCCCGTCGATCTTGACGTCCACGAGCGGACTTCCTTCCAGGGCGACGTCGTTGGACAGCGTGATCACGGCCTCGTACCCTCGACGTGCGGCGATGTCCGTGTACGCCTGTACCTGGTCGCTCTTGAGCGCGTTCCCGTTGGTCTTCGTCTCGATCAGCGCGGTCCACAACTTGCCCGCCCGCTCCACACGGACGACGCCGTCCGGCCGTCGCGGTGTATCGCCGTGAGGCAACGACACTTCGACGAACGTCTCCATGCGGCCCGCCGGCGCGCCGAAACCGGCCATGAGCCTTCTGCCGAACTCCGGCACCTGGGCCATGACCGACAGCAGGACCGAGGTCGCGCGAGTCTCCCGGTCCCGGTCGCTCTTGAGCGCCGAGACCGGGAACAGCCTCGCCTCCCTCCAGGACTCGTTCTCGGCGAGAGACTTCTTCGCCGTCTTGGGAAGCGTGATCTTCCGCTTCGCTGTCCGGGGGCGTGGCGTCGGACCGGGCACTCGGTCCGCTTCGTCCGGCCGACGCGGGGAGGGCACAGCGGGCAGTGCCGGCTCACGAGCGACCTCGGCGGCTTCGGCCGTCGCGCCCTCCTCGTCGCCCGTGCCGTCGTCCAGTGCGGACTCCGCTGCGGCGTCGTCGTCGACGTCGACTCCGAAGTCCGTCGCCAAACCGGCCAGGCCATCGCCGTATCCCTGCCCTACCGCGCGGAACTTCCATGCGCCGTCGCGGCGGTACAGCTCGCCGAAGATGACCGCGCTCACCGATCGGGCGTCGTCGATCGTGAACCGGAGGAGGCCCTCGCCGGTGCCGTCCGAGAGGGTGACCGTGAGATCCTCCAGGTCACCGAAGTGGGCACCGCCGTACCGGCTCGCGGCGATGACCATCCTGTCGACACTCTCCGGTACGGCGGTCAGGTCGAACCCGATCCGGTCCTCGTCACCCTGCTCGACCGGGGCCTTGCCGAGCAGCTGGACACTGCCGTCGGATGCGACAGGGTTGTTGTAGAAGTAGAAGTCGGCGTCGTTGCGCACCTTGCCGTCCGGTCCCAGCAACAGAACCGACACATCAGCGTCGCCCTCGCCGCTCGTACTGGCCCAGCGAAGACTGACGATCACCGAACCGACGTTGTCACTGAGGGCCGAAAGCGTCGCATTCGAGCCCTTCACCATCTCCCGCACCGACAATCCCCCCAGATTGCTGTTCTTCCCCATGCGCACACGTCGTTCAAGCCCATCACACAACTCTTTGTGATGTGGCCCACAGGGGAAAACTGTAGCCCTCAGGCATCACCGCTACGTCCCATGTCCGAAACGCGCACCTCCCACGGTTCGGCAGGGGGTACCGACCCCTCCCCTGACAGGACACCGCGTGAAAACCGCTCTGCCGTCCCGATCGGACGTTACCGTTCGGTAGACATCGTGCCCGGAGTCTCCCGGAGGTGCTCCCCATGACGCCCGACCGTGCCGACCGTGCCGCAGGACTCGTGGAGGCCCGGCGGGCCCTTGCCGGTGGGGAGGTGACCTCCCGGGCGTTGGTGGAGCAGGCGCTGGCCCGGATCGAGGCCGCGCAGCCCACGCTGAACGCCTTTCGGGTCGTACGGGCGGAGGCCGCGCTCGCCGAAGCGGACGCCGCCGACCGGGAGTTGGCCGCCGGGGTGGACAAGCCGCTGCTCGGGGTGCCGGTGGCGGTGAAGGACGACATGGACGTGGCGGGTGAGCCGACCGCGTTCGGCTGTCCGGGCGCGTTCGCGCCGGTGGCCGCGGACGGTGAGGCGGTACGGCGGCTGCGCGCGGCCGGCGCGGTGATCGTCGGCAAGACGAACACGTGCGAGCTGGGGCAGTGGCCGTTCACCGAGGGGCCCGCGTTCGGGGAGACCCGCAACCCCTGGGACACCGGACACACGCCCGGCGGATCCTCGGGGGGTTCGGCCGCCGCCGTCGCCGCGGGGCTGGTCCCGGCCGCGCTCGGTTCCGACGGGGCCGGCTCGGTGCGCATCCCCGCAGCCTGGACCCGTCTGATCGGCATCAAGCCGCAGCGGGGCCGGATCTCGACCTGGCCGTGGGGCGAGTCCTTCCACGGCATCACGGTCAACGGCACCCTCGCCCGGACCGTCGCCGACGCGGCCCTGCTGCTGGACGCGGCGAGCGGCAACCACGCCCGCGACCCGCACCGGCCGCCCGCGCTGACCGTGGCGGACGCGGTCGGCCGCGATCCGGGCCGGCTGCGCGTCGCACTGTCCCTGAACCCGCCGTTCACCGCCGTACCCGCCCGGCTGGACCCGGAGATCCGCGCCAGGGTCGTCGAACTCGCCGAGAAGCTGGCGGGGATGGGGCATGTGGTGGAGGAGGCCGATCCGCCGTACGGGCAGATCGGCCTGGCCTTCGTGCCGCGCGCCACCGCCGGGATCGCCGAGCGGGCCCGCGAGGCCCCCGACCCCGCGCTGCTGGACCCGCGCACCCGGGGAGCGGCCCGGCTCGGCCGGCTGCTGGGCGGGGCCCCGCTGCGGGCGGCCCGGCGCGCCGAGGCGGTGCTCCAGCGGCGGATCGGCGCGTTCTTCGGGTCGTACGACGTGGTCCTCGCGCCGACGACGGCCGTGCCCCCGCCCCGGATCGGCGCCTTCTCCCGGCTCGGCGGAATGGCGACGGACCGTGCCGTCATCGCCGCCTGCCCGTACGCCTGGCCGTGGAACGTCCTCGGCTGGCCGGGCGTGAACGTACCCGCCGGGTTCGCCGGCCCCGGACTCCCGGTCGGCGCGCAGCTGCTCGGCCCGGCCCACAGCGAGCCGCTCCTGGTCTCCCTGGCGGCGCAGCTGGAGGCTGAGCTGCGCTGGTACGAGCGGTGGCCGCCGCTGCGGGCGGACGCGGACAGGCCGGTCCCGTGACGGTGTTCCGCCCGTACGCTGGGGCCATGGGAGACGCGTCGATGGTCGGGCTGATGGGACGGGTGACGGGGGCGGTCGGACCCGGGCTGGTCGGCGAGGTGATCGTGCGGGTACGCGGTGGCGCGGAGCACTTCCTCGCCCACCCGGCCGACGGCACGGCCCGGATCGCGACCGGGACGGTGGTGATGGTCGTGGAGCACCTGCCGCCGAGGACGGTCTACGTCACACCCGCGTACGACAGTTGAGCAGTCGTCGCCCCAGGTGAGGGCGGTCCGCGTCAAGATTGTGACAAGGAACCGCCGGTGTCTTCACCACGGGCCCCGGCAGGCGCACACTCCCTTCGTTCGGTGCCGAACGGGCACCATGCAAAGGGGGCGTGTGCCGATGGTTGTCGGCGTCGTTGCGGGGGCGGTCGTGGTGGCCGTCCTCGCACTGATTGGTCTGTTCAAGCTGATGTGGCGGGTCGCCGAGCCGAACGAGGCGCTCATCATCTCCGGGTCCAAGCACCGCACCGAGGGCCTGGAGGAGGGCATGGGCTTCCGCATCGTCACGGGGCGGGGCACGCTGGTGCTGCCCGGGGTGCAGGCGGTGCGCAAGCTGTCGCTGGACCTGAACGAGACCGAGCTGCACGTGGACTGCGTGACGCACCAGGGCATTCCGCTGAAGGTGCGGGGCGTGGTCATCTTCAAGGTGGGCGACGACTTCGTGTCGATCGCGAACGCGGCCCGCCGGTTCCTGGACCAGCAGCGGCTGATGGCGGAGCGGGTGCACAACGTCTTCGCCGGTCATCTGCGGTCCATCGTGGGCGGGTTGACGGTCGAGGACATGATCCGCGACCGGGAGAAGCTGACCGGGCAGACCCGGGCGGCCTGCGGTACGGAGATGGAGAAGCTCGGCCTGATCGTGGACTCGCTGCAGATCCACGAGATCGAGGACCCGACCGGGTACATCCAGAACCTGGCCATGCCGCACGCGGCGGCCGTCCAGCGGGACGCGCGCATCGCTCAGGCGGAGGCGAACCGACTGGCCACGGAGGCCGAGCAGCAGGCGGCGGCCCGGATGTCGGAGGCCACCCGGGACAGCGAGATCCTCCAGGCCGGCTACCAGGCCGAGCGGGACAAGGCGGCGGCCAAGGCCCAGCAGGCCGGCCCGCTCGCCGCGGCGGCGGCCCGCCAGGAGGTCGTCGTGCAGGAGACCCGGGTCGCCGAGCTGGAGGCCCACCGGCGTGAGCAGCAGCTCCAGGCTGACGTCCGCAAGCCGGCCGACGCCACGGCGTACGAGAAGCGGACGCTGGCCGAGGCCGAGCGCGACGCACGGATCTCGGCGGCCCAGGCGAAGGCCAAGGAGACGGAGCTGGCCGCGGCGGCCGAGGCGACCCGGGTGAAGACCGCCGCGGCGGCCGAGGCAGAGGCGACCAAGAGCCGGGGCGCGGCGACCGCCGACGCCACCCGGGCCACCGGTGAGGCCGAGGCCGCCGCCGCGCAGGCGAGGGGTCTGGCGGAGGCCGAGGCGACGCGGGCCCAGGGTCTGGCCGAGGCGGAGGCCATCAAGGCCCGGGCCGCGGCCCTCGCGGAGAACCAGGAGGCGGTCGTCGCCCAGCAACTCGCGGAGAAGTGGCCGGAGATCGTCCAGGCCGGCGCGGCCGCCTTCGGCAACGTCGACAACATGGTGCTGCTCAACGGCGCCGACGGCATGGGCGAGTTGTTCGCCAAGGCGCTCACCATGGGCGGTACGGGACTGGGCCTGGCCCGGAAGCTGCTCGCCACGATGGGCGAGAACGGGCAGCCGGTGAACGGCGGTTCGCCCCCGCCGAACGGCGTGGTGACGCCTCCGTCGCAGAAGGTGCCGGTGGACCGGGAGCGCTGAGGAAAGGCTGTCGTGCGCGGTCGGGGTCCTTCACCAGGGGCCCCGGCCGTACGTCTGCCGGTCCCTCACCAGGGCCCCCGGCCGCACGTCTGCACGAGCCGGTCGACGGTCTCCGTGGGCAGTGCCGGGTTCGCGGCGGCGGCGTGGGCGAGTTCCGGGTCGGCGAGGAGTTCGGCGAGCCGGGGCGCCGGGAGGTTCGGGTGGCGGGCCAGGGCCGCCCGGACCTCGGGGTCGGGGTCACGGGTGAGCCGTTCGGCGACGGCCGGCCCGGTGTCCGGGTCGCGGGCGGCCAGCGCGCGGACCTTGGGGTCGGCGTGCTCGGCGAGGCGGGCGAGCCCGGTGCGCGGGAACGCCGGCAGGGCGGGCAGGCGTTCACGGTCCGGGCCGGTGTACTCCAGGAAGGCGCGCAGGAGGAGGGCCGGCGGGGCGTCCGGGTGGTTCCGGGCGAGCAGGACGCGGACGCCGAGGTCGTCGTCGGCGGCGAGACGTGCGACCAGGTCGGCCGGCAGCGTGTGGTCCCGCGCGGCCTCCCTGCGGAGCAGCGGGTGCGCGGAGAGGGCGTCCCGGCGGACGTCGGCCGGATCGCGGGGCGTCCCGGGCGCCGGCCGGAAGCAGAACGCGGCGTCCGCCGGCACCCGGTAGTCGATCCGGGCGCGGTCCCGCTCGGTGAAGGCGGGGTGGACGGAGACGGCCAGCCGTACTTCCGGGTCGGGGTCCGTGGCGAGCGTACGGCGTTCACCGGGACCCAGCCGCGGATGGCGGGCCACCGCCCTGCGCACGGCCGGTTCGGGGTCGGCGACGAGTGCGCGGCGTTCGGCCGGCCCCACGTCGGTGCGGCCCGCGATCCGCTCGCGCACCCGCGGGTCGGGGTCGCCGGCCAGGAGGGCCACCACGTCGGACGGGAGGGTGGGGTTGAGGGCGATCGTGGCCCGTTCGTCCGCCTCGGCGGGCGCGGTGAGGACGCTGTCCACGACGGCTCTGCCGAGCACCCGGTTGCGGAGGATGTCGGTGCGGCCGTGGCAGGGCCGCGCGGGCAGCCGGCCCTCCACCCACGCGGGGTCCTCCCAGCGCCGCTCCTCCCGTGCCCGCTCGCGCACCTGTGGGTCCGGATCCGCCAGCAGGGCGGCCTGCCGCTCGGCGGACAGCGACGCCCAGTGGCCGACGCCCCACCGGCGGACCTCGGCGACGGGATGCGTGGGCAGGGAGCGGATCAGCTCCCGGGACGTCTGCTGCCAGAACCCGATCGAGCCGAGCGGCTCCTCGCCGTCGTAGGTGGTGATCATGCGGACGACGGTCTCGTCGGGCAGGGGCCGCGGCCGGTGCGGCAGCGGCGTGCGGGGGCCCTCGGTGAGGTGACAGCGGACGGTCCAGTCCGGATCGTCCACCAGCCGGGCCCGCTGGACGGGATCGGCATGGGGGTTGACGGCGAAGAAGCCGCGGGTGCGGGGGTCGGGGTGCGCGATCACCGCGTCCACGACGGCGACCGGCAGTTGGCGGTCCCGGCACAGCACCATGCGTACGGCGGGCGGCGCCTCGGTCAGCAGCCGGAGCAGGGTGTCCTGCGGCACGGCCGGGTTGAGCGCCAGTCCGGCCAGCCGGCGCGTCGGCAGATCGGCCTCCGCCCAGATCTCTGCGGGTGTCGGCATGTTCCGTGGTCCCCCCGGTCGTCCCCGGCCCGGCCGGCGGCCCCCCGGTCGTCCCCGGCCCGACCCTACGGGATCACACCGTGAGCAGGGAGATCCCCAGGGCGATCAGGGCGCCGGCCTTGAGCACCTCCAGCGCCACGTACCACAGGTGGCTGCGTGAGCGGGGCAGTTCCTCGCCCGCGAGGACCCGGTCCGACCTGCGGTTGAGGCGGGGGCGGACGACGGCCAGCTGGGCGACGAGGAGGGCCGCCACCGCCGCGGTCAGTCCGATGACCCCGGCCGGCGCGTCACCCAGGGCGACGACGGCCGCCACGGTGACCGCGAGGACGGCCTCCACCGCGTTCAGCGCCCGGAACACCAGCCGGCCGATGCCCAGCCCGACGGGGATCGTCACCCCGGGGGCGCGCGGAACTTCAGCGGGGCCTCCAGGAAGGAGATCGCCAGCACCATCCCGAGCCAGACGAAGGTGACGGCACCGGCGGTGGCTGCGGGGGCGGGGGGCATGGGTTCGGGCCTTTCTGCGGGGAGGGTGACGAGGTCGGTCCGGACGGGGATGTCGGCGGGGCCGACGCGGGTCAGCCGCCCGGCGTTCCGGCCAGGTGGGCCACGCAGGAGTCGGGTTCGGCGAACGGTTCCAGCGCGGTGGCCGTCACGGGCGCGCCCAGCCGCGCCAACGCCCCCTGCATCAGGCCGAGGTGGAGCGGACACACCAACCCGCTCCGCTCCTCGGCCAGTTCGAGGAAGGGGCAGTGCCGCAGCCGGATCCGCTCCGGCGGCCCGCCGGGCCGCTCGCCCCCTTCCGGCCGCGGTGCGAAGCCCAGGCCGTCCAGCAGGGCGAGCAGCCGGGCGACCGACCGCTCGGGCGTCGGGGGTTCGTCCGGCGGGAGGGGATCGGTCAGGAAGCGGCCCCAGGAACGGCCCGCCTCCGTCAACTCCGCCCGGGCCTCGGCCGGGTCCGCGGCCGCCCACCGGCTGAGCAGCATGCGGGCGAGCAGCTGGTAGTCACGCAGGCCGCCGCGGTCCATGCCGGGCCGCGCGGTGTAGACGGTACGGGGCCGACCGCGTCCGGCGGGCGCCTCGGTACGGCGCTCCACCCGTCCGTCGGCCACCAGGGCGTCCAGGTGGAACCGCACGCTGTTGGGGTGGAGCCCCATCCGCTCGGCGGTCTCCGCGACCCCGAGCGGCGCGGGCGCGGTGCGCAGCACGTCCAGCACTTCCCGGCGGCGCGGGCCCTCCCGCCTGCTCACGTCCCGTACCCCTCTCCCACCTGCGCCCTTTCACCTGCGCCCTTTTTCACGAATCCTACATGTATTAAATGTAAAGTGGGCGGGCAGTGGGGGCAGGGGCAAGCAGGAGCCGAGAGGAACACCAGATGACGTCGCCGTCCGCGAGGGACACCAAGACGGCCGGCCGCCCGGTGGCGGACCCGCGCGTCCTGTGCGACTTCCGCGCGCTGGCCGAGGCACCGCCGGCGGCGTCCGGCGTGCTGTGGAAGCTGGCGGAGAGCGGACGTCAGCTCGACGCGAACGTGGTCCGGCTGGCCCCCGGCGCCCGGATCACGGCGCACACCGAGGCGCAGCTGGACGTGCTGGTCCTGGTCGTCGCCGGGGACGGGAGGCTCGGCGACGGCACCCCGGACATGGCGGAGCCGCTCGCCGAGGGCGCCCTGGTCTGGCTGCCGCACGGCGCCGCCCGCAGCATCACCGCCGGTGCGGCCGGACTGACGTACGTGACCGTGCACGGCCGGCGCCCGGGCATGCGGATCGGCGTGCGCCCCGGCATGGCTCCGGCCCGGACCCCCGGCTCCGACTCCGAGTGACGCTCGGACAGCCGCGTGACGTCGGGCACCCGCGTCCGTACGGGCGTCCGCGTAACGTACCTGCATCCGACGCGAGTTGCGCGGACCACTAGGGTGCCTCCGTGAGCACGTTTACCGAAGACGACGTCCCCGGCCGCCGCGGCCCGCACGCCACCGTCGAGGCCGACCCGCGCGAGGTCGGCCGGGTGCGCACCGAGTACTCCCCGGCCCACGACGGCGACCCGGATCCCGGGGAGATCGTGTGGACCTGGGTGCCGTTCGAGGAGAACGACGCCCGGGGCAAGGACCGCCCGGTGCTGGTCGTGGCCCGGGAGGCGGCGGGCACGCTCCTCGCCGTGCGGCTCTCCAGCAAGCGGCACGACGGCGACCGTGAGTGGGTGGCGATCGGCAGCGGGCCCTGGGACCGGTCGGGCCGGGACTCGTGGGTCGACGTGGACCGGGTGCTGCGGCTGCACGAGAAGGGCATGCGCCGGGAGGCGTGCGCGCTGGACCGCACGCGCTTCGACCTGGTCCGCCACCGCCTGCACGAGCGCTACGGCTGGACCTGACCGGCCACCTGCCACCTGCCGCCGACCACGGTCACCCGCCGGCCACCTGCGGCCGGCCACCCCGCCACCGGCCACCGTTCACGGCCAACCGCCGACGGCCACGTGCCCGACCACGGCCACCCGCCGACGGCCACCCCCGGCCACCGGCCACGGCCCCCGGCCGGACGCTACGGAAAGGCCCGCGCGAACGCCTCCCGTACGACGGCCCCCCGCGTCCGGTCGAGCACCCCGAACACCACGTGCTCGAAGGAGCGGGCGAACCGCCCGCCGGGCCCCAGCAGCGTCCGGAAGGCGCCCGCGACCTGCGCCGGGTCGTTCTGGAAGACACCGCATCCCCAGGCGCCCAGGACCAGTCGCCGGTAGCCGTGGGCCGCGGCGGTCTCCAGGACGCGTTCGGCGCGTACCGCCAGGGCGCCGGGGATCGCGGCGGCCCGCTCCGGTGCCGTACGCCGGATCACGCCCGCGTTGGGAGCGGCGGCCGTCAGGAAGCCGGCGAGGTACGGCTCGGCGAGCAGCCGGCCCCGGTCGTCGCGGAAGACGGGGACGGCCGGGGAGTGGATCACCCGGTCCGTGTAGAACGGGTCGCGGTCGGCGCGGTGGTGGTCGTAGAAGGCACGGGCCGTCAGCAGGCAGGTGTGCAGCGCGGACGCGCGGCACAGGGCCTCCTCCTGGGCCTGCGCGCCGTTGAGATAGCCGCCGCCCGGGTTCCGGGCCGAGGCGAAGTTCAGGACGGCGACGGGGGCGGCGGCAGCGGCCAGCCGGCGGGCCGCCTCCAGGCTGCTCTCGCCGGTGACCTCGTGGACCGTGTCGCTCACGGGCGGTACCGCCGGCACCGGAACCGGTGCCGGCCCGAACATCCGGGTGCCCGCCCGCGCGGCCTCGACGGCGTCGGCGAGCACCACCTCCCGTCCGGCCGCCTGCCGACCAGCCGCCTCCCGGCCGTATACCGACGCCTGGTACCGGCCCACGGCCACGATCCGTTCGGTCTCCTCGGCGATCCCGCGCAGGCGCGCGCTCACGGCGCCACCCCCGTGGGCGCCGTGACCGCGGCCCGCGCGGTCTCCCCCGTCGTGCTCATGTGCGCATCCTGGGTGATGCTGGTGAGGCGGTGCAACGGAGTTTCCCGCGCCCGGAACGGCCAACGGCCCGGAAACACACAAGGAAACGGAGGTGGCGGATCCGGAACGTCCGAGTTGGCACCCTTGTGCGAATCGGCGCGAGGGTTTTGGGTGGGACGAGTGCCTGTCCGGCCCACATTCCGGGCCGGTGGCATGGTGGAACTTCAGGAGGATTCCGACATGTCCGACACGCAGAGCGACGGCGGTGACTGTACAAACCACCGCACCGCCGTCACCGAGGCCGAGGTGGAGGCCCTGGTCCGGGGCATCTGCTTCAAGACCGGACCGCCCCGCACCCTCGGTGTCGAGCTGGAGTGGCTGGTCCACCCGCTGGAGCTGCCGCAGCTCCCCGTCTCACCCGAACGACTCGAAGCGGCCTACGCCACCCTGCGGACCGTACCCCTCGGTTCGGCGCTCACCGTCGAACCCGGAGGCCAGCTGGAGCTGAGTTCGCCTCCCGCCGCCTCCCTGATGGAGTGCGTCGACACCGTCTCCGCCGACCTGGACGCCGTCCGGGCCGTGCTGGCCGAGGACGGTCTCGGTCTCGCGGGCATCGGCCACGACCCCTGGCACCCGCCGCGCAGGTTCCTGCACGAGCCCCGCTACGACGCCATGGAGACCTGCCTGGACCGCACCGGTCCGGCCGGCCGGCACATGATGTGCGCCTCGGCGTCCGTCCAGGTCTGCGTGGACGCCGGCCACGAGGAGCCCGGCCCGCTGGGGCACGTCCGGCGCTGGTGGCTGGCGCACCTGCTGGGCGCGGTCCTGGTGGCCGCGTTCGCCAACTCGCCGCTGCTCGGCCGGCGGCCCACGGGCTGGCAGTCGACCCGGCAGCTGATGTGGATGGAGATCGGTGCCGGCCGGGCCGGCGCTCCCCCGCTGAACGGCGCGCCGCGGGACGCCTGGGCCCGGCACGTGCTGGACTCACCGGTGATGTGCGTCCGCCGGGACAGCGGGCCCTGGGAGGTGCCCGAGGGGCTCACCTTCCGGGAGTGGACCCGATCCGGCGGCCCCCGGCCGCCCACCCGGGCGGATCTCGACTACCACCTGACCACCCTGTTCCCGCCGGTCCGGCCGCGCGGTCATCTGGAGCTGCGGATGATCGACGCGCAGCCCGGGGCGGACGGCTGGCTCGTGCCGCTCGCGGTGACGGCCGCGCTGTTCGACGACCCGGAGGCCGCCGAGACCGCCTACCGGGCCGTGAAACCGCTGGCCGAACGGGCCCGGACCATCCCCGCACCGCACAACCCGCTGTGGGTGGACGCGGCCCGGCACGGGCTCGCCGACCCGGAGCTGCGCGAGGCCGCCGGCATCTGCTTCGCGGCGGCCCTGGAGGCGCTGCCCCGGCTCGGCGCCACCACCCGGATCACCGACGCCGTGGCGGCGTACCGGGAACGCTACGTCGCCCGGGGCCGCTGTCCGGCCGACGACCTGCTGGACCGGCCGCCCGCCGCGGACCCGCCCCGTTCCGGCCCGGCCGGGGGCACCCGCACCGCCGACCGGAGGAAGGACATCCGTACATGACCGCCCCCGAGACGGAGACCACGCCGACGGACACCGAGGCGCTGCGGGAGCGCGCGCTGGCCTCCCTCACCACCGCCCGTGACCGCACCACGCTGCTGACCTCCTGCGTCGAGGAACCGGACCTCACCGCCCAGCACTCCCCGCTGATGTCCCCGCTGGTGTGGGACCTCGCGCACATCGGCAACCAGGAGGAGCTGTGGCTGCTGCGGGCGGTCGGCGGCCGGGAGGCGATGCGACCGGAGATCGACAACCTGTACGACGCCTTCGAGCATTCGCGGGCCGAGCGGCCCTCGCTGCCGCTGCTGGCGCCCGCCGAGGCCCGCCGGTACGCGGCCGAGGTCCGCGGCCGGGCGCTGGACCTGCTGGAGGCGGCGGACTTCCACGGCACCCGGCTGACCGAGGCCGGCTTCGCCTTCGGCATGATCGCCCAGCACGAACAGCAGCACGACGAGACGATGCTGATCACCCATCAGCTGCGGAAGGGGCCGCAGGTCCTGACCGCCCCGGACCCGGAGCCGCTCCCGCTGTTCACCGGTCCGGCCGAAGTCCTCGTACCCGGCGGCCCGTTCACCATGGGCACCTCCGGCGAGCCCTGGGCGCTGGACAACGAACGCCCGGCGCACCCGCGGGAGGTGGCCCCGTTCTGGATCGACACGACCCCGGTGACCAACGCGGCGTACCAGGCGTTCATCGAGGACGGCGGCTACGACACCGAGCGCTGGTGGTCGCCGGAGGGCTGGGCGCACATCAGGCAGCACTCCGTCACGGCCCCGCTGTTCTGGCGGCGCGACGGCGGCCAGTGGCTCAGGCGCCGGTTCGGGATCACGGAGCCGGTCCCGCCGGACGAGCCGGTGCTGCACGTGTGCTGGTACGAGGCGGACGCCTACGCCCGCTGGGCCGGGCGGCGGCTGCCCACCGAGACGGAGTGGGAGAAGGCGGCCCGCTTCGACCCGGCGACCGGCCGCTCGCGGCGCTACCCGTGGGGCGACGCCGACCCGGCGCCCGAGCACGCCAACCTGGGCCAGCGGCACCTGAGGCCCGCCCCGGCCGGCAGCTACCCGGCCGGCGAGTCGCCGCTCGGGGTACGCCAGCTGATCGGCGACGTGTGGGAGTGGACGGCGAGCGACTTCCTGCCGTACCCGGGCTTCCAGGCCTTCCCGTACAAGGAGTACTCCGAGGTGTTCTTCGGCCCGGAGTACAAGGTGCTGCGCGGCGGTTCGTTCGCCGTGGACCCGGTGGCCTGCCGGGGCACGTTCCGCAACTGGGACTACCCGATCCGCCGGCAGATCTTCTCCGGGTTCCGCACCGCCCGCTCGGAGACCGTCTGATGTGCCGTCACCTCGCCTACCTGGGCCCCGATGCGCCGCTCGGCCGGGTCCTCGCGGAGCCCCCGCACAGTCTGGTCCGCCAGTCGTGGGCGCCGCGCCGGCAGCGGTACGGGACGGTCAACGCCGATGGTTTCGGGGTGGGTTGGTACACCTCGGAGGACCCCGTCCCGGCCCGCTACCGGCGGGCCGGGCCGATCTGGGCCGACCTGTCCTTCGCCGACCTGGCCCGGGTCGTGCGCTCGGGTGCCGTGCTGGCGGCCGTCCGGGACGCGACCCTCGCCGGGGCGGACGCCGAGGCCGCGGCGGCGCCGTTCGCGGCCGGGCGGTGGCTGTTCAGCCACAACGGGGCGGTGGCGGGCTGGCCGGAGTCGGCCGCGCCCCTGGTCTCCGCGCTGCCGCCGGTCGACCTGCTGTCGCTCCAGGCCCGCACCGACTCGGCGTTCGTCTGGGCACTCGTCCTGCACCGCCTGCGCGGCGGCGACGAACCCGACCAGGCCCTGGGCGAAACGGTGCGCCGGCTGGCCGCCGCCGCGCCCGCGTCCCGCCTCAACCTGCTGCTGACCGACGGAACCACGATCGCCGCCACCGCCTGGGGCGACTCGCTCTGGTACCGCACGGAGCCCGGCCGGAGCACGGTCGTCGCCTCGGAGCCGTACGACGACGACCCGCTCTGGCAGGAGGTTCCCGACCGCACCGTGCTCACCGCGAGCCGCGCCGGCGTGCTGCTCGCCCCGCTGGAGGATCCGGCGGCCGCAACCCCGAAGGAGCCCTGCCGTTGAGCCCCCTGCACGTCACCCGTACCCTCCCCGAGGACGCGACGGACGCCGCGCTGCGCGCCGACGTCCTGCACGGCCTCACCGCCACCCCCAAGTGGCTGCCGCCGAAGTGGTTCTACGACGCCCGCGGCAGCGAGCTGTTCGAGCGGATCACCGGACTGCCCGAGTACTACCCCACGCGGGCCGAGCGGGAGATCCTCGCCGCCCGCTCCGGTGAGATCGCCGCGGCGAGCGGTGCCCGTACCCTGGTCGAACTGGGCTCGGGCTCCTCCGAGAAGACCCGCTATCTGATCGAGGCCCTCTCCTCGCTCGCCGTCTACGTCCCGGTCGACGTCAGCGAGAGCGCCCTCGTCCGGGCCGGGCAGGCCCTGATCGAGGAGCGCCCGGATTTGGACGTTCACGCGCTGATCGCCGACTTCACCGCCCCGTTGACCCTGCCGGCGACGCCGGGGCCCCGGCTGGTGGCGTTCCTCGGCGGCACGATCGGCAACCTGCTGCCCGCCGAACGCGCCGCCTTCCTGGCCTCGGTGCGCTCGCTGCTCGCCCCGGGCGACGGGCTGCTGCTCGGCACGGACCTGGTCAAGGACGAGGCGGTGCTGGTCCGCGCCTACGACGACGCGGCCGGGGTGACGGCCGCGTTCAACAAGAACGTGCTGGCCGTGGTCGACCGGGAACTGGGCGCCGACTTCGACCCGGACGCCTTCGACCACGTGGCCCTGTGGGACGCCGAGCGTGAGTGGATCGAGATGCGGCTGCGCTCCCGGACCGCGCAGACGGTGAAGGTGCCCGCCCTGGGACTCGCCGTGGACTTCGCGGCGGGCGAGGAGCTGCGCACCGAGGTGTCGGCCAAGTTCCGCAAGGAGGGCGTGACGGCGGAACTGGCCGCGGCCGGACTGCGGTTGACCCACTGGTGGACGGACGCGCAGGACCGCTTCGCGCTGTCGCTGAGCGTGGCCGGGTGAACCGGGTGAACCCAGTGAGCCGGGCGCGAACGGTGGCCGTGGCGGTGCGGTCAGCCCACGTCCGGGGCGAGCGCCTCGGTGATCTTCCGTGAGGCGCGGCGGGCCTCGGTCGCCGGGTCCGCTCCGTTCAGCACCCGGGTCATGTACTCCTTGATCGGGTTGTCGGCCTCCACGTCGGCCCACTGAGGGGTGGCGGGGGTCGCCCTGCCGTGCGCCGCGCCCGCGGCCATGGCGGCGACCCCCTCCTCGTCCGCGACCGCGCCGGCCAGCGTGGTCTTGTTGGGCACGTAGTTCATGGTGCGGGCGAGTTCGGTGTCCCACTTGGCTCCGGTGAGCGCCGCGACGACGGCGGTCGCGGCGAACTGGTCGTCGGTGTTGCGCGGCACGACCAGGTCGGAGCCGCCGGTGAAGACGGCACCGGGCCGCCCGGAGGTCCTGCCGGGCACGGGGAAGAAGCCCAGCCTGCCCTTCAGTTCCGGGTTCTTCCGGAGGATCGACTGGGTGAGCCCGGGTACGGCGATGATCTGAGCGACCCGGCCTTCGGCGAACACCCCGGCCTGGGGCGGGTGTTCCTCGTCGGCGTCCACGGGTCCCCGGCCGAGCGCCTGGAGCCTGCGGTAGAAGTCCATGCCGCGCAGGGCGGCCGGGGTGTCCAGGGTGCCGTGCCAGGCGTAGTCCTTCTCCCGGGCGAGGTCGCCGCCCTCGTCCCAGATGAAGCCGGAGAGCGTGTACCAGTCCTGTCCGGCGAGGTAAATCCCTTGATTGCCGCCGGAGTTGAGTTTTTCGGTGGCGGTGAGCCAGGCGTCGCGGGTCTCGGGCGGGCGGGTGATGCCGGCCTGCTCGAACAGGTCCTTGCGGTAGATGACGACGCGGTTGGCCGCGTACCAGGGGATGCCGTACTGCTTGTTGCCGTCCTTGCCGGGCTGGGCGAGGCCGGGCAGCCACTTCTCCTTGCCCCAGTCCCGCATCGACTCCAGCGTGAGGTCCGCGAGCCGGCCGCCGTCCGCGTACAGCGGCACCTGGGTGTTGCCGACCTCGATGACGTCCGGGCCGTCGCCGGAGTCCGCCTTGAGCGCGGTGCGGACCTTCTGGACGATGCCGGTCCAGTCCTGGATGCGGATGTCGAGGCGCAGGTCCTCGTGGGTGCGTTCGAAGTCCTCGGTGAACCGTTGCAGGAACTCCCTGGAGGCACTGTCCTTCATCAGCCACACGGTGACGGTCTTCCGCTCGTGGTCGCCGGGGAGCATCCCACAGCCGCTGACGAGGGTTCCGGTGACACAGACGAGGGCGAGCAGACGACGTCTCACGAGGGGTCCTGTTCTGTCTGGCTGGGGTGCTGGGACAGGGAAGGGGGCCCGACGTGGGGGGACGAGCGGGAGGCTCGTACGGGTGTGGTGGATTTTGGTATGGACCAATGCTGAGGTCAAGGGCTAGCGGGCGTTCGGCTGTGACGCCGTGCGGGCCGGGCGGGGATGCGGCACGGTGGAGTACGGCGTGACACCCGCGCGGAGAGGAGCCCCCTCATGACCCACCACACCTACCGGCTCACCGAGATCGTCGGCAGCTCGCACGAGGGCGTCGACCAGGCCATCCGCAACGGCATCGAACGCGCCGGCCAGACCCTGCGCAACCTGGACTGGTTCGAGGTGACGCAGATCCGCGGCCAGCTGGGGGACGGGCAGATCGAGCACTGGCAGGTGTGCCTCAAGGTGGGCTTCCGCATCGAGGACGGGGAGTGACCCGCCCGGTCAGGTACGCCCCTCCCGCTCCTGTGCCTCCCGCAGCGCGGCCGACTGGGCGGCCCAGCGGGCCCGTACGACGGTGAACCCGGCGCGTTCCGCGTCGTCGCACACCAGCTCGTCGTCGTCCACGAGCACCCGGATCTCCCGGTCCCGGGCGAGCCGGCGCAGGATCTCCAGCTTGGTGAACCGGGCGGGCCGGCGGTCGGCGTTGCCCCGCATGAACACCCGCCCCTGGGGCAGGCCGTGGGCCGCGAGCCAGTCCAGCGTGTCCCGGCGGCACCGCTCGGGACGGCCGGTGAGGTAGAGGACCTCGCACGCGCGGGCGCTCTCCACGGCCAGCGCCACGCCCTCCGCGAGCGGCGGGTCCTGGGGCGCGGCGGCGAAGAACGCGTCCCAGTTCCGCGGCCGGCTCACCAGGAAGTGCTGGCGGTGGGCGGTGTCGGCCAACGTGTTGTCGAGGTCGAACACGGCCAGCGGGCGCCTGCTGCTGTCTGTCACACCGGCCACCCTAGCCAGCCCGCGGACCCCGGCAACCTCCGCGCCGGCGGCCGCGACCGGGTACGGAGGAACCGGCGGCCACCCCGCGGACCTCATGCCCGGCACGCCGATCAGCCCGCGCGGGAATCCCCCGGCCGGCAGGGTGTTGAACCTTGCGTGAGCAGCTCAGTGATCAGCCGGACCCGGTTCTCCGTCCTCGACCGCTCCCGCACCCGTGAGGGCCACCCGCCCGCCGAGGCGCTGCGGGACACCGTCGCGCTGGCCCGGGAGACGGAGAGGCTGGGCTACCACCGGTTCTGGGTCTCCGAGCACCACGGGGTGCCGGGGGTGGCCGGCTCCGCGCCGACCGTGCTCGCCGCCGCGGTCGCCGCGGCCACCCGCACCATCCGGGTCGGCACCGGCGGGGTCATGCTCCCCAACCACCGGTCCTTGGTCGTCGCCGAGCAGTTCGGCGTGCTGGAGGCGCTTTTCCCGGGGCGGGTCGACATGGGGCTCGGCCGTTCCGTCGGCTTCACGGACGGGGTGCGCAGGGCGCTGGGCCGGGACAAGGGGGACGCCGAGGACTTCGCGGCGCAGCTCGCAGAGCTGCTGGACTGGTTCACGGGCGGCTCCCCGTCCGGGGTGCACGCGCGCCCCGCGGAGGGGCTGACCGTGCCGCCGTTCGTACTGGCCATGGGCGAGGGCGCGGAGATCGCGGCCCGCGCGGGCCTGCCCAGGGTCATCGGCGACCTGCGCGGCCGAGAGAAGCTGCTGCGCGGGATCGACCGGTACCGCTCCCTGTTCCGCCCCTCCCCCTGGGCCGCCGAGCCGTACGTGGTCGTCTCCGGCACGGTCGCCGTCGCCGGCACCGCGGCCGAGGCGCGCCGGCTGCTGGTCCCCGAGGCCTGGTCGATGGCGTACTCCCGCACGCACGGCACCTTCCCTCCGCTCGCCCCCGCCGAGGAGGTCGAGGCCCGCACGATGACCGCGAGGGAACGGGGCTTCTACGAGTCCGGTCTCGCCGGGCACATCGCCGGCACCGCGGAGCAGGTCGCCCACGAGCTGGAGACGGTGCTGAAGGAGACGGGCGCACAGGAGGTGCTCGTGACGACCAGCACCTACGACCGTACGGCCCTGCTGGACTCCCACCGTCGGCTCGCCGGGCTCTTCGCACCCGGGCGGTGAGCGGTTCGAGATGCGGTCCCGGCCCGGGGCGGTGACCCTGGGAGGGCAAGCCTGGAAGCGACGAGGAGGGCTGCCATGTCCTTCATGGACAAGATCAAGGGCATGCTCAAGGGCCACGAGAGCATGACCGACAAGGGCATCGACAAGGGCGGGGACTACCTCGACCAGCGCACCGGGAACAAGTACCAGTCGCAGGTCGACACCGGGCAGGACCGGCTGAGGGACGAGTTCGGCACCGGTCGGGACCGGAACGACCCTCCGCGGTCGTAACGCACGGGGGCGGCTAGAGTAAACCCCCGATGCACAGCCCCCATGACCCGTACGTCCGCGTGCGCGGCGCCCGTGAGCACAACCTCAAGGGTGTCGACGTGGACATCCCCCGTGACGTACTGGCCGTGTTCACCGGCGTCTCCGGCTCGGGCAAGTCCTCCCTGGCGTTCGGCACGGTCTACGCCGAGGCCCAGCGACGGTACTTCGAGTCGGTGGCGCCGTACGCGCGCCGGCTGATCCACCAGGTCGGGGCCCCCACGGTGGGCGAGATCACCGGGCTGCCGCCCGCGGTCTCGCTGCAGCAGCGGCGTGCGGCCCCCACCTCGCGTTCCTCGGTGGGCACGGTCACCAACCTCTCGAACTCGCTGCGCATGCTGTTCTCACGCGCCGGCACGTATCCGCCCGGCGCCGAACGGCTCGATTCGGACGCGTTCTCGCCGAACACGGCCGCCGGCGCCTGCCCCGGGTGCCACGGTCTCGGCCGGGTGCACGAGACCGCCGAGGAGCTGCTGGTCCCGGACCCCTCGCTGTCCGTCCGCGAGGGCGCCGTCGCGGCATGGCCGGGCGCCTGGCAGGGCAAGAACCTGCGGGACATCCTGGACGCGCTCGGGTACGACGTGGACCGGCCCTGGCGGGACCTGCCCGCCGAGCAGCGCGAGTGGATCCTGTTCACCGACGAGCAGCCGGTCGTCACCGTGCACCCGGTCCGGGACGCGGACCGCATCCAACGGCCGTACCAGGGCACTTACACGAGCGCCCGCCGGTACGTCCTCAAGACCTTCTCCGACACCAGGTCGGCGACCCTCAGGGCGAAGGCGGAACGCTTCCTGACCAGCGCGCCCTGCCCGGCCTGCGGGGGCAGCCGGCTGCGGCCCGAGGCGCTCGCGGTGACCTTCGGCGGCCGGACCATCGCCGAGCTGGCCGCGCTGCCCCTGACCGACCTCGCGGGGCTGCTCGACGGCGGCGGCGAGGCGGCCAGGGTGCTCACGGCCGACCTGAAGTCCCGGATCGCGCCGGTGGTCGAGCTGGGCCTCGGCTACCTCAGCCTGGACCGGGCCGCCCCCACCCTCTCGGCGGGCGAGCTGCAGCGGCTGCGGCTCGCCACCCAGTTGCGCTCCGGCCTCTTCGGTGTCGTCTACGTGCTGGACGAACCGTCCGCCGGACTGCATCCGGCGGACACCGAGGCGCTGCTGACCGTGCTGGAGCGGCTCAAGGCGGCCGGGAACTCGGTGTTCGTGGTGGAACACCACCTGGAGGTGGTGCGCGCCGCGGACTGGGTGGTCGACGTGGGCCCCGGGGCGGGCGAGCACGGCGGACGGGTGCTGTACAGCGGGCCGCCGGCCGAGCTGGCGTCGGTGGAGGAGTCGGCGACGGCCGTGTTCCTCTTCGACGAGTCGCCCGGGCCGGCCCGTGAGGTCCGCGAGCCGCGCGGCTGGCTGACGGTGGGTCCGGTGACCCGGCACAACCTGCGCGGGGTGACGGCGGGGTTCCCCGTCGGCGCGTTCACGGCGGTCACCGGTGTCTCCGGCTCCGGGAAGTCCACGCTCGTCGGCGAGTTGACCGAGGAGGTGCCGGGTGTCGAGCGGCTGGTCCGGGTCGACCAGAAGCCCATCGGACGCACCCCGCGCTCCAACCTGGCCACCTACACGGGCCTGTTCGACGTCGTGCGGAAGGTGTTCGCCGGCACCGAGGAGGCGCGGGCGCGCGGGTACGGGGTGGGGCGGTTCTCCTTCAACGTGGCCGGCGGACGCTGCGAGACCTGCCAGGGCGAGGGGTTCGTCAGCGTGGAGCTGCTGTTCCTGCCCAGCACCTACGCACCGTGTCCCGACTGCGGCGGCGCCCGCTACAACCCGCCGACGCTCCAGGTGGAGTACCGGGGACGGAGCATCGCCGACGTGCTGGACCTGACGGTGGAGGCCGCCGCGGAGTTCTTCGCGGACACACCGGCCGCCGCCCGCAGCCTCGGCACCCTGCTCGACGTCGGCCTCGGCTATCTGCGGCTCGGCCAGCCGGCGACCGAGCTGTCCGGTGGGGAGGCCCAGCGGATCAAGCTGGCGAGCGAACTCCAGCGCGGGCGCCGGGGCCACACCGTGTACCTGCTGGACGAACCGACGACCGGACTGCACCCGGCCGATGTCGAGGTGCTGATGGACCGGCTGCACGGGCTGGTCGACGCCGGGCACACGGTCGTCGTGGTGGAGCACGACATGACGGTGGTCGCGGGCGCCGACTGGGTGATCGACCTGGGCCCGGGCGGCGGCGACCGGGGCGGCCGGATCGTGGCGGCCGGCCCGCCGGCCCGGGTGGCCCGGGCCCAGGGCAGCGCCACGGCGCCCTACCTGGCGCGGGTCATGCCCTGAGCCGGGCGGGGCGCCGCGGGCGAGGGGGCGGTGGGGCTCAGGTGCTGAGCAGGCGGTTGAAGAAGGAACGGTAGCGCCGCAGCGCTCCCCGGAGTTCCTCCGTGTCCACCTTCTCGCCCTCGCCCCACTGGCTCTCCAGGTCCTTCTTGTGCTGGGCGAAGGTGGAGGCCAGGGTCTGCATGACGTCGGCGACCAGGGCGTCGGCGTCGTGCACGGCCTCGCGCGGGTCGTCAACGAACCGGTTCTGGATCGCCTGCCAGCGGTCGCGGAAGTCCCGCTCGTCGTCGTCCGTCAGCAACTGCGGAGCCTCGTCGTCCGAGGCGCCCGGAGCACCCGTGGCGGCCGGGGCCCGCGTGGTCCCCGACGTCTCGGCCGAGGTCTCGGCCAGGGGCTCGTCCGAGGTCTCGGCCAGGGGCTCGTCCGGGGCTTCGGCCCCGGCTCCGCCGGTGACGGACGTGTCGCCCGCGGTCTGGGTCCCGGTGCTCTCACCGGGATACATCGGGGCCCCAGCGGAGGTCTCCTCCGGCTCGGCGTCCGCACCCGTGGCCGTCGGCCGGGCGAGGTCCTCGGTCGACAGATCGCCGGTGGTGCGGCCCGCGTCCTCGTTCCTGTGCATGGGTTCCTCCGTGCGGAGTGGTGATCGCGGTCAGGACCGAGCGGCTTGCGCCCGGCCGCCGCCGTCGGAGAGCAACTCGTCGAACAGGGCGCGGTAGTGCACCATGGCGCCCCGCAACTGTTCGGTCGTCGCCTGCTTACGGGTGGAGAGGGCCTCCACCTCGTGCGCGGCCCGGTAGTGCTCCAGCGTGGAGCTGTGCTCCACCGAGAGGTCCCTCATCTGCTGCTCGTACCCCTCGGTCGGATACCCGCGCTCGTGCATCAGGGAGGTCACCAGGCGGTCCGCGTCGTGCACCGCGTCCTCCGGCCGGTCGACGAACTCCTCCTGGACACTGGTCCACTCCCGCGTGTAGCGGTCCCGTGAGACGGGGGGCAGCGCCTTGATGTCCAGCGAGTCGTGTCGCCTCTCGCGCTCCCGGAGCTCACGCTCGGCGGCGAGCCGGCTGTCGGATCCCTCGACCGTCCGTTCGTACTCCGGGCCGAAGCGTTCACGGAGGTGACGGCGTCGCATCAGCAGTGAGACCGCCACAGCGGCCAGAGCGATCACCACCACGATCGGAATGATGATCGCCAGAAGCGTTCCCGTAGACATGGGCACACGCTCCTCAGGGAGTAGTGATGTGCACTGTCCGAATTCCCTTTTGCGGCTTTTCTACGCATTCAAGGAACGCCTACGTGTACAGGACATGGGCCCGTACGGCGGTGACCAGGGCGGTGTGGGTCCAGGCGGGCTCGGGGGCGGCCGGCTGGGCCGCGCGGGCGAGGGAGCGGCGGTCGCGGTGGGCGCCCGGCCGGAGCAGCGGGTGGACCTCCACCTCGGCGACCAGGCCCCGGGTCCGGGCCACCCGCCACAGGGAGGCCGGCAGGGTGTCCTCGCCGACGAAGGCCGCAGCGGTGCCGGGGCCGCCGCCCAGCTGCCGGTAGCGCAGGCCGACCGGCTGGACGGGGACGCCCGCGTCCAGCGCGGCCTGGAACACGGCCCGGCGGAAGCGGCCGTGGGCGCGCCCGCACCAGGTGCTGCCCTCGGGGAAGGCGGTCACGGCCGCGCCCGCACCGAGGGCACCGGCGATCTCGGCGACCGTACCGGGCAGGGCGCGCAGCCGGTCCCGTTCGATGAACAGGGCCCCGCCGCGCGCCGCGAGCGCGCCCGCCAGCGGCCACCGCCGGATCTCGGTCTTGGCGAGCATCCGGGCCGGGCGTACGGCGGTGAGCAGCGGGACGTCCAGCCACGAGACGTGGTTGGCGACCAGCAGCAGCCCGCCGCCCTGCGGGGCGGCGCCGGTGACGCGGACCCGGACCCCGATGGCCCGCACGATCATCCGGCACCAGCGCCTGACCCACTCGGCGGGGATCGTCCCGCCGAGCGGGGACAGCGCGACCCCGGCCAGCAGCAGGACCGCGACCGCGGTCAGCCGCAGCACGGCACGGGGTACGGCGGCGGCGGCGCGGACCGGTTCCACGCAGGCGCCCGGAGTGCAGGGCGCGGTGGGCAGCCAGACGCTCATCAGGCCGGGACGAGGGAGAGGAAGTGCCGCAGATAGCGCGGGTCGACCCGGCGCATCGACAGCAGGACGTACAGGTCGGCGACCCCGAAGTCGGGGTCGTGCGCGGGCTCCCCGCACACCCAGGCGCCCAGCCGGAGATAGCCGCGCAGCAGCGCCGGGAGGTCGGTGCGGCCGGCCGGGGCCCCGCCGTCCGGGACCCAGGGCAGGAGCGGACGGACCCGGAACTCCTCGGGCGCCAGGTGCTTGCCGCGCACCCGCTCCCAGGTGCCGGTGGCGAGGGCGCCGCCGTCGGCGAGCGGCACGGAGCAGCAGCCCGCCAGCCACTCGTGGCCCCGGTCGGTCATGTAGCGGGCTATGCCGGCCCAGATGAGGCCGATGACGACGCCGTCGCGGTGGTCGGGGTGGACACAGGATCGGCCGACCTCGACCAGGCCGGGCCGGATCGCGTCGAGCGCGGTGAGGTCGAACTCGCCCTCGGAGTAGAGCCGGCCGGCGACCGCGGCCCGCTCCGGGGGCAGCAGCCGGTAGGTGCCGACGACCTGCCCGGTCACCTCCTCGCGGACGAGGAGGTGGTCGCAGTAGGCGTCGAAGGCGTCGACGTCGTGCCCCGGCTCGGCGGTGGCCAGCAGGGCCCCCATCTCCCCGGCGAAGACGTCGTGCCGCAGCCGCTGCGCGGCACGCACGTCGGCCTCGTCACGGGCGAGGGTGACGGTGTAGCGGGTGGGTGCCGCGGGCTGCGCGGGACGGTCGAGGGCGGTCACGCCGGTCATGGCTCTCTCCTGGGCACGGGCCGGGTCGGCGACGGGGACGGCGGGCCGGATGGGTACGGGCCGCCGCTCCTGTTCTTCCGACGCCGGTTGGCGTACGCGTGACGCGTGCCGGGAGAGCGGATGTGGGGGTGGTGAACGCCGGGGTCGGCCGTTCTCGGCCACGCATCCGGCGAGCAGCCGTCCGGCTCCTCCGCGTCGAGCACCGCTTCAGCACGAGGTCGCCCGTCATGTGCGGGAAGAACCGGCCGGCGGGCGGCTCCGCTCGTACGACGGCGGGTCCGGGACGAGAAGTCGTACGCCGTCCACGACGGGAACGTCCGAGCGGGAGCCCTCGTTCCACACCCGGTCGCCGGAGGGGGTGACGGGGTTGAAGGAGCCGGTGGTGTCCACCTGTCCGGGCCGGTCCCGGCAGACGGCCGCCTCCTCGGCGGAGGGGGCGCGGCCGGGCGGGTGGCCGCCGCCGGTCAGGACGTCGGCGCTACCGCTCATGCGCAGCACGTGACCGGTGCCGGTGGGGCGGTCCGGCACGACCGGCTCACCCGGGAAACACTGCTGCGACCGGTCGGCTTCCCGTTCGCGGACGGCGGCCCCGGAACCGGCCGCGGCGTCGCCGAACCGCTCCCTCCGGAGATCGTGCGCGGAGCCTGCACATGCCCGGAAATCCAGACGGGGCCGGGGAGCACCTCCCGGCCCCGCCCGCCCGCCTCTGTCCGGCGAACGTCCTCAGGTGGTGGGCGCTAGCGCTTGCCCGCCTTCCGGGTGGCCCGCAGCCACTCCCTGTTCATGCTCGTGATCGACATCAGCGGAATGCCCTTGGGGCAGGCGGTGGCGCACTCACCGGTCAGCGTGCACCCGCCGAATCCCTCCGCGTCCATCTGCGCCACCATGTCCAGCACCCGCGTCTCCCGCTCGGGCGCCCCCTGGGGCAGCACGTTGAGATGGTTGACCTTGGCGGAGGTGAACAGCATCGCCGCGCCGTTCGGGCACGCGGCCACGCACGCCCCGCACCCGATGCACTCGGCGTGCTCGAACGCGAAGTCGGCGTCGGCCTTGGGCACCGGGGTGGCGTGGGCCTCCGGCGCGGACCCGGTCGGCGCGGTGATGTAGCCGCCGGCCTGGATGATCCGGTCGAACGCCGACCGGTCCACCACCAGGTCCTTGATCACCGGGAACGCGGACGCCCGCCACGGCTCGATGTCGATCGTGTCGCCGTCCCGGAAGGACCGCATGTGCAGCTGGCAGGTGGTGGTGCGCTCCGGTCCGTGCGCGTCGCCGTTGATGACCAGGCTGCACGCGCCGCAGATGCCCTCGCGGCAGTCGTGGTCGAAGGCGACCGGCTCCTCCCCGGCGAGGATGAGCCGTTCGTTGAGGACGTCCAGCATCTCCAGGAAGGACATGTCGGGCGAGATGTCGTCCACCTCGTAGGTGGACATCGCTCCTTCGGCGTCGGCGTTCTTCTGCCGCCAGACGCGCAGGGTGAGCTTCATGCGTAGCTCCGCTGGGTGGGGTGGACGTACTCGAAGACCAGGTCTTCCCTGTGCAGGACGGGCGCCTCGCCGGTGCCGGTGAACTCCCAGGCGGCGGCGTAGGAGAACGCCTCGTCCCTGCGGGCGGCCTCGCCGTCCGGGGTCTGGGACTCCTCGCGGAAGTGGCCGCCGCAGGACTCGGTGCGGTGGAGCGCGTCGAGGCACATCAGCTCGGCGAGTTCCAGGTAGTCGACGATGCGGTTGGCCTTCTCCAGCGACTGGTTGAACTCCTCGCCGGTGCCGGGCACCTTGATCCGGCGCCAGAACTCCTCGCGGATCTGCGGGATGCGCTCCAGGGCCTTGCGCAGGCCCGCCTCGCTGCGCGCCATGCCGCAGAACTCCCACATCAGCTCGCCGAGTTCGCGGTGGAAGGAGTCCGGGGTGCGGTCGCCGTCGACGGCCAGCAGCAGGTTGATCCGGTCCTCGGTCTCGGCCAGCGCCTCCTGGACGACGGGGTGTTCGTCGGTGACCGGTTCCTGGTGCGGGTTGCGGGCCAGGTAGTCGTTGATGGTGGCCGGCAGCACGAAGTAGCCGTCGGCGAGGCCCTGCATCAGCGCCGAGGCACCCAGCCGGTTGGCGCCGTGGTCGGAGAAGTTGGCCTCGCCGATCGCGAACAGGCCGGGGACGGTGGTCTGGAGGTCGTAGTCGACCCACAGGCCGCCCATCGTGTAGTGCACGGCCGGGTAGATCCGCATCGGCACCTCGTACGGATCCTCGTCGGTGATCCGCTGGTACATGTCGAAGAGGTTGCCGTACCTGGCCTCGACGGCCTCGCGGCCCATCCGCCGGATGGCGTCGGCGAAGTCCAGGTAGACGCCCTGGCCGCCGGGGCCCACTCCCCTGCCCTCGTCGCAGACGTTCTTCGCGGCGCGGGAGGCGATGTCGCGGGGCACGAGGTTGCCGAAGGACGGGTAGATGCGCTCCAGGTAGTAGTCGCGCTCGTCCTCCGGGATCTCGTTCGGCGGGCGGGTGTCGCCCTGGGCCTTCGGCACCCAGATGCGGCCGTCGTTGCGCAGCGACTCGCTCATCAGCGTGAGCTTGGACTGGTGGTCGCCGGTGCGCGGGATGCACGTCGGGTGGATCTGGGTGAAGCAGGGGTTGGCGAACCAGGCGCCGCGCCGGTGCGCCCGCCAGATCGCGGTCGCGTTGGAGTTCATGGCGTTGGTCGACAGGTAGAAGACGTTGCCGTAGCCGCCGGAGGCGAGGACGACGGCGTCCGCGAAGTACGTGTCGATCCTCCCGGTGACCAGATCCCGGGCGACGATCCCGCGGGCGCGCCCGTCGACCACGATCAGGTCGAGCATCTCGGTGCGCGGGTGCAACTCCACGTTGCCCGCGGCGATCTGCCTGCTGAGGGCCTGGTAGGCCCCGAGGAGCAGCTGCTGGCCGGTCTGGCCGCGGGCGTAGAAGGTGCGGGAGACCTGGACGCCGCCGAAGGAGCGGGTGTCGAGCAGACCGCCGTACTCGCGGGCGAACGGCACGCCCTGGGCCACGCACTGGTCGATGATCTCGACCGAGATCTGGGCGAGCCGGTGCACGTTGGACTCGCGGGCCCGGAAGTCGCCGCCCTTGACGGTGTCGTAGAACAGGCGGTGGACCGAGTCGCCGTCGTTGCGGTAGTTCTTCGCCGCGTTGATGCCGCCCTGCGCGGCGATGGAGTGTGCCCGGCGCGGGGAGTCCTGGTAGCAGAACTGGACGACGTGGTAACCCTGTTCGGCGAGGGTGGCGCCCGCGGAGCCACCGGCGAGGCCGGTGCCCACGACGATGATCGTGTGCTTGCGGCGGTTGGCCGGGTTGACCAGCCTGGCCTCGAAACGGCGCCTGTCCCAGCGTTCGTGGATCGGTCCGGCGGGGGCCTTCGTGTCGGTGACCGGCGTGCCGGTCGCGTAGTCGGCGTAGGTCGTCATGTCAGCTCACCACTCCGGTCATGACGCCCACGGGTACGGCGACGAAGCCGGCCGTGAGCAGCAGCGCGAGGACGTTCGCGAGGGTCTTCAGGGCGCGGTCGCGGGTGCGGCTGCCGACGCCGAGGGTCTGGGCGGCGCTCCAGAGGCCGTGCCGGATGTGCAGGCCGAGCGCCAGCATCGCGACGATGTAGACGACGTTGCCGTACCAGGTGGAGAAGGTGTCCACGACGTTCTGGTACGGGTGGCCCTCCTGGAAGCCGCCGGAGTGCACGGTGCCGGTGGTCAGGTCGAGGACGTGCCAGACGATGAACAGGCCGAGGATGACGCCGCCCCAGCGCATCGTGCGGGTCGCGTAACCGGCCCCGGGCTTCCTGTGCACGTACGTGCCGGGCCGTGCCCTGATGTCGCGTCGGCTGAGCTGGTACGCGGAGGTGGCGTGGGCGACCACGGCGACGACGAGGACGATCCGGACGAGCCAGAGCGTCCACTCGTAGTGCATGAAGGGTTCGCCGACCGTGCGCAGCCAGTGGGCGTAGTGGTTGAACTCCCCCGCGCCGAAGAAGATCTTCAGGTTCCCGATGACGTGGGCGACCAGGTACAGCAGCATGATCACGCCGCTGACGGCCATCACGGTCTTCTTGCCGACGGAGGAGTCCCACATCGTGCGCGCCATGGACGGTCGTCGGTCCGTCCGCGTTGCCAGAGCCATGGACAAGACGCTAGGGCCGAACGGGCCAATCGGTCCAAGACATGGTGCAGCTGGATTCCATAGGCCGAAGCTATCGTGGCGCCATGCAGTTCCAGCAGCTCCAGTATTTCGTGGCCGTCGCCGAGACCCGGCACTTCACCCGGGCCGCCGAGCTGGTCCATGTCGCCCAGCCGTCGCTGTCCCAGCAGATCAAGGCGCTGGAGCGGGAGCTGGGCGCGGACCTCTTCCTGCGCGCCCGGGGCAACATCACGCTCACCGACGCCGGGGAGGCGCTGCTGCCGCTGGCCCGGCGCATCCTGGCCGACGCGGACACCGCACGGCACGAGGTACAGGAGCTGGTCCAGCTGCGGCGGGGACGGGTCCGGCTGGGGGCGACACCGAGCCTGTGCACGGGGTTGCTGCCGGATGTGCTGCGCGCCTTCCACGACCGGTACCCGGGGGTCCGGCTGCTGATCGAGGAGAGCGGCTCGCACGACCTGGTACGGGAGCTGGCGCGCGGTGCGCTCGACCTCGCGCTGGTCGTGCTGCCGCTGCCGACGCCGGCGCCCGCGCTGACGACGGTGGAGCTGCTGCGGGAGGACCTCGTGGTGGTGTCCTCGCCGGAGGCGCCGGTGCCCGGCCGGGGCGGGCGGGCGGTGGAGATCCCCGACCTGGAGGGGGAACGGCTGGTGATGTTCCGGCACGGCTACGACCTGCGGGAACTGACCGTCGCGGCGTGCCGCTCCGCGGGGTTCGAGCCGGACTTCGCCGTGGAGGGCGGCGAGATGGACGCGGTGCTGGGGTTCGTCCGGGCGGGGCTCGGCGTGGCCGTCGTACCGCGGATGGTGGCCGCCCGGGCGGGCCGCGGACTACGGGTCACGCCCCTGGCCCGCCCCGGACTGCACCGCACCATCGCCCTCGCCCACCGCAGCGACGTGGCTCCGCCGCGGGCGGCCCGGGAACTGCAGCGGATGCTGCTGGAGCGGTAGGCGACGCGGAGGGAGCCGCAGAGGGTGCCGGCGGAACCTCAGAGGGTGCCCGCTGAGCCGCAGACGGTGCCGGCGGAGTCACGGGCGATCCCTGCTGAACGGCGGCCGACACCGCCGGAGCCGTGGCCGGCACCGGGGGAACGGCGGGCGGCACCGGTGGAACGGCAGGCGATCCCGACGGGACCGCAGGCGATCCCCACGGGACGCCAAGGCGACACCGCCAGACCCCCAGACGACCCCCACAGGACGCCAGGCGACACCGGCAGAGTCACAGGCGATCTCGGCGGAGCGGCGGGCGGCACCGCCAGGGCCGTGGTCGGTACCGGGGTGCCGCGGACGGTACCGGCGGAGCCGTCGGCGGTACCGGCGGAGCCGTCGGCGGTACCGGCGGAGCCGTCGGCGGTACCGGCGGAGCCGTCGGCGGTGCCGGTCAGTTCAGGACGGCCGGCCTGAGTACCTCCTCGCACCAGCGGCGGAAGGACGTGGGCGCGGTCTCGGGTGTGCTGGGTGCCGTGCTGCCGTAGAAGCCCTGCTCGGCCGTCGCGGACGCGAGGTCGGTCAGGCCGCGCGCCCAGTCCTCGCTCGCGCCGTGCCGCAGCAGCGTCGCCTTGTACTCCGCCTCACCGAGCCGCCGGAAGCGGACCGGGCGGTCCAGCACCTCGGACACCACGCGCGCCATGTCCTCGGGTGTCAGGGCGTCGGGGCCGACCGTCGGGACGTCCTCCTGGCCGGCCCAGGTGCCGTCCAGCAGCAGCCGTGCCGCCACGGCGCCGATGTCACGGGTGGTGCAGGTGCGCAGCACCCGGTCGCCGTACGTCGCCATGGCGATCACACCGCTGTCGCGGATCACCGCGGCCTGGTGGAGCAGGTTCTCCATGAGGTACGGCGGGCACAGCGCCCGGTGGTGGACGCCGGTGGCCCGGATCTCCTCGTCCATGGCCAGCGAGGCCGAGATCTGCCCGGCGTTCCGGGCGATGCCGCGGCCCAGGGTGGAGACGCCGACGACCCGCTCGACGCCCTCGGTGCGGATCGCGTCGACCAGGGGCCGGCTGAAGGCGCGGAAGTGTCCCTCGACGCTGTCGGCGGTGGGCGCCGGCGGCACCAGCCAGAAGACCCGGTCGACGTCCGCGCACGCCTTGGCGGCGACGTCGGGGTCGGCGTGCGAGCCGCTGACGGTCTCGACGCGGGCGCGTACGCGCGGGGACAGGCGGGCGGGGTCCCGGACGATCACGCGGACCTCTCCGGCCGCGTCCCCGGCGGCGAGGAGGGAGTCGAGGACCTGGCTGCCGATCTGGCCGGTCGGGGTGGTGACGAGGATCACGGAGGGCTCCTGGGAGAGGGGGAATCAGGCGTGGTCGAGCCTGCCGTCCGGCCTCCGGTAACTGAAGGACCGCTTCGCTCGCGGTTGTTACCCTCAGGGCAATAACGGCCTTCAGGGCAGCTGCCGAAAGGAGGGCGAAGCCGTGGAGTCCCGCCCGTTGCGCTACTTCGTCGCCGTCGCCGAGGAACTCAACTTCGCCCGCGCGGCCGAACGGCTGGGCATCTCCGCCCCGCCCCTGTCCCGGGCGATCCGCCGGCTGGAGACCGATCTCGGGGTCACCCTCTTCGAACGGACCACCCACAGCGTCGCGTTGACCCGGGCAGGCGAGGTGCTCCTCGCCGAGGCGCGGTTCGCGCTGGACGCGCTGGAGGCGGCCGGCCGGCGGGCCCGGCGCGCGGCGGGCCCGGACCGCACGCTGGTCCTGGCGGTCAAGGCCGACGGCGACGCGGGCCTGCTGGAGCCGGTCCTGGAGCGCTACGCCACCGACCCCGCCGCCGTACCGGTGACGGTCCGGCTGTGCGGCTGGCTGGAGCAGCCGCGGTTGCTGCGCCGCGGCGAGGCCGACGCCGCGCTGGTGCACGAGCCCTTCGACCGCACCGGCCTGGACAGCGAGACCCTGGTCGCCGAGCCGCGGGTCGCGGTGCTCGGCGCGGCCCACCCGCTCGCCGCCCGCGACCGGGTCCACCTCGCCGATCTGGGGCTGCGCCCCGGGGACCTGCACCGGTTCCTGGAGGAGACGCGGCGCGAGGGCCGCGATCTCGCCCAGGTGCTCACCCGTGTCGCCCTGGGCGAACTGGTCACCCTGCTGCCGGCGTCCGTCGCCGACCGCTATCCGCGTCCGGGCGTCGTCTACCGGCCCGTCCCGGACGCGCCGCCGTCGCTGCTGGCGATCGCCTGGCCGCAGCAGTCCCGCTCCACCGCCACCGCGGCACTCGTCCGGGCGGCCGCCGCCGTGGCCGCGACCGCCCGGACGGGGGACGACGGCGCGGCTCAGCCCGTGGCGTCCACCAGGGCCAGGTCGTGGAGCCTCTCCGGCGGGCCCGGACGGGCGTAGTACCAGCCCTGGGCCGTGTCGCAGCCCAGTATCCGCAGTTGCTCGGCCTGGGCGCCGGTCTCCACGCCCTCGACGGTGACCGCGAGATCGAGGCTGTGGGCCAGCGTGACGATGCCCTCCACGATCTTGAGGTCGACGGGGTCGGCCGGGAACTGCTGCATGCCCTGGGTGAAGGAGCGGTCGAGCTTGAGGACGCTCACCGGCAGGCGGCGCAGGTTGGCGAGGTTGGAGTAGCCGGTGCCGAAGTCGTCCAGGGCGATGTCGACGCCCATCTCGGCCAGCCTGCGCAGGGGTTTGAGCAGGTCGTCGTCGGCCCCGATGAGCGCGGACTCGGTGACCTCCAGGCAGAGGGCGTCCGGGGTGACGCCCGACCGTTCGAGGATGTCGACCGTGTCCTGCACCAGGCCGGGGTGGCTGAGCTGGCACGGGGACAGGTTGACGTTGATGCGCAGCGGACCGGCGGTGGTCTCCTCGCCGTGCCGCTCACGCCAGGCGCGGGCCTGGCGGATCGACTCCTCCAGGACCCAGCGGCCGAGCGGCACGATCAGCCCGGTGTGCTCGGCGAGCGGGATGAAGCGGTCGGGTCCGAGGACTCCGTGCTGCGGGTGCAGCCAGCGCACCAGGGCCTCGGCACCACGCACGCTGCCGTCGCCGAGGTGGACCAGGGGCTGGTACTCGATGAAGAACTCGCCGCGTTCCAGGGCCGTCGGCAGGGCCGTGGTCAGGCCGTGGCGGGTGATCGCGCGGGCGTCGGCCTCGGGGTCGGCGAGCTCGGAGCGGTTGCCGCCGGCCGACTTGGCCCGGTACATGGTGATGTCGGCGCTGCGCAGCACCTCCGCCGCGGTGCGCTCGCCGGCCGGACCCTCCACGATGCCGAGGCTGCCGCGCACCATGAGGTCACGGCCGTCGACGCTGATCGGGGTGACCAGCGCGTTCATGATGCGCTCGGCGAGTTCGTCCACCTTGCGTTCGGTGCCGGGGCCGGTGGTCAGGGCCACGAACTCGTCGCCGCCGAGCCGGGCGACCATCTCGCCGGGGGCGGTCGCGCAGGACTGGAGCCGGTCGGCGACCTCCACGAGCAGCCGGTCGCCGGCCGCGTGGCCGAGGCTGTCGTTGACGGTCTTGAAGCCGTCCAGGTCGAGGTAGCACAGGCCGAAGCGCTGGCCCTGGCCCGCGTTCAGGACCTTCTCCAGCCGTTCGAAGAACAGGGAGCGGTTGGGCAGGCCGGTGAGGGCGTCGTGCGTGGCCTCGTAGCGCAGCCGGAGGTTGAGCAGGCGGCGCTCGGTGGTGTCCTCCATCAGGGCGAGCTGGTACTGCGGGGTGCCGTCGGCGTCGCGCAGCAGGGAGACCGTCAGGTTGGTCCACAGGACCGTGCCGTCGGTGCGGTTGAAGGCCTTCTCCACGTGGTAGTGCTCGCGGTCGCCGCGCACGAGTTCGTCGTAGAGCCGCCAGGTCTGCGGGGCGTCCTCGGGGTGCACCCAGTCCTGGACGCGCCGGCCGCGCAGGGACTGCTCGGTGAGGCCGAACATGCGCAGCAGCGCCTCGTTGACCTGGAGGACGTTGCCGTCGAGGTCGGCGATGCCGATTCCTATCGCGGCGCCCTCGAAGACCGCGCGGAAGCGGGCCTCGCTGGCGTGGAGCGCCTGGGCCACCACGCCCTGGGCGCGCAAGGCGGCCTGGGCGATGGCCTGTTGCTCGGCGAGGGTGCGCTCGCGCAGCGCCTGGGCGTAGCCGGCGGCCATCGCGTGCTGCAAGCGCGAGGAGCGCATGCGCAGTTCGTCCTGCGGGCCGTCCTCGCCGCAGTACAGGACGAGGTAGGCGTCCACGCAGTCCAGGGTGCGGGCGAGGGCCTCGGGGTCGGTGCAGTGCGCCTCGACCAGGGCGGCACCCACGGCCTTCGCCGCGTCCGCGTCGAAGCTTCGGGCGCGCAGTAGCTCGCTCAACCGTCCTGCGAGCGGCAGGAGTTGCTCCTCGAACTCGGCACGGGTCAGCGACGTGGAGGTCACCGGGAAGAGGGCCCGGCTCCAGATCGTCGTCAACCGGCGCAGTCTGCCCTCCGGCTCGTCCGGCTCCGCGCTCACGCCGTACGCCCCACGCCGGCGAATCCGGAGAAGGCATACGGATCCTCGTCCTCCGGTGCCGATTCCGGGCGCCAGCGCGGCATCGGCACCAGTCCGGGTTCCACCATGTCGTACCCCTCGAAGAACCGCGCGATCTCGTCGCGCGAGCGCATGATCAGCGGGTTGCGAATGTCCTTGTACACGTCCACCGCGCCCTCGGCCCGCCCGGCGGGCAGCGGGATTCCCTCGTACGAGGCATGGGTGAGGATCAGCAGGCTGCCGGGCGCGAGCGCCTTGCGCAGCTCGGCCACCGCACCGTACGGGTCGTCCGCGTCTTCCACGAAGTGCAGTATGGCAACGAGGAGCAGGGCCACTGGCCGATTCAGGTCGATCAGCCGCTCCAGCCGGGGGCTTGCGAGGATCTCGTGGGGCTTGCGGAGGTCCGCCGCGACCACGTCGGCGGCGTCGTTGCCCGCCAGTACGGCCTGGCTGTGGGCCACCGCCACCGGGTCGTGGTCGACGTAGACGACACGGGCGCCCGGTACGGCCGTCTGTGCCACCTCGTGGACGTTGCCGAAGGTGGGGATGCCGGAGCCGATGTCGAGGAACTGGGTGATGCCCTCGTCGGCCGCGAACCGCACGGCCCGGCGCATGAACGCCCGGTTCGCCTGCATGATCTTCGGCAGGCCCGGCATGAACTCCATCGCCTTGCGGGCCGCTTCCCGGTCGACCTCGAAGTTGTGCGAACCGCCCAGGTAGTAGTCGTAGATCCGCGAGACGCTGGGCACCGAGATGTCGATGCTCCGTGGGGCCCAGGCGGGACGCTCCATGTGACTCTCCAAGGCGTGGACAGGTGTAGGCGATCCGGTGTTCGAGCTGAGGCTACTGATCGCCCGCCAAAGGAGCGACCCGAACCGGAAATTGACCGTCCGTTCCCGGTCACTGCCTGCGGCAAGTGCCCGTCCGGCCCCGCTGTGTCACGGCCGTGCGGCCGGACGTGCTCACCGCACACAACGATCCGCCCCCTCCGTGCGGTGCGGAGGGGGCGGATCTTCGGCCGCGCGTCGGGCTGGGGCGGGGCGATCGACCTGGGGAGGTGATCTACTTGCCCGGCGCGCCGACCGGCTTTCCGTCGGGCGAGACGGCGTACCAGGTGCCGCCCACGCCCTGACCGTTGGTGTCACCGGGGGCCTTGTCCCCGGAGAAGGTGTAGACCGGCCAGCAGTTGACCGTCATCTGCCGGACGCCGTCGGGGCGGGAGAAGGACATCAGGCCCTTCTTCTTCACGCCCTCGGTGTCGTCGGCGTTGACCGGTCCGACGGCCGGCCACTTCTCCAGGCAGGCCCCGGTGCAGTGGGAGACGGGTTTCGGCCAGGCCTGGTCCTTCAGGAAGCGGTAGACCGTCATGCCGTTCTTGTCGACGATGACGTCACCCAGCTTGGGGTCCTTGCGGACGGACAGGCCGGGCAGGTCGGACAGTTTGGCCTTCTTCCCGGAGGGGGCGAGGGCGAACCATTTGCCGCCCACGCCCTGGCCGTTGACGTCCCCGGCGTTGACGTCCTTGGCGTAGCGGTAGGCGGGCCAGCCGCCGATGGTGAGCTGTTTGGCGCCGTCGGCCCGGGTGACCTCCCCGAGCAGCGCCTTGTCGATGCCGGCGCCGGCGGTGGCGTCGTCGGCGGGGACCGGCGGCCAGGTGGTGGCGCAGTCGCCGTCGCAGTTGGACTTGGGCGGGTTGGCGGTGTCCTTGTCGAACCGGTAGAGGGTGAGGCCGGAACCGTCGGTCAGCACGTTCCCGAGTTCGGGGTTGCTCGCCACGGAGAGCTTGCCCGCGGGGGTGGCCGGCGCCGCGGAGGCGGAGGCCTGGTTGCCGTCGGCGCCGTACCCGTTGCCCGCGCCGGTCTGCGTACCGCCGCCCGGGCTGCCGTAGTCGCCGGCCGCGGCCGTGGCCCCGACGTTCTGGGCCGCCGAGGCGGGAGTGGTGGCGTTGTCCTGACCGCACGCCGTCGTCAGCGCCAGCACCGAAGCGGCTGTGGCCACCAGTGAGGCGGTCCGCCAGGAGGTCTTCATCGTCAAACTCCCCATAATCGCCTGGATATTGCAGCGCCCTGCTGCGCCGCCGCACGGCCATGGGTACGCACCGGAGGGGCCGGGGCGTTCAACGGCGGCCGGAATTTCTTTGCGGACCCGGTGACGGGGCGCGGCGCGTCGGCGCGGTCTCTTCCGCTTGTCAAACCTCCGACCGCGCCATCTCCCTCGTTCGGAGCAATTGCGGCGCACTACGGCGCACGGCGGCCGTCCACGGCTCATGATCTGCGTCGTGCATGGACCCGAAGTGACCCGATGCGCGCCCGCCACAAGGGCCGTGGCCCTGTTGACGCTGACCTGGGCCCTGGTGGGCTGTCCGGCCGGCACCGCGTCGGCCGACGCCTGCGCGTTCGCCTCGACGGGACCGGACGGCACGGTGGCGGTGGCCTACGCCGGCGGCCACCACTGGCCCGACCCGCCCTGCCCGAAGCCGACCCCCCCGCCGTGTCCGCCCACACCGACGCCGACCCCGACACCGCCTCCGAAGCCGACTCCCCCGCCGCAGCCCACGCCGACACCGACGCCCACACCCAGGCCGACACCGACGCCCACACCCACGCCCAGACCGAAGCCGACCCCCACACCGCGGCCGCCCGCCCGCCCCGTTCCGCCGCCCCCGGCGCCCCGGCCGACGCCCACGCCCACTCCGCCGCCGGTGGCGCCCAAGCCGAAACCGAAGCCCGAACCCAAGCCCACCCCGCGGCCCTCCGCGGCCCCGGTGAGCTACCCGGCGTACCACCCCCACACCATCAGCCACGCCCCGCGCGGCCGCACCAAGCCCGTCACCTACGTCCTGCTCATCACCGTTCCCGCGATCGTCGCCGTCGCGGCGCTGCGCCCGCGCTGACGCGCCGGCCCGCTCACCCCTGGAGGCACCTGTTGTCGGATTGGCTTGTTCTCGTCCTCGCGATGCTGGGGGCCTGTGGCGTGGTGGTGGTCATCACGCTGCTACGGCACCGGACGGCCGCCGAGGACGAGGATCCGAGCGAGACCCCGGACGTCATCGAGTACATGACGATGTGGATCGGCGTCATCTACGCCATCGTGCTGGGCCTGGCCATCGCGGGCGTGTGGGAGGCCCGCAACGCCGCCCAGGACCACGTGCAGACCGAGGCCCAGGCGCTGCACGAGATCTCGGAGCGGGTCCGCGTCTACCCGCCCGACGTCCGGGACGGCATCCGCTCGGACGTGAACGCCTATGTGACGTACGTCGTCCACTCCGAGTGGCGGACGATGGCGCACGAGGAGCGCGTCACCGACCGCGGCACCGAACTGCTGCGGCAGGTCCGGGCGGACGTCACCGACTACCGCCCGAAGAACGACTTCGAGGCGCAGGCCTACCAGCCGCTGCTGGACCAGCTCGCCACCGCCGACCAGGCACGCAACGCGCGGGCCGACTCCACCGGGGCCACCATGCCGCCGGTGGTGTGGTGGGGGCTGCTCACCGGGGCGCTGATCACCATCGGCATGGTGTTCGCGCTCCAGATCCGGCGCACCGGACGCGAACTGGTCCTGGCCGGGCTGTTCTCCGCGACCATCGCCTTCATGCTGTTCCTTATCTGGGACTTCGACGCGCCCTACAGCCGGGGCATCGCGGTGACCGCGGAACCGTTCCTGAGTCTGTTCCCGGGCGCCGGCGGATAGCCCCGCCCGGGTCGGCTCCCGGCGCCCCGTCGGTACGGCCGCCACGACAGGCCTCCGCCCCCGCTTCCCTGCGGAGTCGGGGCGAGGGCCTGTCGGTGTGCGAGGGCTCGGGCGCGGGGGCGGATCCGGTGGCCCCGGCGGCGCACCGGGGAGCTCAGGCGCGCTTCTCGTGCCGGCGACGCAGCCAGAGGGCACCACCGCCGACCAGGGCCGCGGTCACCAGGCCGCCGCCGATGGCCACGTCGGCCGGCGTGGCACCGGTGCTCCTGCTTCCGCCGATGCCGCCGTTGACACCGCCGAGCACGGTGAAGGCGTCCCTGCGGGTCAGGGTGCGGCCGTCACAGCGCACGGTGACGTCGTACCGGCCGCGGCGGGCGTCGCGGTCGACGATGGCGACACCTCGCGCGGTGTCGTCGCGGAACGGCTCCAGCCGGATGGTGCCGAAGGCGTCGGAACTCGCCGTACCGGACGAGCAGCCGTTGACGATGATGGTGAGGCGGCCCCCGGCCGGCAGGACGTCCGGCGTGACGAAGATGTCGCGGGAGTTCACACCGTCACCGTGGCCCTCGCCCTCACCGCCGCGTCCGTTCTCGCGGCCGAAGTCGCCACCCCGGTCGCCGCCTTCACCCCCGCGGCCGTTCCCCTCTCCCCCGTGGCCGTTCCCCTCGCCGCGGCCGTTGCCTCCGCGGCCGTTGCCGTTCCCGAAGCCCTCGCCCCCACGGCCGTTCCCGTTGCCGTTGAAGTTCCCGTTGCCGTTGCCGTTGAAGTGGCCGTTCCCGTTGACGTTGCCGTTCCCCGGCAGGACGCCGTTCCCGCTGAAGGTGCCGATGTTGCCGGTGCCGGGGACGATGACGGTGGTGTTGTCGGTGCCGCTCGGTCCGCCCCCGTTGCCCATGCCGTCCGCGACGGCCACCGGGGCGGCGAGCCCGAGCACGGCGACTGTGGTGCACGCCGCCGCCAGGGCACGTTGGTTGCGCATGTGATCCTCCGCGGGAGGTCACCGGGGCCCGTCCCCGGTGGATCGGCGAGGAACACCTCCCAGGCAAGACCCTCGGACGCGCGGAACACGCCCGCATGTCGAGAATGGTCCGTCCCGGTGATCCGACACGCCGACGGACAACCACACAATCTGATATTGCCGCAGGTCACGGACCGTCAGAAAATTCCTGGGAACGGCAACTCGGATGGCTCACCGGACGGGCGGCCCGCCACCCGTTCGCCGATCGCCCCGTCGCCCGCGGCCCGCACGGGATTTAGCGTTTTCCCATGCGCGACGGACGTGGGGACGACCGCGTCGAGAGGGGATGGCGAATGTCTGCGTCCAAGCTGTCCGAGCTTGCCGAGGAGGAAGCGCGGCGGAGGAAACGCGCCCCGTGGGGCGTCATGGCGCTTGCCCTGCTGTCCGGCCTGGCGCTCATCAGGAACGGTTCCGGAGAGTTCGACGTCGGCCCGCCGCAGCCCGCCTCCGCGGCGGCCCCGGACACCCGCGCCACCCCGGGCTCCCCCGCGTCCGCGCCCACCGCGCTGCCGTTCTCCCCCGTGCAGCGGGTGCGGATCCCGGCGATCCGGGTGGACGCGCCCGTGGTGCAGGTCGGACTGGACGCCGACGGCTGGGTCGCCGCACCGCCGCCGGACAACCCCAACCTGGCCGGCTGGTTCACCGGCGCCGTCTCCCCCGGGGAGAAGGGCACCGCGGTCGTCGTCGGCCATGTCGACAACAAACAGGGCCCCGCCGTGTTCTACGGCCTCGGGGCGCTGCAGAAGGGCAACCAGGTCGAAGTCCTGCGCCAGGACGGGAGGACCGCGGTGTTCGAGATCTACGGCGTCGAGGTCTTCGCGAAGAACAACTTCCCCGGCGACCGCGTGTACGGCTCGAAGGGCACCCCGGAACTCCGGGTCATCACCTGCGGAGGCGGATTCTCGAAGCAGAACGGCTACGAAGGGAATGTCGTCGTCTTCGCCCGTCTGGCCGCGGTGGTCTGAACCGCCGCGGCCGGGACGGTGACCGTCACACGCGCCGGCGCGGCACGCTGATGCGGTATCCGGAGTCGATCAGGTAGGGCAGCCATTCCCGGATGGCGTGGACGGTCTGCGAGCGGTCGCCCCCGGCGTCGTGGGAGAGCACCACGACGCCGGGGGCGGCGCCCTCCTCGATCCGGTCCACGATGGTGTCGGTGCCCGGCTCCATCCAGTCGGTGGTGTCCACGGTCCACGCCATGGGCTCCATGCCCATGGCGGCCCCCAGTTGGAAGGCGGCGCGGTTCCAGGCGCCGTAGGGGGCGCGGAACCACTGCGGACGCTCGCCGTAGGCGTCCTCGATGGCGTCGCTGGTGCTCTCCATCTCGTCGCGGATCTCCCCCCGGTCGAGTTCGGTCAGCAGCGGGTGCGTCCAGGTGTGGTTGCCGACGACATGGCCCTCGTCGGCCATCCGGGCCAGCAGTTCCTTGTTCTCGACCACGCACTCGCCGCAGACGAAGAACATCGCCCGTACGCCGTAGTGGGCGAGGGTGTCCAGGATGTGCGGGGTGTACTCCGGGTGGGGACCGTCGTCGAAGGTCAGCACCATGCGCCGGCCGCGCCCGGAGATCTGCAGGATGGGCTCCTCGCGCACCTTCAGCTTGCGGGGCGCGGCGCGCGGCGGGCCGTACCCGGTGAGCGGCTGGAGCCGGAAGGCGGAGGGCGCCAGCACCTGGCGGGCCTGCGGACCGGCGACGGGCGCCGCCGCGGTCCGGGCGGTCTCCTCGGTGCCGGCCAGGATGACTCCGGCGGTGCCCGCGGCTCCCAGGGCGGCCCCGCCGGCGAGGAGCATCCGGCGACGCGTGAACAACTGATCCTTCTGCATGCACCATCAGTCGCCCCGCCGGACTCCGGCGCACCCCAACGACACCGGTGGCGCCGCGGGAATGCACCCGGACAGCGGAGTGGACGCGGGTTCGGGCGGGCCGGGCGAGGGGGCCGGTCCGGGTTCGGGCCCCGTCCGCGCACGGGCCCGGCCCCGTCCCCTCCGGCGAGGCCGGACGCCGGCACGGACGGCGGGCCGCCGTCCGGTCTCCGGGTGCCCTCTCGGCGTCCATGAACTCCACGTGTCCCGCGGTCCCGGTCACGGTGCATCAGGTCCGGGGGCCCGGACCAGCGGGGGAATTGTTGGTTCCGATAGCCTCACGGCCGTGACGGAACAGCACGAGCAGCACTCCCACCGGTTCGAACGGGGCACGGACGGGCCGAAGGTCATCCTGGTCGGCGTGGACGGTTCCGACTCCTCGATGCGCGCCGCCGCGTACGCGAGCGGACTGGCCCGGCGCCAGCGTGCGCTGCTGGCGGTCGTGTACGTGCAGCCGGTGCTCGCGGCGGGGGCGGCCCTCGGGGCGCCGGTGGCGGAGACCACCGACGAGATCGCCGAGGACCTGGTGGCGCAGATCCGGGAGGCGGCCGAGCGGCTCAAGGGGATCTTCGAGGTGCGCTGGGAGTTCCACACCTTCCGCGGGGACCCCTACAACGGGCTGGTGCAGGCGGCGGACGAACTGAAGGCGGACGCGGTGGTGGTGGGCGCCTCGGAGCAGGCCGGCCACCGGATCATCGGCTCGGTGGCGGTCCGGCTGGTGAAGGCGGGACGCTGGCCGGTGACGGTCGTGCCGTAGGGCGCCACGGCGGCGGGACGGCCGGCAGCGGGCACCGGACCCCGGGGCCGACCGTGCGTGGCGTCTTCCCTGCGCGGCGGCCCTGAGACATCATGATCGGCCGTCAGCCGTTGCCGTGGGCGAAGAGGTGAGACGCATGGCCAGGATCCGCGCGGGTGAGGGAATTCTCCGCCGCAAACCCATCGAGCACATCGAGGAGACCGAGGTCGGCGAGGGCACCCGGCTGGACAGGTCGCTGGGGCTCTGGCAGCTCACCGCCATCGGCGTGGGCGGCATCATCGGCGCGGGCATCTTCACGCTGGCCGGCACGGTGGCGAACGGTACGGCCGGGCCCGCGGTGCTGGTGTCCTTCCTGATCGCCGGTCTCGCGAGCGCCTGCGCGGCGCTGTCGTACGCCGAGTTCGCCGGGATGATCCCGAAGGCGGGGTCCGCCTACACGTACGGGTACGCGGTGCTCGGCGAGTTCGCGGGCTGGTTCATCGGCTGGGACCTGCTCCTGGAGTACACGGCGATCGTGGCCGTGGTGGCCATCGGCATCTCCGGCTACTTCAGCTTCCTCGTCGAGGAACTGGGCGCCGGCCTGCCGCAGTGGATGCTGGGCGCGCCCGGCACCGGGCCCGGACACCGGGTCGACCTGTTCGCGGCCGTGCTCTGCCTGCTGATCGCCTGGCTGCTGAACCAGGGCATCCGCAGCGCGGCCCGCTTCGAGACGTTCGTGGTCGGGCTGAAGGTGCTGGTCGTGCTGCTGGTGATCGGAGTGGGCGTGTTCCACATCAACACCGGGAACTACCACCCGTTCTTCCCGTACGGCGTCAGCGGGGCGTTCACCGGCGCCGCGACGGTGTTCTTCGCGGTGTTCGGCTACGACGCGATGTCGACGGCGGCCGAGGAGTCGAGGGACGCCCAGCGGCACATGCCGAAGGCGATCGTCTACTCGCTGGTGATCGCCATGGTGCTGTACGTGGCGGCCTGTCTGGTGCTGACGGGCATGCAGAACTACCGGCACATCGACAAGGAGAGCGGCTTCTCGACGGCGTTCAAGTCGGTGGGGCTCGACGCGCTGGCGGACGTGATCGCGGTCGGGGCGATCATCGGCATCCTCACGGTGATGTTCACGTTCATGCTGGGCGTGACCCGGGTGTGGTTCGCGATGTCCCGGGACGGGCTGCTGCCCCGGTGGTTCGCCAAGACGCACCCGACGCGGCACGTGCCGACCCGGGTGACCTGGATCGTCGGGGCGGCCTCGGCCGTCATCGCCGGGTTCGTCCCGATCGGTGAGGCGGCGCAGCTGACCAACATCGGCATCCTGCTGGCGTTCGTGGTGGTGTGCGCGGCGGTGATCGTGCTGCGCTACCGGCAGCCGGAGCTGCCGCGCACCTTCCGGACGCCGGGGATGCCGGTCGTGCCCGCGCTGGGTGTCCTCTTCTCGATCTGGCTGATCACGTTCCTGCAGTGGCAGACCTGGGTGCGGTTCGCGGTGTGGTTCGCGATCGGCTGCGTGATCTACTTCGGCTACTCCTACCGGCGCTCGGCGCTGGCCGCCCGGCAGCCCGCCGAGTGACCGGCACGCCGGTCACTCGCCCATGACCAGACCGTCCTGGGCGGCGCCGCGGCTGAGCACCACCTGGCGGATCCGGTCGCGCCGGGCCTGCAGTTCGGCGCCCCGGTCGATGGCCTGATTGAGGTTGACGACCCGGCCGGCGTCGAGGTCGTAGAGCTGCGGGACGAACTCGGCCTTGGTGACCCGCCAGGCCTCGCCGGGCCGGGCGGGCGGGGCGAAGGTGAAGCGGCCGAGGGTGGACTCGTTGCCCCGCGGGTCCTGGGCGCCCTCGCCGTTGTACATCTCGCCGGCGATCTGGTCGCCCATCCCGTAGATCACCCAGGTCCCGTTGACCTTCTCGTACGCCTGGGGGACGTGGGCGTGGGTGCCGAGGATCAGGTCGATGTCCCGGTGGCCGTCGGCGGCGGAGGCGGTGAGCCGCCGGGCGAGGGAGAGCTGGAGCCGGTCGGGCTCGTCCTGCCACTCCGTGCCCCAGTGCACCGAGAGCACGACCACGTCGGCGCCGGCCTTCCGGGCGGCGCGGGCGTCGGCGATCATCCGGTCGGCGTCGATGAGGCCGACCGCCCAGGGCTGCCCGGGCGGCATCGGGTTGCCGTTGGTGCCGAAGGTGTACGACAGGTGGGCGACCCTGGCCGAGCCGGCCCGCAGCATCGTGACCGTGTGGGCCTCCGCCTCGCTGCGGGCGGTACCGGCGTGCCGGAGGCCGGCCCGGTCCATGGCGTCGAGGGTGCGCCGGATGCCGGCGGCGCCGTCGTCGAGGGCGTGGTTGGAGGCGGTGGAGCAGCCGTCGTAGCCGGTGGCGGCGAGACCGTCGGCGATCTGCGGCGGGGACTTGAAGACGGGGTAGCCGGCGTAGTCACCGTCGGCGCCGTAGACGGTCTCCATGTGACACAGCGCCAGGTCCGCTCCGGAGACGGCCGGTTGGACGCCGGCCAGCATGGGACGGAAGTCGTGGCCGCCGCCGTCGGCGTCGTAGGCGGCCCGTTCGATGACGGAGGTGTGCGGCAGGACGTCCCCGGATGCGACGAGGGTGAAGCCGCGGGCCGCGGTGGGCCCGGAGTCTCCCTGGGCGCCGGAGTCCCGGTGCTGGTTCTGGCAGGCCGCCCCGGCCGCGAGGACGGCGGTCAGGGCCAGGGCCACCTGCTGTCTGCGTCCGATCATCAACTCACCCCAGGATTGTCGTATATACAGACGAAGCCGTGACGGGCATATGGGTATGAAGCTGATGAACCGGATAAACAGACCGGGTGGGGTCATTAGCCCGTCCGGTGCCTTTCCGTCCCGCTCGGCCGACCGTTCGCCGACGCGATCGACCGTCCGTCGCAGGGCCGGGACCGCCCTCTGTCCACCAACCGGGCCCCTGCGCTGCGATACGGCCATGACGGCCGGAACCACACTCACCCACCGGGCGACGACCGCCGAGCACGAGCTGGCCGCGCTCCAGCGCGAGCACGGCGGATTCCTGTTCGCCCTGCTGTTCAGGCTCTGCGACGGAGACCGGCAGCGCGCCGAGGACCTCGTGCAGGAGACCCTGGTGCGTGCCTGGCAGCATCCGGAGGCGCTGCACGCGGACGACTTCGACTCCGTTCGGCCCTGGCTGCTCACCGTGGCCCGGCGGCTCGCCATCGACGCCCGGCGAGCCCGGCAGGCACGGCCGCCCGAGACCGGCGACGAGGTCCCCGAGAACGCGCGGGTGACCGCCGACCACGCCGAACGGGCCGCGGCGATGCTCGACGTCCGGGAGGCTGTGAAGACACTCACGCCGGAACACCGTGACGTCCTGGTGCTCGTGTACTTCCTCGGGGCCAGTGTGGCGGAAGCGGCGCAGACCCTGGGGATCCCACCCGGTACCGTGAAGTCCCGCGCGTACTACGCGCTGCGCGCCCTGCGCCGGGTCCTCCCGGGGTACGCGGCCGACCTGCGGTGAAACCGGAGCCCTGGCAAAGCCTTCGCAAAGCGCCTTGCTGCGGACCCCGTTCGGCAATGGGCTGTCCTCATGCGCTCCGGTCGGGGGCCGGGTCCGGGGTTCGGGCGACGCGCAGGTACCGGAGGAAGGGCAGGAAGGGCATGCTGCACAGAGGTCACGACAGCACGGACGGCACCGACGGCGATGAACTGGCCGTCCCGATGGCCTGGTTGTACGCCGAGTACATCGCCGACGAGCTGCTGCGCACCGGCGATCTGATGCCGCCGACGTCCTTCGAGTTCCGGGCCGGCCGTGACGCGCTGGCGCTGACCGTCTTCCTGTCCGACACCGACGGGGAGCTGTCCGGCATCCGGGTGATCTCCCAGTTGGAGCACTGGCTGTCCCTGACCGCCTACGACCAGCCGTGGCGGGACTGGGTGCGCGAGCGGATGGCCGAGCTGACGGACCGGGCGGCCCGCTCCGGCGCCCCCGGCCCCGACCTTGCGCTGGCGCAGGACGCCTGGCGGTGGCTGGAGGAGACCGAGCTGCTCGCCCCGGACCTGGACGCGGTGCCCGGCGGCGGGGCGCTCGGGGAGGACGACGGGCCGAAGGTGTGGACCCCGGCGTGGCGGCTCGGCCTGCCCCTCGGCCATCTCGCGATCCACCTCTTCTGAACGTTCCGGACCCCGTCGGCCGCACACCGGACCCACGCTTCAGGACGTCCCGGCCCACGGCTTTCCGAAAGTCCGGGAATTCACACCAATCCGCGGGCCGGGCCGCTCCGAATCTCCTGACCGTGATTCTGCGCGCGGCTTGAGTGATTCGGCGGCCGGCTGCGTACGGGTGGGAGCAAGGAGTAACCCTTCCCCCACCCTTCGGCACGAGGATTCGGCATGAGGTCCCTGGAAAGGCATCGCGACGTCGGCGCGTACGCGCTCGGCGTGCTGGACGAGGCGGAGGCCTTCCGCTTCGAGGACCACCTCATGGAGTGCCCCCGGTGCGCGGCACACGTGACCGAGTTCGGGCCCACGACCCGGCAGTTGATGCTGTACCGCCGGGCCACGCCGCGTTTCGTGCACCCCATGGCACAGCCCGGTTCCCGGCTGCTGGACCGGCTGCTCGGCGACCTGGCGCACCGGCGGCGGGCGCGGCGCCGTCGGCTGCTGTACGGCCTGGCCGCCTCGGTGGTCCTGGCCGTGGCCGGTCCCGGGATCGTGGCCTTCGCCGGCCATGGGGAGCAGGCCGCCCGGGTCACGGCGGCGACCGATCCGCAGACCGGGGTGTGGGCGCGGGTCACCTCCGCCGACCAGGACTGGGGCAGCGATCTGCGGCTGGAGGTCAAGGACGGCTCCGGGGCCCACACCTGCCGGCTGGTCGCGGTCGGCCGCGACGGCACGGAACAGGTCGTCGCGGGCTGGACCAACCCCGGCGAGGGCTCCCGGCCCACCACCACGATGGGCGCCGCCGCGATGCACCCGGACCAGATCGCCCGCTACGAGGTCCGCACGGCGGAGGGGAAACTGCTGGTCACCGTAGGGTCACGGTGACGGCCCGGGCCGGGCTCACTTCAGCAGGCGGGACAGTCTGCGGTCGGCCAGGGGCTTGCCGCCCGTCTGGCAGGTCGGGCAGTACTGGAGCGAGGAGTCGCTGAAGGACACCTCCCGGACGGTGTCGCCGCACACCGGGCAGGGTTCGCCGGTGCGGCCGTGGACGCGCAGGCCGGTCTTCTTCTCCGCCTTCAGCCGGCCGGCCGCCACCCCCCGGGACCGCTCGACCGCCTCGGTCAGCGTGTCGCGCAGCGCCGTGTACAGCCGGTGCGTCTCCTCCGGGGTCAGGGAGGCGGCGAGTTTGAACGGGGACATCTTCGCGGCGTGCAGGATCTCGTCACTGTAGGCGTTGCCGACGCCCGCGATCAGCGACTGGTCGCGCAGGGCGCCCTTCAGCTGCCGCCGTTCCTCCCGGAGCAGGGCGGCGAAGCGGTCCTCGTCGAAGTCGGCGGCGAGCGGGTCGGGACCGAGGCGGGCGACGCCCGGGACCTCGCGCGGGTCCCGGACCACGTACACCGCGAGGCGTTTCTGGGTGCCGGCCTCGGTCAGGTCGAAGCCCTCGCCGGTATCCAGCGCCACGCGCAGCGCCAGCGGGCCCTTGCCCGGCTTGGGCGGGCCGTCCGGCAGCCGGTCCCTCCACTGGAGCCAGCCCGCGCGGGCCAGGTGGGTCACCAGATGCAGGCCGGTGTCCGTCGCGACGTCCAGGAACTTGCCGTGCCGGCGCACGGCCGTGACCCCGGCGCCCTCGACGGCGGTGACCGGGGGGTCGTAGGTCTTCAGGACGCTGACGGCGACCGGCAGCACCCGCACCAGCCGCCGTCCGACCAGGTGCTCGGTGAGGAAGTCCGTCAGCGCTTCTACCTCGGGCAGTTCCGGCATACGTCCAGAGTGCCATCCGGCACCGACAACGCCCCGCGGTCCCGCCCGGACCGGTGACTACGGCAGCCGGAACTCGCACCACACCGCCTTGCCGCCGCCGCGGGCCTCCACGCCCCAGACGTCGGCGAGCCGGTCCACGAGGAACAGTCCGCGGCCGGAGACGCCGTCCTCCCCGGCCTCCCGGCGGCGCGGCAGGGCGCTGGAGGAGTCCTCGACCTCGATGCGCAGCCGGCGGTCGCTGCCGACCAGGGACCGCAGGGTGACGATCGCGGAGCCCTCGGTGTGCAGCAGCGCGTTGGTGATCAGTTCGTCGGCGGCCAGCTCGATCTCGTCGGCGCGGTCACGGGCGCCCCAGGCGCGGACCGCGGCGCGGATCATGTGCCGGGCCTGGGTGAGCGCCTCGGGATCGCCGGGCGCGACGTGCTGCCGGAGCCGGCCGGCGGCGCGCGCGGTGCCGGGGGCGCTCCGGCGCAGCAGGAGGAGGGCCACGTCGTCGTCGCCGCCCTGTTCCTCGGACCGCTGGATCAGCAGGTCGGCGAGCTCGCACACCTCGTCGGGGCCGTCCGCGATGAGCGCGGCGAGGCCGCTCATGCCGTCGTCGAGATCGGTGCCGGGCTGTTCGACGAGGCCGTCGGTGCACAGCAGCAGGGTGTGCCCGGGGTCGAGTTCGAGGGTGGCGACCGGGTACTCCAGCCGGCCGAACTCGGCGGACAGGCCGAGCGGCAGCCCGCCCTCGACGGGGACCCGGACGCAGCCGCCGTCGCCGTGCCGGACCAGCGGGTCGATGTGCCCGGCGCGGACCATCTGCACGACCCCGGTGGACAGGTCGGCCTCCGCGTACAGGCAGGTGGCGAACCGGTCGGTGTCGAGTTCGTGCAGGAAGACCGAGGCGCGGGCCATCACGGTGGCCGGGGTGTGGCCCTCGGCGGCGTAGGCGCGCAGCACGATCCGCAGCTGGCCCATGACGGCCGCCGCGTGCGTGTCGTGGCCCTGCACGTCCCCGATGACCGCGCCGACCCGGCCCCCGGGCAGCGGGATCAGGTCGTACCAGTCGCCGCCGATGTCCCGGCCGAGGGCCGCCGAGCGGTAGCGGACCGCGACGTCGGCACCGCGGACCCGGGGGATGGTGCGGGGCAGCATGGCCTGCTGGAGGCCCTGGGCGAGGTCTTTGTCCTGCTCGTAGAGCATGGCCCGCATGAGGCTCTGCGCGATGGTGCTGCCCAGCGCGACCAGGACGGCGCGCTCCTCGGCGGAGAACCCGCGCCGGTCGTCGTAGAGCAGGCCCATCGCGCCGATCGGGCGGGCCTGGGCGATCAGGGGCAGATAGGCGGCCGAGGTGATGTGCAGGTCGGTGATGTGCGGCCAGAGGATCGGGTAGTCCCCGGCGAACTCCTCCGGGGACTCGATGAACCGCGGGGTGAGCGTGCGGACGACCTCGCTCATCGGGTACGGCTCGTCGATCCGGGTGATGCCGGTGCCGGGGACGGAGGCAGCCGCGGGCCCCTCGGCCACCATCCGGATCCGGCCCGCCTCCACGAGGCCCATCACCAGGCTGGCCGCGCCCAGATGGCGGACGCCGTGGGTGTCCTTGAGGACGTCGATGACGTCCTGGACGCTGCGGGCGTGGGCGAGGGCGGCGGAGATCACCTGGACGACACCGGTCTGCTGCCGGAAGGCCTGGTCCTGGGCGGCCCGCAGGCTGCGGGCCGAACCGTCGGCGAGTTCCTCGGTGGCGTCGCGGACGATGCCGACGACCCGGCGCGGACGGCCGGTGTCGTCACGCCGGATGTAGCCCTGGGTGTGTGTCCAGCGCATGGTGCCGTCACGGCAGCGGATGCGGAAGTAGGCGCCGTAGTTCTCGCTGCCGTCCTTGATCGCCCCGGCGATCACCGCGTCGAGCCGGGCGGCCTCCGGCGGCGGCACCCGGACGGCCAGGGTCTCGGGGCGCCCGTCGTATTCCTCGGGCCGCAGGTCGAACACCTCGAAGGCCTGGGCGTCCATGTGGAAGAGACCGGCGTCCAGGTCCCAGTCGAAGCTGCCCATGCGGTTGAGCGCGAGGATCGGGTCCGGGTGTGCGGGCCAGTCCTCCGGGAGGGACAGGGCGGCGCTCGCTCCCTGATGGGCCATGCGCCCCAGATTGCCAGGATCCGGCCGATTATTCGACCTGATCGGCGAGCCGGTCCGCGAGGGCTGTCCCGGCGGCTGTCCCAGGGGGTGTTCCGGCGGCTGTCGCGGTGGTCGTCCCGGCGGCTGTCCCGGGGGCGGCGAGCACGGTGCCGGCCGGACCCGTGCGGGTCGCGGCGGTGCCGGTCGGACCGGTGCCGGCAGGGCGGGTGCCGGTCGGGCCGGGGGTGGTGGCGGAGCCGGCGGGGGGCGGGTCGGCCGGGAGCGGGCCGGTGCCGTCGGAGAGGTCCGGGAGACCGGGCGGCCCGAACTCGTCGGTGGGGCCCAGGGACGGGCCGGGAGGGAGATCGAGCGCGGGGTCGGGGAGCAGCGGCTGTGGGGTGGTCGTGGTGGCGCCGTCCGCGAGGCCGGTGACGCGGTCGGTGGGAGCAGCCGGGCGGTCCGGTGCGCTGGGGGACGGAGGGGTGCCGGCCCGGTCCGGGGAGACGGGCGGTGTGCTCTCCCCCGGGCGGGCGGCGGTCGGGCCGGTGGTGGCCGGGGTGGTCGTGGCCGGGCGGGTGGTGGCCGGGGTGGCGGTGGCCCAGGCCGGCGGCGGCACGACCCGGTCCCGGCGCACGTCGGGGCCGATCCGGCGCTCGATCCAGGTGCGCCGGGCGGCGTCGACCAGGGTGATGCTGGTGACGGGCCGGGGCGCCGGGGTCACCACGACCACCTGGTTCGGCCGGTAGCCGGCCCACGGGGTACCGCGGGCGCCCGCCCCGCCGCGGGTCGGCGCGGGCGGCTCCAGCGGGTTGCCGCAGGCGCAGCGGACCCGGGGCAGACCCCGGTCGTCCACCAGGACGGCGGTCCCGGCCTGCAGCACGGCCTGGTAGCGGGCCGCCCGGCCGTCGCGGTAGCCGTGGCTGGTGACACGGGTGTCGGCGCCGAGCACGACCGGGGTCAGGCCGCGCACATAGCCGGGGAGCGCCGAGCGGGGGACGCCGGCCGCCTGGGCGAAGGCCTCGGCCCTGGCCTCGTCCGCCGCCAGGTACCGCACGTGCTTCTCGACGTCGCAGCCGGCGACGCGGGGGGTGCCCCGGTACAGGCCGGGTGTCGCGCCGGACAGGCTGCGGGTCGCGCGCAGGGGCGCCTCGACGTCACCGGGCTGGACCCGGGCGGTACTCCGGGGGGATCCGGTCCGGGATGCGCCGGTGTCCGTGGGTTCGGTGAAGGGCTCGGGCCCTCGCTCGCCGGCGGCCTGCAGCCAGACCAGCTCCCCCGTCCTGGTCTGCTTGACGCCCGAGCCGGCGCAGCCCGCGGCCGGCAGCGCCAGGATGAGCGCGCAGGCCGTGGGGATGGATCGGGTGGGTATCCGCACCGCACACTCCGCATCACTGTGGGTGATTACGCCCTATTGTTGGCATTGCCCTGCTTCGCCTGGCAACTCGGGGAACGTCGTGAGGACAGCCGCGCCGGTGTACCCGCACAGGAGGCACGCACAGCCGTGGACTGGTTCACCGCACCCGACTACTGGCTGAGCCGGCTGGTACTGCAGCGGGCTCTGGCGGCCGTGTACCTGGTCGCGTTCCTGACGGCGGCCCTGCAGTTCCGGGCCCTGCTGGGCGAGCGCGGGATGCTGCCGATCCCCCGCTTCACCGCCCGGGTGCGCTTCCGGCGCGCGCCGAGCCTGTTCCACCTGCACTACTCCGACCGCTTCTTCGCGGGCTGCGCCTGGACCGGCTGCGCGGTGTCGGCGGCCCTGCTGGCCGGGGCGGACTCCGCGCTGCCGCTGTGGGCGGGCGTCCTGCTGTGGCTGGTGCCGTGGGCGCTGTACCTGTCGATCGTCAACGTGGGCCAGACGTGGTACGCGTTCGGCTGGGAGTCGCTGCTGCTGGAGACCGGGTTCCTGGCCGCGTTCCTCGGCAACGACGAGGTGGCGCCGCCGGTCGTCGTGCTGTTCCTGCTGCGCTGGGTCCTGTTCCGGGTGGAGTTCGGGGCCGGGCTGATCAAGCTGCGCGGTGACGCCTGCTGGCGGAAGCTGACCTGCCTCGACTACCACCACGAGACCCAGCCGATGCCGGGGCCGCTGAGCTGGTTCTTCCACCGTCTGCCGAGGCCGCTGCACCGGGTGGAGGTGGCCGCCAACCACGTCACCCAGCTGGCCGTGCCGGTGCTGCTGTTCGCCCCGCAGCCGATCGCCTCGGCCGCCGCCGCCCTGATGATCGTCACCCAGCTGTGGCTGGTGCTCTCCGGCAACTTCTCCTGGCTGAACTGGATCACCATCGTGCTGGCCCTGTCCGCGCTCCGGCTGCCGGCGACCGCGCCGCCGGTACGGGCGGTCCCGCTGTGGTACGAGGTGCTGGTGCTCGCGGTCGCCGCGCTGCTGGTCTTCCTGAGCTACCGCCCGGTGGCGAACATGGTCTCCCGCCGCCAGGTGATGAACCGCTCCTTCGACCCGCTGCACCTGGTGAACACCTACGGCGCGTTCGGCAGCGTCAGCCGGGTCCGTTACGAGGTGGTGGTCGAGGGCACGCTGGACGACACCCCGCGCGCGGACTCAGACTGGCGGGAGTACGCGTTCAAGGGCAAGCCCGGTGATCCCCGGCACTGGCCGCGCCAGTTCGCCCCCTACCACCTGCGTCTGGACTGGCTGATGTGGTTCGCCGCGCTGTCGCCCGGCTATGCGGGGGAATGGTTCGGGGCCCTGGTGGAGCGCCTGCTGGAGAACGACCGGGACACGCTCAGGCTGCTGCGCGGCTCCCCGTTCCCGCCGGACACCCCGCCCCGCTACGTCCGGGCCCGGCTGTTCCGGTACCGGTACACGAGCCTGCGGGAGCTGCGGGAGACGGGGGCGTGCTGGGACCGGACGTTCGTACGGGAGTACCTGCCGCCGACACGGCTGGCGGGGGCGGCTCAGAGGCCGTAGAAGCGGGCCGCGGTGATCTCGAACAGCGCGGTGCGCTCGGCCGGCCCGAGCGCCGAGGTCGGCTCCCGTGCGACGTCGTGCACCCGCGCGTAGGTGGCGGCCGCCGTGCGCACGGGCCAGTCGGAGCCGAACATCAGGCGGTCGGGGCCGAAGGCCTCCAGGGCGGCGTCGGTGTACGGGCGGAGGCCGTCGGCCGTCCAGGAGGCGGGGGCGGCCTCGGTGACCAGGCCGGAGAGTGTGGCGACGGTGTCGGGGAGGGCGGCGAGGGCACGCAGGCCGGCGGCCCAGGGCTCCCGGTCCCCGGAGGCGATGGGAGGCTTGCCCAGGTGGTCCAGGACGAAGGTGAGCCGGGGCAGCGCCGCGGCCGCCTCCGCGCAGGCCGGCGGCTGGTGGGGCAGGACCACGAGGTCGTAGACCAGACCGGCGTCGCCACCGCGGCCAGGCCGCGCAGGACGTCGGGGCGCAGCAGCCACTCCGGATCGGGTTCCCCCTGCACCTGGTGGCGGACGCCCTTGAGGAAGGAACCGCCGGGGAGCGTGCGCAGCCGGGCGAGTTCGTCGGCGATGTCGGGCCGGGTGAGGTCGGTCCAGCCGACGACGCCGGCGACCAGGCCGTGCCCGGCGGCGAGGGCGAGGAGCTCGGGGGTCTCCTCGGGGACGGTGACGGTCCGGACGAGGACGGTACGGTCCACCCCTGCGGCCCGGGCCTCCGGTTCCAGGTCGGCGAGGGCGAAGTTCCGTCGCAGCGGGGTGAGTCCGGGTCCGCGGATCCAGTCCTGGTCGCGGACGGCGAGGTCCCCGACGTGATGGTGGGTGTCCACGGTCACGGCGGTGCGCCCCTCATGACGGTTCCCTCGGGGGCAGCAGGCCGGACTCGCGCAGTTCCCGCCAGAGCGTTTCCGGGACCGTCGCCTCGAACTGGTCGGCGCAGTCATGGACTTCGGCGGCGGAACGGGCGCCGGCCAGGACGCTCGCCACGGCCGGGTGGGCCTGGCAGAAGGCCAGGGCGGCGGCGCGCAGGGTGGTGCCGTGGCGTTCGGCGGCTGCCTCGATGCGCAGGGCGCGGTCGAGCAACTCCTGCGGAGCTCGCGTGTAGTCGTACGTCGACCGGCCGCGAGATCGCGTCCGCCGCCGGCAACGAGACCATGGCCGCCCTCCTGGACGGCCTGTCCTCGCGCACCTTCCGCGCCCGGGTCCGGCGCGGCGGCCAGGAAGAGGGGGCCTTCGCCCGCACCCGCCGTGAGCACACCGCCATCCACCGCGCCCTCGCCGCCCGCGACCCGGAGGCGGCGCGGGCGGCGGCAGCGGCCCATGTGGCCGAGGTGGAGCAGTGGCTGCGGACCCGGCCGAGCGGTTAGCGCCGGTCTCGCCGCAGCCGCAGCGTCATCAGCTCGAACGGCCGCAGCCGTACGCCGATGCGCTCCCCCTCGGCCCGTGGTGCCGGGGCGTCCTGCAGGGGGCGTTCCAGCAGGTCGGTCACGGTGACGCCGGCGACCGGGAAGCCGGCCGTCAGCGTGGCCCGGGCCCGGCCGCCGTGGGCCTCGTGGAAGCGGACGACCACGTCCCCGCTGCCGTCGTCGGCGAGTTTCACGGCCGTGACCACGACGGCGTCGTGGTCGACGGCGACCAGCGGGGCGACCTCCTGGGCGCCGGTCGTGTGCCGTTCCGGCAGGTTGATCCGCCAGCCCTCGCGGACCGCGTCGGCGAGGGCGGCGCCGGGGAGCAGGGCGTGCCGGAACCGGTGGACGCCCTGGTCGGTCTCGGGGTCGGGGAAACGCGGGGCGCGCAGCAGGGAGACCCGGACCGTCGTGGTCGTACCGTGGTCGCCGTCGGCCCGGACCGTGCGGGTGACGTCGTGGCCGTAGGTGGAGTCGTTGACGACCGCGACGCCCCAGCCGGGTTCCTCCAGGTGGACGAAGCGGTGGTTGCAGGCCTCGAACTTGGCCGCCTCCCATGAGGTGTTGGTGTGGGTGGGGCGGAAGACGTGCCCGAACTGGGTTTCGGACGCGTACCGTTCGGCGTGCAGGTCGAACGGGAAGACCAGTTTCAGGAACTTCTCCGTCTCGTGCCAGTCGACCTCCGTGTCGATGAGCAGCCGTCGTTCGCCGGGCGGCAGGGACAGCAGCTGGGTGACCCGGGAGGAGCCGAAGGCCCGGACGACCCGCACCGAGGCGCCGTCCTCGCCGGCCGTGACCGACTCGGCGCCGGTGAGGTCGGTGACGGTGTTGCGGTAGAAGGAGTCGACGTCCCAGGCGTCCCACATGTTCGGGAAGTCCGGGTGGAGCTGGAGGAGGTTCGCGGCCCGGCCGGGGGCGATCGTCTCGCGGTCGGCGGCGGGGTCGTAGGCGGAGACGACCAGGCCGCGGACGTCGACGGTGATCCGCAGCAGGCCGTTGTCCAGCGTGAACCCGCCGTCCTCGCGGGCGGCGAGCGTGGTGGCACCGGCCGCGGCCGGGGTGGCGGCGCCGCCGGCCGGGACGCCGTGGCGGACGTGCGGGGCCGCGTTGAAGGCCAGCGGGGTCGTGCCCGCGCCGGCGAGCGCGCGCTGCGCGGCCTCGGTGATCGCGGTCAGTTCGGCGGCCACCCGCTCGTACGTCGCCCGCGCCTCCCGGTGCACCCAGGCGATGGAGGAGCCGGGCAGGATGTCGTGGAACTGGTGGAGCAGCACCGTCTTCCAGATCCGGTCCAGCTCCTCGTACGGGTAGGGGAATCCGGTGCGTACCGCGGCGGTGGCCGCCCACAGCTCGGCCTCGCGCAGCAGGTGTTCGCTGCGCCGGTTGCCCTGCTTGGTCTTCGCCTGGTTGGTGAGGGTGGCGCGGTGCAGTTCGAGGTACAGCTCGCCCACCCAGACGGGGGGTTCGGGGTACTCGGCTTCGGCCTTCTCGAAGAACGCGCGCGGTGGTTCCCAGGTGACGGTGGGCGAGCCCTCCAGGTCGCGCAGCCGGGCCGCCTTGGCGACCATCTCGCGAGTGGTGCCGCCGCCCCCGTCGCCCCAGCCGGTGGGCGCGAGGGAGTGCCGGGCCCGGCCCTTGTCCTTGAAGTTGCGGGCCGCGTGGGCGAGTTCGCCGGCCTTCATGGAGCAGTTGTAGGTGTCGACGGGCGGGAAGTGGGTGAGGATGCGGGTGCCGTCGATGCCCTCCCAGTGGAAGGTGTGGTGCGGGAACGTGTTCGTCTGCGACCAGGAGATCTTCTGCGTCAGCAGCCACTTGGAGCCGGCCGCCTTGATGATCTGTGGCAGACCCGCGGCGAAGCCGAAGGTGTCCGGCAGCCAGGCCTCCTCGTTCTCGACGCCGAACTCGTCCAGGAAGAACCGCTTTCCGTGCACGAACTGCCGGGCCATCGCCTCCGAGCCGGGCATGTTGGTGTCCGACTCCACCCACATCCCGCCGGCCGGTACGAACCGCCCTTCCGCGACGGCCTTCTTCACCCGCGCCCACACCTCGGGCCGGTGTTCCTTCACCCAGGCCCACTGCTGCGCCTGGGACATGGCGAACACGAACTCCGGTTCGTCCTCGATGAGCGCGGTCATGTTGGACGTCGTCCGGGCCACCTTGCGCACGGTCTCGCGCAGCGGCCACAGCCAGGCCGAGTCGATGTGCGCGTGCCCGACCGCGCTGATCCGGTGGGCGGACGGCACGGCGGGCGCGGACAGCACGCCGGTCAGCCGCTGCCGGGCCCGGTCGGCCGTGCCGTTGACGTCCTGGAGGTCGACGGCGTCCAGGGCGCGTTCGACCGCGCGCAGGATGTCGTGCCGGCGCGCGGAGTCCACGGGCAGCTCGGCCATCAGCTCGCCCAGTACCTCCAGGTCCAGCACGAGCTGCCACACGGTGTCGTCGAGGACGGCGAGGTCCATGCGGGTGAGCGTGTACTGCGGTTCCTGGCCGGCGGTGTCCTTGTCGCCGAGCGGGGTGGGCCGGAAGGGGTGGTAGTCCAGGATGACCGGGTTGGAGGCGGCCTCGATGTGCAGCCGCACCTCCTCGCCGCCCGCGACGGGCGCGCCGATGCGGACCCACTGGTTGCGCGGGTTGAGGCCCTTCACCGGGGTGCCGTCGGGCCGGTAGACCAGGCCCTCGCACTGGAAACCGGGCATGTTCTCGTCGAAGCCCAGGTCCAGCAGCGCCTCGACGGTCCGCCCGGCCCACGCCTCGGGCACGGTCCCGGTCACCCGGAACCAGCTGGTGCCCCAGGGAGCACCCCACCGGGCGCCCACCTCGATCGGCTCGGGCTCGGCGGCGAGCCCCTCCGCGACCGGGACGGGCTCGCCGGGCGCGTGCCACACCGCTGCCCGGAGCGGCACGGACTCGGGGTACACGGCAGGGCGGATACGTTCGTCGAGGACGCGCCGGAGGCGGGCTTCCACCAGAGTGCGGTCGTCATGCATGCGGGGTGCTCCCTGCGGGTCCGGGTGATGACCAGGGGTGGGTGACGGTGGCGGGGGACGACGCGTTGTAGAGCTCCCCCACGGCGCGCACTTCGAACCGTGCGGCGCTCTCGCCCTGTTCGGGCCGGAGGCCGGCGACGCGGTACGCGCGCTGGCCGGTGGCGCCGAGGAAGCGGCGGGTGCCGTCGGGGAGGAGGCGGTGGAGGGTGTAGTGGCGGACGGGGCCGGGGGCGGCGGTCCAGGCGAGGCGGAGGTCGCCGCCGTCGGCGGCCGTGACGCGGGCGCCGGAGGGTGCGGCGGGCGCGGTCGGGGTGCCGTCGGGGCGGACGGCGAGGCCGCCCAGCCGCCAGCGGACCGGGCCGCCCCGGGCCGCGGTGAGCCGGACGCCGAGGGCGCGGAGGGTGCCGGACAGCCCTGTGAGCGGGACGGTCACCGTCTGCCAGCCGTTGACCGACCGCACCCGGGTGCCGCTGCCGACCGAACGCACCGCGCTGCCGCTGTGGACCGAGTTCACAGCGAGATACGTGTACGGCGGTGGCGTCCCCGGCGTACGCGGTTCGGCCGTCGCCACCGCCAGTTCGACGTTCACCTCCCCAGCGTCGCCCCGGAACGTCAGGTCGACAACGGTGTTCACACCGATCGGCAGCCGGGTCGCGTACACGTCCAGCACCGCCGGTTGATCGAGTTCACCCGCCACCAGCACACTGCTTCCGCCCCGCCAGGCGTCGGCGAAGTCGAAGGAGACGACCGGCCGCTCCCCCGCCGTCCGCACCACCCACCGCCGCGACGGCAGCCGGTCCTGGAGCCCGAGGTGGCTCCAGGGGGTCCCGGATGCGACGGCCCCCTCCTCGTACCACCGCAGCCCGTGCCCGGTGTTGAACACGCTCGCGAACGGCACCGAGGTCACGGTCGACCGGTCCGCCACGGACACCGCCGGTGCCCGCCACGGATCGCCAGGGTCGGGCCGCGACGGGTCCAGTGACCGACCGGTCCAGAACAGGTCGTCGGCGGCGTGGAAGTCCTCGGGGGCGCGCCGGTCGGCGGGCAGGTGGTCGCGGGTCCACTCGGGCCGGTAGAAGCCGATCGAGGTGACGTGCGGCGTGCCCGCCGGCACGATCGCGTCCCAGTCCACATACGTGCCGGACCCGTTCGACTCCACGTCGACACCGGCCCACAGCTCGTACCGGCTGCGCCCCAGCCGGTCCGCTTTCGTGCCGGACGAGGCGAGGGTGGCCGCGCTCCACCGGAAGTCCACGAACATGTCGTCGGCGGTCCGGAAGAACGCCTGGTTCTGGCTGTTCAGGGCACCCTGCCAGCCGACCGTGCCGTTCACGGTCATCGCGTCGTACCAGGTCACCCGCTGTCCCCTGGCCGCAGCCAGGGACTTCAGCTCCTTGACGAAGCCCAGCACGGCCGTGCCCAGCGCGGTGTTCCCGCCGCCGGTCTCCGCGTTCAGGAACCAGCCGTCGAAGCCGTACGCCGCCGCGACGGCGACGAGTTGCGCGGCGAGCGGATGGCGCCCGGTGGCGTCCTTCTGCACGAGGTCCCGCGTCCACCGCAGCTGTCCGCCGTAGGCCGCCGGCGGCAGGAAGACGTTCCCCAGGACGGGCACGCCGTGCCGGTGGGCGGCGTCCACGATCGGCGCGTTCGGCGCGAGGATCAGGCCCTCGCCGGCCGAGCCGCCCCAGAAGACCAGCTCGTCCAGGTAGGCCCAGTGGGTGAGGGCGTAGGTGTCGGCGGTGGCCGAGCCCTGGGAGGGGTTGCCCGCGGTCGGCCCGAAGGAGACGAGCGCCTGGACGCGGGCCTGCCCGGAGCGGGCGGTGGTGTTGGCGGGGGTCGGGATGAAGCGGGGGGCGAGCGGCACGGTCGCGGCGTTGAAGGCGAGGTCGGGGTCGTCGGCCGGGCGCCAGCTCTTGAGGCTGCGCCAGGTGATGCCGGGGCCGGGGCTGCCGGCGGGCAGTGTGTCCGGGTACCAGTAGGAGGCGAACGGCGGGGTCGCCGCGGTGGCGCGCGGGGCCGCGGCCGCGGGCGGTACGGAGGTCAGGGCGGGGGTGAGGACGGTGGCGCCGGCGGCGATCAGGACGGTGCGTCTGGTGGGGTTCACGAGCGGGTGCCTCCTTGGGGAGTGGGGAGTACCTGGTCGGGAGTGACGACGTCGGTGATGCCGCGCGCGGCGAGGTGGTCCTTGTCGTCGGCGCGCGTGTCGAGCACGGTGGTGGGGCGGGCACCGTCGGCGACGAGCCGGAAGAAGGCGTCGAACACGTCCCCGCCGGGCGCGCAGCGGGAGCGGTGCGCGGGCTCGGCGGGTACGACGAGGGCCGTGCCGCGCGCCGCGGGGGCGCGGTGGGTCCGGCGGGCCGCGTCGGCCAGGACCCGGGCGATGTCCTTGGCCCGCCGGTCGTTGGTCAGCAGGCCGAGGGAGTATTCCAGTGGGGGGAAGTCGGCGAGGGTGCGGGGGACGTCGTGGGAGCACCACCAGGTGACGCCCCACAGGTCCGGGCAGTCCAGGGCGTTCTCGACGGTCGCCTCGGCGAACGCGGCGGCGTGCTCGGCGGGCACCAGGGGCGCGGGGGCGCCGACCTCCTGGAGCCACACCGGCCGGTGCGGTTCGTCCGCCCAGGCCTTGCTCAGCTCGACCAGGTAGGCGGCGTGGTGCTCGGTGGGCACGGAGGTGCGGCCGTGGCGCTGGGCGGTGCCGTTGAACACCCAGGAGTGCACCGCGGTGAGGTCGCCGAGCCGTGCGGAGTGGCGCGGGGTGAAGGGCTGGTCGTCCTGGTACCAGGCGGCGTCGTACGAGGCGTGGAGGTGGAGCCGGCCGGGGGCGCCCTCGGCGCAGGCGGCGAGCATCCGGGTGAGCCAGCGCTCGGCCTGTTCGGCGGTGATCCGGTCGGGGTCGGGGTGGGGGCCGGCGGCGAACTGGTTGACCTCGTTGCCCACGGTCATGCCGAGGAATCCCGGCCGGTCGGCGAGGGCGGCGGCGAGGGTGCGCAGATAGGCGGCCTGGCCGGCGGTGACGTCGGGATCGGTGAAGAGGTTGCGGCGGTGCCAGGTGCGGGTCCAGGCGGGCAGGAAGTCGAAGCTGCTCACGTGCCCCTGGAGTCCGTCGACGTTGACGTCCAGACCGCGTTCGGCGGCCGCGTCGGCGAGGGCCACGAGCTGGTCGACGGCGCGGGGTCGGATCAGGGTGCGGTTGGGCTGGAAGTAGGGCCACAGCGGGAAGACCCGGATGTGGTCGAGGCCGAGCGCGGCGATCGCGTCGAGGTCGGCGCGTACGGAGTCGAGGTCGAAGTCGAGCCAGTGGTGGAACCACCCTTCGCTGGGCGTGTAGTTGACGCCGAAGCGCACGGCAGGAGGCATGCGGTGTCCTAGCAGTCGGGGGAGGTTCAGCCCTTGACCGCGCCCTCGCCGACGCCGCGGAAGAAGTACCGCTGGAGGCAGGCGAAGAGGGCGATGAGCGGCGCCACGGCGATCACGGTGCCGGCGGCGACGAGTCGTTCGTCGTTGGCGAACGTGCCGTGCAGGTAGTTGAGGCCGATGGTCAGGGTGAACCTGGACGGGTCGCTGAGCACGATCAGCGGCCACAGGAAGTCGTCCCAGGCGCCCATGAAGGCGAAGATCGCGACGACGGCGAGGGTGCCCTTCACCGACGGCAGGGCGATGCGCCGGAACCGCTGCCAGACGTCGGCGCCGTCGATGTAGGCCGCCTCCTCGATCTCGTAGGGCAGGTTGCGGAAGGCGTTGCGCATCAGCAGCACGTTCATGGCGCCGACGGCGCCGGGCAGGACGACACCGATCAGCGTGTTGTTGAGGCCGAGTTCGCGCATGGTGGTGAACTGGGCGATGACGATGCCCTCGACGGGCACGAGCATCGCCAGCACGAAGACGAGGGTGGCCGCGCCCCGGCCGCGGTAGCGCAGCCGGGCCAGGGCGTACCCGGCGAGCGCCGAACCGACGCAGTTGGTCACGACGTTGGCGGTGGCGACCTTCAGGGAGTTCAGGGCGTAGTCCCAGACCGGGACGGTGTCGGCGACCCGGGCGTAGTTGTGCAGGGTGGGGTGGCCGGGCAGGAAGCGGGGCGGGGAGCCGTAGATGTCCTCGGTGGGTCCCTTGAGGGAGGTGGACAGCTGCCAGAGGAACGGGCCGATGGCCAGGGCGAGGACGGCGAGGAGCAGCAGGTAGCGCCAGAGCAGTTCGCCGGCCCGGATCCGGTGGCCGTGTTCGTCGGTGACGCGCGGTTCACGGGCCTCGGTGGCCGGCCGCTCGGGCCGTGCCTTCTCCAGGACGCTCACGACTCCTCCCCGCGGTCGGCGCGGAGCACGAGCAGCATCAGGGCGACGGTGACGGCGAACACGACGACGGAGAGGGCGGAGGCGTAGCCGACCCGGCCGGTGAGGCCGGTGCCGGTGCGCTGGACGAGCATGACGAGGGTGGTGTCCTCGCCGGCCGGGCCGCCGCTCGGGCCGGCCATCAGGTACACCTCGGAGAACACCTTGAAGGCGGCGACGGACGACAGCGCGGCGACCAGGACCATGGTGGAGCGCACGGCGGGCACGGTGACCGAGAGGAAGCGGCGCACCGGTCCGGCGCCGTCCACGGCCGCGGCCTCGTACAGTTCGCGCGGCACGTTCGCCAGCGCGGCCAGGTAGATGATCATGTAGTAGCCGAGGCCCTTCCACACCGTGACCGCCATGGCGCTGAGCAGGAGCAGCCACTGGTCGCTGAGGAACCCGATGCGGCCGATCCCGATGGTCTCCAGCAGGGAGTTGACCAGCCCGCGTTCGTCCAGCAGCCACACCCAGATCAGCCCCACCACGACGATGGAGGCGACGACCGGGGTGTAGAACGCGGAGCGGAAGAAGGTGATCCCGGGGATGTTCTTCTGCACCAGCAGGGCGAGCAGCAGTGGCAGCAGGACCAGGGCCGGGACGACGCCCAGGATGTACAGCGCACTGTTGCGCAGGCCGGTCCAGAACATGTCGTCGTGCAGCAGTTCGCGGTAGTTGGCGAGGCCCACGAAGCGGCCGGGGAGGAGGGTGCGGCGGTCGGTGAGGGAGTTCACCAGGGTGGAGACGAACGGGTAGAGCACGAAGGCGCCGGTGACCAGCAGGCCGGGTGCGGCGAACAGCCAGGGGCTGTGCGGGAGCTGGCGTCTGATGCGCGGGGGCGCGGCCATCGCGGTCAGCCCTGCCGGAGCAGCCGGTCGGCGGCGTCGACAGCGTTGTCGAGGGCTTCCTTGGGGCTCTCCTTGCCCTGGAGCGCCTTGGCGACCTCGTTGCGCAGCGCGGTCTTCATCTGCTCGCTGAACAGCACGGGCGTGTAGTTGACGGCGTTCTTCAGGGACTTGGCGGCGGCGACGCGCACCCGCGTCTCGTCGGTGCCGTCCTCCTTGGTGAAGTACGGGTCGTCGAGGGAGCCGGCGGTGCTGGGGAAGATGGCGACCTTCTTCGCGAAGGACATCTGGTTCCGCGCGTCGGTGACGAAGTGGGCGAAGGCGACGGCGGCCGGGGTGTGCTTCGTGCGGGAGTTGACCATCACGCCCATGACGTACATGTTGACGTGCCCGGTGCTGGTGATCTGGTCGGTGATGCCGATGTTCCGGTACAGGCTCGGTGCGTTCTTCTTGAAGTTGCCGAGGTCCAGGGCGCTGCCGGGGTTCATGGCGACGGCGCCGGTGAGGAACTTCTTGCCGGCGGACTCCCCCGTGGCGGTGAGCGCCTGCGGGTCGAGGGCCTTGGCGTCGTACAACTGCTTGTACCTGCTGAGCAGTTCGACCCCTTTGGCATCGTTGAAGGTGAAGCCGGTGCCCTGTTCGTTCATGAGCGGGACGCCGTAGCGGCCGAAGTCCTCGATGGTGGGCACGTTGGCGAGGGTGGCGATCTTGCCGTGGCTCCTGTCGGCCATGCGCAGGGCGTCGGCGAAGAGTTCGTCGTACGTCCTCGGCGGCTGCTCCGGGTCGAGTCCGGCCTTCCTGAACAGCTCCTTGTTGTAGAAGAGCGGGCCGGTGTTGAGGTACCAGGGGAAGGCGTAGGTGCCCTTCATGCCCGGTATCCGGTGGCCGGCCCAAGCGCCCCGCAGGTACTCCGACTTGTACTCGTCGCCGGCCTTGTCGAGGTCGAGGGCAAGGCCGGCCGCGGCGAGCGGGGCGACGAGGTCCGGGGAGACGTTGACGACGTCGGGGAGGGTGCCGCCGGCCGCGTCGGCGCTGAGCTTGTCCGGGTAGCCCTCGGCGGGCTGGTCGACCCACTTCACGTGCGTACCCGGGTACTTGTTCTCGAAGTCGGCGATCAGGTCCTCGAAGTAGGACTTGAAGTTCGCGCGCAGGTTCCAGGTCTGGAAGGTGATGTCGCCCTCCACCTTGCCGGAGGCGTCGGTCGAGCCGCCGTCGTCACCGCCCGAACCGCAGGCGCTCAGCGGCAGGACGAGGGCGACGGCAGCGGCGACGAGGGCTGTGCGGGGCATGGGCACGGTGACACGGCTCCCTTGCGGTGTCGGGCGGCGAGTGGCGTCGAAGACCTTGCCCGCGGCCTTCCCGGGAAGTCAATGGATGCGTCGAGCTAAAGAATTACCGCACTTCATTAGTGCAGGTCAGAGATGGATTAACGGAAACTTGCCGCGTTGCACTAATGCGCTTTAGGGTCTTGACACTCAAGCGCATTAGCTCAATCGCTCCAGTTGCGAGAGCGTCAGCGCCGTCTGCTCCCGGAGGGGGAGAAACGTGCCGACCAAACGGTCCCCGGCCCGCCGGCCCACCATGAAGGACATCGCCCGGCGTGCCGGAGTCTCCGAGAGCGCCGTGTCCTTCGCGCTCAACGACCGCCCCGGCGTCTCCGAGGCCACGCGCGCCCGGGTCCGCCGGGTCGCCGACCAGCTCGGCTGGCGTCCCAGCACGGCGGCCCGCGCGCTGTCCGGAGAGGGCGCGGCGACGGTCGGCTTCGTCCTGGCCCGCCCCGCGCACACACTGGGCGTGGACTCCTTCTTCCTCCAGCTCGTCTCCGGCATCCAGGAGGTTCTGGCCGACCGGCACCTCGGCCTCCTCTTCCAGGTGGCCGGGGACGTGGCCGACGAGTGCGCGGTGTACCGGCGCTGGTGGGCGGAGCACCGGGTGGACGGGGTCCTGGTGGCCGACCCCCGCGCCGAGGACCCCCGGCCCGACCTGCTGGACGAACTCGGTCTGCCCGCCGTGGTGATCGGCGGCGCGCCCGACGTGCGCCACCCCGGCCTGTCCACGGTCTGGGCGGACGACGCGGGTGCGATGGCCTCCGTCGTGGACGAGCTGACCGCGCTCGGCCACCGGCGGATCGTCCACATCGCGGGCCTCCCCGACCTGGCCCACACCCGGCGCCGCATCGCCACGCTGCGCGCGGAGGCGGAGCGGCGCGGGCTGACCGAGGTCCACTCGCTGACCACGGACTACTCCGACGCGGAGGGCGCCGCGGTGACCCTCCGGGTGCTCGGCGGCTCACCGCCGCCGACGGCCCTCATCTACGACAACGACGTGATGGCCGTGGCCGGCGTGGCCGCCGCGACCGACTTGGGCTTCCGTGTCCCGCGGGACGTGTCGGTGGTCTCCTGGGAGGACTCGGCGCTGTGCCGCATGGTCACCCCGCGCCTGTCCGCCCTGTCCCGCGACAGCGCCGAGTTCGGCCGCACGGCGGCCCGGGAGCTACTGGCCCTGCTGGACGGCAGCCCGGCCCGGTCGGTGGGGGTGCCGGTGCCACGGCTGACGGGGCGGGGCAGCACGGGGGCGGCGGTACCGTCCGACGGCGGGAAGGCGCGGGGCGCGTGAGGGAGCGACGGCGGCTCCCGGCGTACCGCGGCTCCTCGACGTACCGCGGACGCCTCTCGACGTACCGCCTCCGACCGGGCACAGTTCTCCTACCCCTCTTCCGTACCGATGAGTAACGAGGAGCGTCACGTGAGCAGCTGGGTCGGCCGGAGTGCCGTCGAGATCGCCGCCGCCGTCCGCGAGAAGCGGGTCACGCCCCGGGAGGTGGTGGCCGGGCACCTCGCGCGGATCGAACGGCTCGACGGCCGGATCGGTGCCTTCCGGAAGGTCCGGGCCGAGGCGGCCCTGGCCGAGGCCGACGCCCTTGCCTCGCGTGCGGATCTGTCCGAACTGCCGTTCGCGGGCGTTCCGTTGGCGGTCAAGGACAACCTGGCGGTGCGCGGTGAGGCGCACCGCAACGGCTCCGCCGCCACCCCGGACGCCCCGGCCGCCGAGGACCATGTGACCGTGGCCCGGCTGCGGGCGGCCGGCGCGGTGGTCGTCGGGCTGACGAACGTGCCCGAGCTGTGCGTCTTCGGCACCACCGAGGGCCCGTACGGCACCGCCCGCAATCCGTGGGACCTCTCGCGCACGGCGGGCGGCTCCTCCGGCGGCAGCGCGGCGGCCGTCGCCGCGGGCCTGGTACCGCTCGCGCTCGGCAACGACGGCATGGGCTCGCTGCGCATCCCGGCCGCCAACTGCGGGCTCGTCACCCTGAAGCCGGGGCACGGAGTGGTACCCGCGGGGATCGGCAACGGCGACTGGTTCGGCATGTCGGAGAACGGACCCCTGGCCACCACGGTCGAGGATCTGCGGCTGATGCTGGCGGTCCTCGCGGACACGGAGTTCGAACGCCCGCGGGAACGGACCCCTCGGAAGATCGCCGCCGCGGTGCGCAGCCCGCTCGCCGGGGTGAGTGTGAGCCGTCCGTACACGACCGCCGTGCGGCAGGCGGCCGGCGTGCTGGCCCGGGCCGGACACCTGGTGCGGCGGGCCGAGCCGCCGTACCCCCTCTCCCTCGGCGTGACCGCGCTCCAGCACTGGACGGCGGGTACGGCGGTGGACGCCGCCGGCCTGGATTCGGCGCGGCTGGCCCGCCGGACCCGGGTGCACGCGGCGGTGGGCCGCCGGTTCGTCGGCCCGGTGCGTACCGGCGACGCCCGTGAGCGGCTGCGGGCCCGGCTGACACCGTTCTTCACCGAGTACGACGTGCTGCTCACCCCGGCGCTGGCCCGCCGCTCCCCGCAGGCCGGCCGGTGGCACGAACGCGGCTGGCTGCGCAACATCCTCGCCAACACCGCGTATTCGCCCTTCACCCCGGCCTGGAACCTGACCGGCTGGCCCGCGATGTCCGTCCCGGCCGGCACCCTGCCCTCGGGCGCCCCCTGCGCCGTACAGCTCGTGGGACGGCCCGGCACGGAGGCCGTACTGCTGGAGCTGGCGGAGGAACTGGAGCGGCTGAGCCCGTGGCAGCGGACGGCTCCCGGGACGGACCGGCGGTGAAGCCAGGGGCCGGCCGGGAAAGCCGGGGAGCCGACAGGGAAAGCCGGGAGGCCGGCGGGGAAGGCCGTGAGAGGCGGCCGGGGAGGTTCCGAAGGGCGGCCGGGGCGGCCCATGAGGGGCGGCCGGGGAGGGCCGTCAAGCCGGGGAGAACCGTTTGAAGAGGGGCCCGGCAGGGGCGTGAGGCCGTCACGCCCGTGCGGGCGGCGATCGCGAAGGGGCCGGACCGGGTCAGTCCACGCTCGGCAGGATGTGCGGCTCGGCGAGATCGTCCTCGTAGCCCGCGAGGCGGATCGGGGCGGACCGGGCCCAGACGTCCAGGCTGCCGAGTTCTCCGGGCCGTCGGCCCGCGCGCTCCGGGGGCTCCTCGGGGCGCTGATCGCGATTCGTCTTCTCCGGTGTCACCGCGCACTCCTTATGTGTCGGGCTCACCCTCGGGGCGTACCGGACAGCCTGTGCTCCGGTGCTCGACGCCCGCTCGGGTCTGGTTGGAAGGCCAGTTCGGGCGCGGTGGCGCCGGTACCTCTGTCGGAGCAGGCCGTTGTCGACCGGCTCACCCCAGGACGGACGATGGGTGTGGGTGGGACCCCTTGTTGCTGTCCGTCCACTCCAGGTTAACCAAATGAGCGGGCATCCGCTCGATAGGGAATGCAAACAACGGGTAACCGATACGCTTCCTGCGGCTCCTCAATACCCCCTAATATGGGGCCTTTTGAAACAAGACGCCCACTCGGGCGCCCCGGGGAATCACCCACCTGGCCTACAGGTGCGAACACCCCTTCAAGTGCTGTTGGCCGAGGCGCAAGCTCGCCATGGTCTGCTGACGCGGCAACGGCTGGCTCACGGAAGGACCGGCGCATGGAGCTGCGCAGCGTCGAGGAGCTGATGGACCTGCTGTACGCCGGCCGGCACCGGCACGCTCTGCGGACCGCCGCGTCGCTGCGCCGCGGGCGCCCCGCCGACAAGGAGCTTCAGGTGGCGGGACTGGTGCGGGGAATCGGGCCGGTGCTCTGCCAGGGGGGCGAGGCGGAGCGGGCGCGGGCCGCGGCCGAGGCGGTACGCGCCCTGCTCGGGGAGCGGGTGTCCCGGCTGGTGCGCGGGGACGCGGATCCGGGTGACGACGATGCGCTGCGGCTGCGCCAGGCCGACGAGGAGAGCCGCACGGCCGGTCTCGACGCGGGTGTGCTGGAGGACTGGCGCACGGTGCTGGAGCTGGTGGCGGCCCGTCACGCGCGGCTCGGCGCGGTCGACTGAGGCCCCGCCGCAGCCCCGCTTCTCGCCCCCGGCCTCTCGCCCCGCCGCCGCTCGAACCCCTCCCTCTCAGGTCCGTGCGTCACCCGTGCGGGGGTTCACCACTTGCCGGGCGCGTAGTCCTTGAGGAAGACGCCGTACACGTCCTCGCCGGCCTCGCCGCGCACGATCGGGTCGTAGACGCGGGCGGCTCCGTCGACCAGGTCGAGCGGCGCGTGGAAGCCTTCCTCGGCGAGGCGCAGCTTCTCGTAGTGGGGGCGCTCGTCGGTGATCCAGCCGGTGTCGACCGAGGTCATGAGGATGCCGTCCGACTGGAACATCTCCTGGGCGCTCGTCCGCGTCACCATGTTCATCGCGGCCTTGGCGGCGTTGGTGTTGGGGTGGCCCGCGCCCTTGTAGCCGCGGCCGAAGACGCCTTCCATGGCGGAGACGTTCACGACGTAGGCCCGTCCGCTCTCCGCCTTCCTCGCGGCGTCGGCCATGGCCGGGCGGAGCTTGCTGATCAGGATGAACGGCGACGTGTAGTTGCACAGCTGGGTTTCGAGCAGCTCCACCGGGGAGATCTGGTCGATGGTCTGCACCCAGGTGTTGCTCTCGACGACGTCGGGGACCAGGCCGCCCGCGTCGATGGCGGTGCCGTCGAGGTGCCGGGCGACGCTGGCGTTGCCCGCGACGAGGGCGAGGTCGGCGACCTTCTGCGCGTCGAGACCGCTGGTGCCGACGGGCAGTGCGGCCAGGCCGTCGACCGCGCCGGAGTTGAAGGCGCCGATCACGTGGTGGGCGGGCAGTTCACCGGCGGGCAGCGGGGCGCTCTCGCCCTCGACCAGGGCGGCGTAGGCGGAGGGCAGGCGGCGTACGGTCTGCGTGGCGTTGTTGACCAGGATGTCCAGCGGACCGGCCTCGGCGACCTGGTCGGCCAGTGCGACGGCCTGGGCGGGGTCGCGCAGGTCGATGCCGACGATCTCCAGGCGGTGCAGCCAGTCCGCCGAGTCCTCCATCGCCTTGAAGCGGCGGATGGCGTCCTTGGGGAAGCGCGTGGTGACGGTGGTGTGCGCGCCGTCCCGCAGCAGCCTCAGGGCGATGTACATGCCGATCTTGGCCCGGCCGCCGGTGAGCAGGGCGCGCTTGCCGGTGAGGTCGGCACGGGCGTCGCGCTTGGCCCGGTTGAGACGGGCGCAGTCGGGACAGAGCTGGTGGTAGAAGTAGTCGACTTCCACGTACCGCGTCTTGCAGGTGTAGCAGGAGCGCGGACGCTGGAGTATGCCCGCGATCCTGCCGGCCTCGACCTTGGAGGAGGGCAGGATGCCCTCGGTCTCGTCGTCGATGCGCTCGGCCGAGCCGGTGGCGGTGGCCTCGGTGACGGCGCGGTCGTGGGCGGTCTTGGCGGCGCGGCGCTCCTGGCGGCGGCGCTGCTTGACCACGCGGTAGAGGTGCGAGGTGGCCCGGCGCACCGTGATCGCGTCGGGGTGGTCGACCTCCAGCCGGTCCAGTTCCTCCAGCACGCTCAGGCAGACGGCCAGGCGCTCGGGGTCGATGCCGGGCCCGTGGACCACCTCGTCCACGGAGGTGTCCGTGGGCATGTCCATGGACGCCGAGCCGTCCTCTGTCACCGTCATCGCGCTGCCGCTTCCCTGATACCGCGCAGCGCTCCGACTCGCGCCCGCTTTCGAACAGCGGATTTTACGGACCTCCACCCCGGGGAACCAAACCGCTGGCCCGAGGGCAGGCGGCTCCCACCGCCGACGGGCGGGGACGGCCTGCCCGGAGCGTGCGCGCCGGTGCGACCACTGCGGCGCACGAGCGGGGAGGGGCCGCCGTGGCGAGGCCGGGGGCGGCACGTGGGACGAGGTGGGCCGCCGCGGTGGGACAGCCCCCTCACCGGGCGGGATCCGCGCCCCGTACGGCGAGGTGGGCCGCCGCGGTGGGACAGCCCCCTCACCGGGCGGGATCCGCGCCCCCCACGGAAGGCCTGCGGCGCACTACGAGGGCCCCGGGACCCGGCGCCCGCACCCGCCGCCCCTCCCCCACACACCCGCGGGCCGACGACGGCGAGCACGCCCCACAGGGGCCGCCCGCACCCGGGTGGGCGGGTGGGCACCGTGGCCCCGGGGTTCAGCCCTCGCACACGGTCAGCAGGGTCCGCACCTCCGTCGACACCGCGTGCGCGAACCGGTCCAGGTCGGGTACGGCCTCCGCGTCGGCGACCAGGCCGTAGTGCACGCGTCCGCGGTACGTGGAGATCGCGACCGCCAGTGCCTGGCCGGGGGCCAGGGGAGCCAGGGGGTACACCTCGGTCAGCTCGTGGCCGCCGAGGCGCAGGCCGAGCCCGGGCAGGGGCACGCTGGTGACGAGGATGTCGAACCAGAGCCGGGCCGCCTGGCCGACCAGCGGTCCGCCGAGCCGGTGGCCGAGCGCCGGTACGTGGTCGGCGAGCAGCGCGACCGCGCCGGCGCCCCGGTTCGGCCCCGCGTCCTTGTTGCGGAGCATCGCGGTCCGCACCGCTTCGAGGCGGCCGAGGGGATCGGGCTCGTGGACCGGGAGCCGTATCAGGTAGCCGGAGAGCCGGTTCCCCGGTGGCTGGGCGGTGTGCGGGCGGCGCCGGGAGACGGGGATCAGGGCGCGCGGCGCCACTCCCTTGCTGCCGTCGCCGCGCTCGTCCAGCCAGCGGCGCAGCGCACCGGCGACGACGGCGATGAGGACGTCGTTGACGGTGCCGCCTGCGCTCTTGCGCACCCGGTGCACGTCGTCGATGTCGAGTACGACCCCGGCGGTGCGGCGGGTGCCGCTGGGCGCGGAGGTCAGCGCGGCGGTCGGGCGCATGCCGAGGGTGGACAGGGCGAGGGAGGCGCCGATGTCCAGGGCGCGGCCCATGTCGGACAGTGCTCCCCGGACCAGCCCGGGGACCAATGCGGGCAGCCGGCGGACGTCGGAGAGCCTGCTCTGCGGCGGCTCGGCGGCACGGGGCGCGCGCTCGGGCAGGTCGACGGGGTCCAGGATCCCGGCGGCGAGCCTCAGGGCGCGCAGCCCGTCGGCGAGGGCGTGGTGGAACTTGAAGAGGACGGCGAAGGACAGCCCGTCCTCGCCGGGCAGGACGTGCGCCTCCCACGGGGGCCGGCCGCGTTCCAGCGGACGCTCCATCAGCCGGCCGGCGGCCGCGTGGAAGTCGCCGGTCGGGGCGTGCAGCCGTACATGGTCGAGCGGGTCGAAGTCCGGGGCCGTCTCGCGGGCGGCGCCGCCGAAGGCGAGCGGCTGCCAGAGGTCCCGGATGCGCATGCGCAGGCCGGGGACGGCGGCGGCGCGGGCGGCGAGCAGGTCGGCGGCGTGGGCCCCGGCCGTGGGCGAGTGCGCGGCGAAGACGCCGAGCGCGCCGAGGTGCATCGGGTGCCGGTCGGACTCCATGTTCCAGAAGGCCAGGTCGAGGGGAGTGAGCAGGTCGGAAGTCAAGGGCTTGCCTCACGCGTCGACAAGGGGTGGATCAGCAGTCAATCCCCGCTGGGCGATTACGGTCAAGTACGATCAGGCTACGCTCAGTTAAGGGCAGGTTAAGTCCCGCCGCCGGTGACGGGGACGGGACGCAGGCGACGGCTGTGGTCACCTCAGGACGGGGGGCGCCGCTTCGGGTGACGTACCCCACTCCGACGGGCGCGGGCCGACCGTGAAGGCGAGCGAGCGCACGGAACGTAGGGCGCCGGTGGTCAGGTAGGTGCGGCCGTTCGGTCTGCCGTCCGTGTGGACGGACTGGACGTAGCGGTCGGCGGCCGAGGTACCGGGCGCGGTCACCGTCAGCCGGCCGGCGGGCCAGTAGCGGCGGTCCAGGGTCAGGTCGACGCGGTCGAAGACGGGGGTGGTCAGGCCCCAGGTGTCGTAGCCGGGCTGGACCGGGAAGAGGCCGATGGACGACAGGACGTGCCAGGCGGACATGGTGCCCAGGTCGTCGTTGCCGGTCATGCCGGCCGGGCTGTCGGTGAACAGGCCGAGCGCCGCGTGCACCACGTCCGTGGTCTTCCAGGGCTGGCCGGTGGAGAGGTAGGTGTAGGGGGCGATGAGGTCCGGCTCGTTCATCGGGTTGTACACGGCGGCGTTGTAGTAGGCGTACGGGTCGCCGTGCACCCACACCTCGCGGGCGGTCCTCACCGGGTCGGCGAGCAGCCGGTCGTAGGCGAAGAAGGCGTCCAGACGGTCGTTGGCCGCGCGGGTCCCGCCGATCAGGCCGACCATGCCGGGGATGTCCTGCGGGACGAGCCACTGGTACTGCCAGGCCGTGCCCTCGTGGAAGCCGGTGCCGCGGGCCGGGTCGGGCGAGCCGGTGAAGGCGCCGGAGGCGTCGCGGGCGCGGAAGAAGCCGGTGGCGGGGTCGAAGACGTTCCGGTAGTTCCGCGAGCGGGCGGCGTACCGGGCCGCGTCGTCCCGGTGCCCGAGGTCGCGGGCCATCTGGGCGAGCATCCCGTCGGCGAGCGCGTACTCCAGGGTGACGGAGGCGCCGTGGTGGTAGTCGGAGTCGCCCATCTTGGCGTACGGCCGGTCCTTGACGTACGGCGCGAAGCCGTCGGCGATGTACTCGGCGTTGGCCTCCCGCCCGATGCCCGGGTACGCGGCGGGCGGCACGCCGTCGGCGTTCTTCCGCAGCGCCCGGTAGGCCCGCTCCTCGAAGCCCTTCAGCAGCCCCATCCGGTGGGCGGTGGTCAGGAACGGGGTGACCGGGTCACCGCTCATGATGTTCGTCTCGACCGGCCCGTAGCCCCACTTGGGCAGCCACCCGCCGTCCTCGTCGACCGCGACCACCGACCGGGCCATGTCCCGTGCCTCGCGCGGGGCGAGCAGCGCGAGCAGCTGGGCCTGGGTGCGGTAGGTGTCCCACAGCGACCAGTTCTGGTAGTAGGTGAAGCCGCGGGCGCGGTGGGTACGTCGGTCCCAGCCGAGGTAGCGGCCGTCCGCGTCGCTGCCGATGTTGGGCGCGAGGTACGACCGGTACAGCGAGGAGTAGAAGGTGCGGCGGAGCGTGGGCGTACCGCCGCGCACCCGGACGGCGGCGAGCCGGCGCTCCCACTCCTCGCGGGCCCGCCGGCGTACGGCGTCGAAGGACCGGCCGCCCTCGGCCCGCAGGTTGGCCGCGGCGCCGCGCGCGTCGACGTACGACAGGGCCGTGGTCGCCTCCACCGTGCGGTCCCGGGTGGTGTCGAAGCGGACGTAGGCGCCGCCGGACCCGCTGCGGGCGCCCGGGGTGACGGTCCCGCCGTCCCAGGTGCCGTAGGCGGTGAAGGGGCGGCTGAAGCGGGTGATCGTGTGGACCGTGTAGGGGCCGGTGTCCCGGCAGAAGCCGTGGCCGGTGATCTCGGTGAGCACGGTGCGGTCGTCCAGGACGCGCACCGTGCTGCTCACCGGCTTGTGCAGCGACTGGGCGGCGTTCAGCAGGACGTTGGCCCGGTCGGTGGCCGGGAAGGTGTAGCGCTGTACGCCGGTGCGGGCGGTCGCGGTGAGCTCGGCGCGGATGCCGGAGTCGAGGCCGACCCGGTAGTAGCCCGGGCTCGCCTCCTCGTCGTCGTGCGAGAAGCCCGCCGCGTACCGGGCGTAGTCCGTCCGGGTGACGTCGCCGGTGGTGGGCAGCACGGGCAGGTCCCCGCCGATGCGGCAGCCCACGCCCGAGAGGTGGACCAGGGAGAAGCCCCGGACACGGTTCTGCGCGTAGTCGTAGCCGGTGCTGTGCCCGGTGTCCGGGGAAAGCTGCACCATGCCGAAGGGCACGGCCGCGCCGGGGAAGGTGTTGCCCTCGTTCTGGCTCCCGATGAACGGGTTGACCAGGTCGGTGAGGTGGCCGTCGGTCCGCTCGGCGGCTCGTGCGGCGGGGGTGGCGATCAGCGCCGACGCTGCCATCACCCCGGCCAGGCAGAGCCGCGTGCGCCGGGTCCCTCTCATGTCGGATGACCTCCGCAGGTTGGACATCGTTGGCTGCATCCTGAACGGCGGAGGCCGAAAACCCGGGCATTCGTGGATATTTCCATGGAACGCGTCGCGCGCGAGCGTGAGGACACGGGCTTGAGGGGAGGTCAGAAGCCCTTGAGGCCATGCTGGTCGCCGGGGACGGAACACGAGTGCGAAGGCAGCGGACGCGCCGTCGGCCCCAAGTCCGCTACGGCACCCGCTGCCCCTTGCCCAGCGCGATGACACCGCCCTTGGAGACGGTGTACAGCTCGGCGTCGCGCTCCGGGTTGACGCCGATCGTCGCGCCGGGCGGCACCTCGACGTTCTTGTCCAGCACGGCACCACGCACGACCGCGCCCCGGCCCACGTGCACGTTGTCGTGCAGCACCGAGCCCTGCACGACCGCGCCCGGGTCGACCCGTACGCCCGGCGACAGCACGGACCGGGTGACCTGGCCGCGGATCAGGCAGCCCGCGCTGATGATGGACTCGCTCGCGATGCCGCCCGCGTTGAAGCGGGCCGGGGACAGCTGGTAGGAGTGCGTGTAGATAGGCCACTGGCGGTTGTAGAGGTTGAACGCGGGACGCTCGGCGATCAGGTCCATGTGCGCCTCGTAGTAGGCGTCCAGGGTGCCCACGTCCCGCCAGTAGCCCTGGTCGCGGCTGGTCTCGCCGGGCACGTGGTTGTCGCTGAAGTCGTACAGCTGCGCCTCGCCGCGCGCGGTCAGCCGGGGCAGGATCGAGCCGCCCATGTCGTGCACGGACTGGCTGTCCTCGGCGTCGCGGTGCAGCGCCTCGATCAGGGCCTTGGTGGTGAAGACGTAGTTGCCCATCGAGGCGAACACGCACTCCGGGTCGTCCGGCAGGCCCGGCGGGTCGGCGGGCTTCTCCAGGAAGCGCTCGACGGTACGGCCGTCCGTGCCCGGTGTGATCACCCCGAAGGAGGAGGACTCCGCGCGCGGCACCCGGATGCCGGCCACCGTCACCCCCGCACCGCCCTCGATGTGCTGCGCGAGCATCTGCCGCGGATCCATGCGGTAGACGTGGTCGGCGCCGAACACGGCGACGTACTCGGGCTGTTCGTCGTGGACCAGGTTCAGGGACTGCAGGATCGCGTCGGCGCTGCCCAGGTACCAGCGCGGGCCGAGGCGCTGCTGGGCGGGGACCGGGGTGACGTAGTTGCCGAGCAGGCTGGACATCCGCCAGGTGGTGGTGATGTGCCGGTCCAGCGAGTGCGACTTGTACTGGGTGAGCACACAGATGCGCAGCACGTCGGCGTTGACGAGGTTGGACAGGACGAAGTCGACGAGCCGGTAGGTGCCGCCGAAGGTGACGGCCGGTTTCGCCCGGTCCGCGGTCAGCGGCATCAGGCGCTTGCCCTCGCCGCCCGCCAGCACGATCCCGAGTACGGAAGGCCCTCCGCGACGCATGGCCCGCTCCCCTCACCGTGGTTGAACCATGGTTGCCCCGAGCAGACCGGACTAAGCCTGCTTGAGCACCTCCTCGTACAGCCCCGCCGTACGGCGGGCCACCGCGTCCCAGCCGAACTCCCCCACCGCGCGCGCCCGTCCGGCCTCCCCCATCCGCCGCGCCGCCTCCGGATCGGCGAGGACCGTGTCCAGCGCGCGGGCGAGCCCGGGGACGAAGTCGTCGTCCGCCTCGACCAGCAGACCGGTACGGCCGTCCGCCACGACCTCCGGTATGCCTCCCACCCGGGACGCGACGACCGGTGTGCCGCAGGCCATCGCCTCCAGGTTGACGATGCCGAGCGGCTCGTACACCGAGGGGCAGACGAACACCGCTGCCCGCGTGAGGAGTTGGATCACCTCCGTGCGCGGCAGCATCTGCGGGATCCAGAACACGCCCTCCCGGGCCCGGCGCAGTTCCTCGAACAGCTCCTGGAACTCCCGGTCGATCTCCGGGGTGTCGGGCGCGCCCGCGCACAGCACGACCTGGGCGCCGGGGTCGATGTCCCGTACCGCCCGCAGCAGATGGGGCACGCCCTTCTGCCGGGTGATCCGGCCGACGAACAGGACGTACGGGCGGTCGGGGTCGATGCCGTGCCGGGTGAGCGCGTCGGTGCCGTGGTCGGGCCGGTAGAGCCGGGTGTCGATGCCGTTGTGCACGACGTGCACCCGCGCGGGGTCGAGGGCCGGGTAGCAGGCGAGGATGTCCTCCCGCATGGCGCCGGACACGGCGATCACCGCGTCGGCGGCCTCGATCGCGGTGCGCTCGGCCCAGCCCGACAGCGCGTATCCGCCGCCGAGTTGCTCGGCCTTCCAGGGGCGCAGCGGCTCCAGCGAGTGGGCGGTGACCACGTGCGGGATGCCGTACAGGAGCTTGGCGACATGGCCGGCGAGGCCCGCGTACCAGGTGTGGGAGTGGACGAGTTCACGGCCTTCGAGGGCGGCGGCCATGGCGAGGTCCACGGAGAAGGTGCGCAGCGCGTCATTGGCGCCGTCGAGGACGGACCAGGGGCGGTGGCGTACGACGCCGACCCCGCGGCCTTCGCCCCAGCAGTGCACCTCCAGGTCCACCAGGGCGGTCAACTCGCGGGCGAGGAACTCCACATGGACACCCGCGCCGCCGTACACGTCCGGGGGGTACTCCCGGCTCAGCAGTCCCACTCGCACCCGGCAACCCCTTGGTTTCGGCGGCAGGTCCCCTTCATGGTCACCCAGATGCGCCGCCCGGGGAAGAGCGCGGGAAGGGGCGGGGCGGGCGGGTCAGGCAGCAATCGCCGCAGAGCCCGCCGCCGGGGACGCGGTAGTACAGGCAGCAGCTGCGGCGCCGGAAGGCGGTGCCGGTGCGGGTGCCGGTGGCGTTCAGCAGGGGGTGCGCGAAGAGTTCGGCGGTGAGGGCGCGGGCACGGGCCGCGACGTCGGTACGGCCGTGGGCGCGGGCCCAGCGGCCCAGCTCCCGGGCGGTCGCGGCGAGCGCGGAGCCCGCGTTGCCCCACAAGAGGCCCGCCGCGACGCCGTAGCGTGCGCCCAGGGTCGCGGCCAGCGGCTCCAGATGGGCGTGCAGCACGGTGGCGGTGAGGGCGGCCGCGTCCCCGGACAGCGGGCGCAGCTCGGTGAGCCACAGGTCGTCGGGGGCGGTGGCGCGGGCGTCCCAGCGCAGCAGGCGCGGATCCAGGTCGGGCAGCCGGCCGTACAGGACGGCGCAGCCGAGGGCCACCGACCAGAGCCGGGCGGCCAGTCCCTGGTGGGCGAGGGAGGCGGCGACCCGCGGCTCGGCGGTGCGCAGCCGTTCGGCGACGGTGGCGACGCGCGAGGCCACCGGATCGCTCTGACCGTCCGGGGCGTCCCCGGCATAGCCGTCCGCGAGGGTGGGCAGCCGCGGTGGCCCGGCGGCCGCGGCCGTGTCCGGGAGGGTGCGCAGGACGAAGAAGCCGCCCAGCGGGCGCAGCGCTGCGAGTTCGGGGTCGAGGTCCACGACAGGTACTCGTACCAGGCGCTTCGCGGGGGCGGCCGGGCGGGTGCCCGCCCGACGTCCCCCCTCCAGGGGATGATCACCTGGCCGGTGTACTCCATCGGCAGTAGGACGCATTGCGTGCTCAGGTACGACGACGGGGAGTGCGCGGGCGGGCAGAGTGGTGACCATGGAAGCCGACCGCACGCCGCACCGGGCCCGGGACGCCCGGCGCACGCAGAGGAGACACCGATGAGCGCCGTGGCGTTGTCCGTGCTCCTGTCGTTCGTCTCCGCCCTCGCCTACGCGGGCGGAGCGATCGTGCAGGAGCAGGTCGCGGTCTCCGGCCCCGACGGCGGGTACCTTCCGCTGCACCGGCCCGGCTGGTGGGGTGCGCTCGCACTCAACGGTCTCGGCGGTGTGCTGCACGTCGTGGCACTCGCCTACGGGCCGCTCAGCCTGGTCCAGCCGCTCGGCGCGCTGACCATCGTCTTCGCTCTGCCGATGGCGGCGCTGTGCGTGGGCCGCCGGGCCGGCGCGACCGCTTGGCGGGGCGCCCTCATGGCCACGGCGGGGCTCGCCGGTCTGCTCTCCCTGGTCGGCTCCTCCTCCGCGCACTCCCTCGACCCGGCCCAGCGGCTGGTGGTCGCGCTGGCCACCGGCGGAGCGGTGGCGGCGCTGATGTGCGCGGGCCTGGCCGTGCACCGGCATCCCGCGGTGCGCAGCGTGCTGCTCGCCACCGCCTCCGGCATCGCCTTCGGCATGTCCTCCGTGTTCACCAAGACCGTGGCCGTCGACTGGACCGAGGGCATCGGCCTGGGCGGTCTCTCCTCGCTCGCGGTCATCGGCGTGTTCGCGGCGGCCGGCGTGCTGCTGTCCCAGGCCTCCTACCGTGGCGGCGGCCTCGCCGCCCCGCTGGCCACGCTGACGGTGGCCAATCCGGTGCTGGCGGCGGCCGTCGGCATCCTCATGTTCGGCGAGACGTTCCGCTACGGCACCACGGGCACGGTCCTCGCACTGGGCTGCGGAGTGGTGGCGGCGGGCGGCCTGGTTATGCTGACGACGGAGCGGATGGAGCCCACGGCGACGCCGGCCACCACCGCACCGGCCCCGGCGGCGGCGGAGGCCGGCCCTGCCTCAGCCACACCGGGCCCGGTCACCCCGGCGGCCGCACCCGTCTCGGCCTCGGCGCCTGCCGTGCTCTTCCCGGCCGGCGCCTTCGCCGTAGCGGAGGGGCCGGCGGTTGCCGAACCGTCGGCCACCCCGGGCGCGGCGGCGGGGCCACGCACCGGCGTGCCCCGGCAGCGCGGGGCCGCGCACGGCACGGCGGGCCGGGCGGGGGGTGCCGAGGCCGGCGTCGAGACGGGCGTGGAGGCGGGAGCCGGGTCGGCCGCGACGGTGCTCGGCGAGCTGCTCCTGCCGGCCCCGGCCGGGAGCGGGGCGGGCACGGGAGCGCCGGCCGGCGGAGCGCTCCCCGCCCCGTACATGCCGCTGTCCGCGAGCTTCCACGTACCGCTGCCGGTCCGGGACCGGCAGCGCGCCCGCGTCAGATCCTGACGCCGCCGTCAGATCCTTTCCCCGCCGTCAGATCCTGACGCCGCCGGCCCTGAGGTAGGCGAGCGGATCGACGTCCGAGCCGAACCCGGGCCCCGTCCGCACCTCGAAGTGCAGGTGCGGGCCCGTGACGTTCCCGGTGGCACCGGAGCGGCCTATGCGCTGGCCCGTGGCGACGGTCTGGCCGGCCCGCACGGCGATGGCCGAGAGGTGGGCGTACTGCGTGTAGCGGCCGTCGGAGTGCCGGATCACCACCTGGTAGCCGTACGAGCCGCCCCAGCCCGCGGCCACCACCCGCCCGGCCGCCGCCGCCTTGACGGAGGTGCCGGTCGGCACGAGGAAGTCGACGCCGGTGTGGTACCCCTTCGACCAGTGGGATCCGGCGACGTGGTAGCCGGTTCCGACGGACGCGGTCACCGGGGCGACGAGGGCGTGCCGGGCCGGGGGCGCCGTGCGGTGCGTGGTGGGGTGCTCCGAAGGGGCTTTCCGCTTCGGCGACTTGGGGGGCGCGGTGTGGGTGTGGCCGCCGCTCAGGCTGAGTCTCTGACCCGGCAGGATCATGTCGGGATCGGCGCCGATCGTGGCGCGGTTGCCCGTGTACAGCGCCCGCCAGCCGCCCGGCACACGGTGGTCGCCGGCGATGCCGGAGAGGGTGTCGCCGTGCACCACCGTGTACATCTCGGCCCGGCCGGCCCGGGACTGCGGGGTGGTCTGCGGCTGTACGTCCTTGACCGAGCGGGACCGGGCGGGCGCGGATTGCGCGGGGCGGGTGGCGGCGGTCTCGGTGTGCACGTCCGGGTCGCCGCCGCCCCGGGCCAGCCCGGCCCGACCCGAGCACACCGGCCAGGCGCCCGGCCCCTGCCCGTCCAGGACCTTCTCGGCGACGGTGATCTGCTCGGCGCGGGTGGCGAGGTCGGCGCGCGGTGCGTACCGGGTGCCGCCGTACGCCTCCCAGGTGGACTGGGTGAACTGCAGCCCGCCGTAGAAGCCGTTGCCGGTGTTGATGCTCCAGTTGCCGCTGGACTCGCAGGCGGCGACCTTGTTCCAGGTGGCCGCGTCGGCGGCGTCCGCGGTGCCGGCGGCGACCAGCGGCAGCGCCAGGCCGGCGCCGCCCGCCGTGACGGTGAGTGAGGCGCGGTTGATCCTGTTCGGCTGGTACCGGCGATGCCGGCCGCGTACGGCCATGTCCGAATTCCCCTCGGCATGCGTCAGGAGCGGCAAAAGTAAGCGCCACGAACAGGCCATGACAAGACAGGAAACCGGCCTGGCACCGAAGCCAGTTGGCCGGAAGCGGCCCCTGCCCGAGCCGGCGGGCCGGTGACTGAGGCGGAAGGCGGTCGCGCCGCGTACTCATGCGTGGCGGGTCGGATGTGCGCTCGCCGTAGCGGCACGTCAGGATGGGCGAGGACCCGTACTGACGGAGCCGTAGTACACGAGGCAACCAGGGAGCAGGCGGTATGAGCACTTCAGCGCAGATCGGCGTCACGGGCCTCGCGGTCATGGGCCGCAACCTCGCCCGGAACTTCGCGCGCAACGGGTACACGGTCGCCGTCCACAACCGTACGGTGTCCCGGACGAAGGCGCTGGTGGAGGAGTTCGGGCACGAGGGCGACTTCGTCGCGGCCGAGACCGCCGAGGAGTTCGTGGCGGCCCTGGAGCGTCCGCGCCGCCTGGTCGTCATGGTCAAGGCGGGCGGCCCGACGGACGCGGTGATCGAGGAGTTCGCCCCGCTGCTGGAGCCCGGCGACATGATCATCGACGGGGGCAACGCGCACTTCGCGGACACCCGTCGCCGGGAGCGGGAGCTGCGCGAGCGGGGCATCCACTTCGTCGGCGCGGGCATCTCCGGCGGCGAGGAGGGCGCGCTGAACGGCCCGAGCATCATGCCGGGCGGTTCTCCGGAGTCGTACGACTCGCTGGGCCCGATGCTGGAGAAGATCTCCGCGAAGGCCGCCGACGGCGCGCCGTGCGTGACGCACGTGGGCCCCGACGGTGCCGGGCACTTCGTGAAGATGGTCCACAACGGCATCGAGTACGCCGACATGCAGCTGATCGGCGAGGCGTACCAGTTGCTGCGCGACGTCGCCGGGTACGAGCCCGCGCAGATCGCGGACATCTTCCGCAACTGGAACACCGGCCGGCTCGACTCCTACCTGATCGAGATCACCGCCGAGGTGCTGTCCCACGTGGACGAGGCCACCGGCAAGCCGTTCGTGGACGTGGTGGTGGACCAGGCCGAGCAGAAGGGCACCGGCCGCTGGACCGTGCAGATCGCGCTGGACCTCGGCGTTCCGGTGTCCGGAATCGCGGAGGCGGTCTTCGCCCGTTCGCTGTCCGGCCACGCCGAGCTGCGGGCCGCGTCGCGGGACCTGGCCGGGCCGAAGCCGGCCCCGCTGGGCGAGTCGGAGGCGGCGGCCTTCGCGGACCGGGTGGAGCAGGCCCTGTACGCGTCCAAGATCGTGTCGTACACGCAGGGCTTCCACGAGATCGCCGCGGGCAGCGAGGAGTACGGCTGGGACATCGACCTCGGCGCCGTCTCCTCGATCTGGCGCGGGGGCTGCATCATCCGCGCGGCCTTCCTGGACCGCATCCGCGCCGCGTACGACGCCCGGGGCGACCTGCCGAGCCTGCTGTCGGACGAGACGTTCGCACGGGAGATCGCCGACGCGCAGGACGACTGGCGCGAGGTCCTGATCGCCGCGACCCGCCAGGGGGTACCGACGCCCGGCTTCGCGGCGGCGCTGGCCTACTACGACGCACTGCGGGCGCCGCGCCTGCCGGCGGCCCTGACGCAGGGCCAGCGGGACTTCTTCGGGGCGCACACCTACCGGCGGGTGGACCGGGAGGGTTCGTTCCACACGCTGTGGGGCGGGGACCGCTCGGAGGCGTCCGCCTGACGGTACGTGGCGAGTCTCCGACGGGCACCTTGGCGGGACCTGGTGGGGACCTGTCGGGGACCTGTTGGGGGCTTGATGGGGACCTGACGGGCGCGACGGGGGAAGGCCCCGGGGGCCGGAGGCGTCCGACCGGCCGGGCCTCGCCCGACGGAGCCCCTTCCGGGGCGTAGTGGGGTGCGGGGCGGGCGCGGCCGTTCGTGTCACGCGGCGGAAGCGCTCACCGGCCCTTCATCGCCCCCCTTTCGTGCGTGCCGGTCGCCCCGGCGAGGGGGGCAGACCCGGCCGAAGGTGTGCGCCGCCGGGGCCGCGGTGGGGCGCGGGGCGGGGCGCCTGTTCGTGTCACGCGGCGGAAACGCTCCCTGGCCCATCATCGCCCCCCTTCCGTGCGAGCCGGTCGTCTCGACGAGGGAGGGCAGACCCGGCCGAAGATGTTCGCCGACGGGCCGCCGGGGCCGCGGTGGGGCGCGGGGCGGGGCGCCTGTTCGTGGCACGTGACCGAGCCGCGCATCGGCACTGCACCGTGCCCTCTTTCGAGCACGTCGAGCACCCGGGCCGTCTCAGGTGAGGGGCGGGCCCGGTTCCGGATCGGGTACGGGTTCGGGGCCCGGCGGGATGGGTGAGGGAGAGGGCGAGGGCCCCGGCGGACCGGGGTGCGGCGGGGCCGGTGGCGGGGTCGGGGTGGGGCCCGGCGGGGGCGGGGTGGGCTGCGGTCCCGGTTCCGGCGGCGGGACCGGCGAGGGGTACGGGTCCGGCGGGGTCGGCTGCGGGCCCGGGCCCGGTGTCGGGCCCGGCGGGACCGGGTCGGGGTGCGGGTTCGTCATGGTGTCCTCCGGGCAGTCACGAGACGTTCACGGGACGTCGCCTCTGGACTACTCCCCCGCCTACCCTTCGGCAGCGCGGCCACTCACCCGACGGCAGCACCGAAGGGGTCCGGGCGGGTGGCCCCGTGTGGGCCCGGCGACACGGGGCCGCATGGGGCGGAGGCCGGGGCCCGGGAGCAGCGTCTGCCCGCTCAGAACCGTTCCGGGTGGGCCCGCAGCCAGTCCTTGGCGGCCGACAGCAGGCCCGGTTCGGCCGGCGGGGCCACTTCGGGGTGGCGTTCGGCCCACTGCACGACGTACGGGCACAGCGGGGCCACCGGGACGCCCTCGCGCTCGGCGAGGGCGTACAGCTCGCGGGCGAGCGACCCGGCGATGCCCCTGCCCTCGTGGGCGGGCTCGACGACGGTGTGGACGGGGACCAGGGCGCGCGCGGGCGCCTCCAGCACGAAGTACTCGATGCGACCGACGACTTCACCGCCGCCGACGGCCTCCAGACGGCCCGCCGCGCGGTCGTCGCGGATCTCCGTTTCGCTCATGGCACCCACGCTCCTGGTCCTGTCGCCGCTCCGCCGGCCGGCCGGCCGGTCAGGCCCCTACGGCCTGCGGGCTGCGCTGCTGGTCCGACCCGGGCACCGGCTCGGACGGGTCGGCGCCGAGGGACACGATCCGGTTGCCGGCGTCGACATGCACGACCCGGGGCCGCAGCGCGCGGGCCTCCGCGTCGGTGACCTGGGCGTAACTGATGATGATCACGAGGTCCCCGGGGTGCACCAGGTGGGCCGCGGCCCCGTTGATCCCGATCACCCCGGACCCGCGCTCGCCCTCGATGACGTACGTCTCCAGCCGGGCCCCGTTGGTGACGTCGACGATGTGCACCAGTTCCCCGGGCAGCAGGTCGGCCGCGTCGAGAAGGTCGGCGTCGATGGTCACGGATCCCACGTAGTGCAGGTCGGCCTGGGTGACGGTGGCGCGGTGGATCTTGGACTTGAACATGGTGCGCAGCATGTTGGACTCCTGGAAGACGGCTCCCTGCCTGCTTTGTACAGGTCAAGGGCGGTCTTCACTGTACACTGAGCTGTTTCACGTCCGCTGCTCGCGGATCGTCCTGATCGACGCGATGGCGAAGGGTAGTTGCCTGGTGGCGCCCTGCCCCTCCGCAGCAGCCACTCACGGAGCCGGCCGTGAACGGGCGAGCAGACGTACGGGATCTTGATGGTGCACCGGCGCCTGGTCCGCGACCGCGAGCACAGCTGTCCTCCTCCGCGAACGACCGGGGGGAGCCGTACCGCGCCGGCGCCAGGCCGCCGGGGTCTGCCGGGCGCAGGGCGGGCGCGGGGCGCGGGTGAGTGCCCTCGGACGAGGCAGGGCACTCAGCCCGGAACGACCAGTGATTCGGGCGCTCCGGTCATGACGGCGACGGGGACCGCCAGGTGCGCCTGCATCGCGCCGGGCCGTCCCGTACGTCCCTGCCACCGTGCAACGTCGGCGGCCGGAGGTGCTGACCGGTGATGCCGGTGCGGCGGTGCCACCGACCCGCGCCGGCCGCGGTGGGGCCCGCCCGCAAGCGAGACCGCCGGCTACGCCTCACCCGCAACGCGCACATGGACATGCGCGCGTTGCGGGCCACGGCACCGGACGCGCCAGTGGACAGGGCGCGGAGTGCCGGTGAGGCGGCCGGAGTGCGGGACTGATCGACTCAGCCGCCGCTCTTGCGCCTGAACGACCGCTGGCTCGCGGCCGGGCCGTGCGCCGCACGCACCTTGGACGCATCCGGGTTGGCGGCGACGTCTGCCGCCTCCGCCTGCGCACCGCGCTTGCGCGCCAGGGCTTCACGGAACTTGCGCTTGAGGTCGTAGTTGCCGTCGCTGTCCGGCGACAGAGGGGACGTCTCGGGGGCAGCCGGCTCCGAACCTTCCGTGATGACGGGCTCTTCAGTCATGGTGACCTCCTGGGTTCGGGGGTGGGCCAGCACAGCTTGTCATGCCGGGCGAGGTGCGGGACGCCGGCATCGTCATCCTGCTCCGCTTTGTCGGGTTTCCTTCTCGAGGCCGGGGGCGTTCGCTTCGTGAGGGAAACGCGGGACGGGATCAGGGCCTGGCCGCGGGCTGTCGATCCCGTGGCCAGGAGAACCGCTGACGGGGCCACGGCTCTCAGCCGTTGCGTCGTACGAGGGCGGCCTTGCGGGCCTCGGCGAGCTTGCGTGCCTCGCCGGCCTTTCGGGACTTGCCGCCGACACCGCGGGAGGTGCCCTTGCTGGTGCCGAGGCCGCGGAAGGGGGCGTTGCTGTTCTTGGGCCGGGGGACGGCGGGCCCGCCGTCGAGCGGGGTGCCGGAGGGAGCCTTGGCGCCGGTGATCCGGCTCAGTTCCGCCTCGCCCGAGCGCACCTTGGTGACGGTCGGCTCGATGCCGGCCTCGGCCATCACGCGGCTCGTCTCGCGGCGCTGGCCCGCCAGCACGAGCGTGACCACGCTGCCCGTCTCACCTGCGCGGGCGGTGCGGCCGGCCCGGTGCACGTAGTCCTTCGGGTCGGTGGGCGGGTCCACGTTGACGACGAGATCGAGGTCGTCGACGTGCAGGCCACGGGCCGCCACGTTGGTCGCCACCAGAACCGTGATCTGACCGCTCTTGAACTGCGCCAGGGTCCGCGTGCGCTGTGGCTGGGACTTGCCGCTGTGCAGGGCCCCGGCATGCACCCCGCTGGCCCGCAGATGGCGGGTGAGCTGGTCGACGGCGTGCTTGGTGTCGAGGAACAGCAGTACGCGGCCGTCACGGGCGGCGATCTCCGTGGTGACGGCGTAACGGTCAGGGCCGTGGACGACCAGAACGTGGTGCTCCATCGTCGAGACCGTGCCCGCGGACGGGTCGACCGAGTGGACGACGGGATCGTGGAGGTAGCGGCGGACCAACTGATCGACGTCACGATCCAAAGTGGCCGAGAACAGCATCCGCTGACCGTCGGGGTGCACCTGGTCGAGCACGTCGACAACCTGCGGCAGGAATCCCAGGTCGCACATCTGGTCGGCCTCGTCCAGCACGGTGACCCCCACCCGTCCCAAGCGGCAGGCGTTGCGCTCGATCAGGTCGTGCAGGCGTCCGGGGGTGGCGACGAGCACCTCGGCTCCCTCGCGCAGCGCGGAGACCTGCCGGCCGATCGACATGCCGCCGACGACCGTGGCCATCCGCAGCCGCAGCGCTTCGGCGTACGGCGCCAGCGCCTGGGTGACCTGTTGGGCCAGCTCCCGCGTGGGCACGAGGATCAGGGCGAGGGGCTGCTTGGGTGCCGCGCGCCGCCCGGCCGTGCGTGTCAGCAGCGGCAGGCCGAAGGCGAGTGTCTTGCCCGATCCGGTGCGTCCGCGTCCCAGGACGTCGCGGCCCTTGAGGGCATCGGGCAGTGTGGCGGCCTGGATCGGGAAGGGTTCACGCACCCCGAGTCCGCTCAGTCTCCGCAGCACTTCCGCCGGCAGCTCAAGATCGGCGAAGGAGAGGGCCGGCGGCAGCGCCGGAGTCCTGACTCCGGCCTGGGCGGGGACGCCGTCAGCGATGCCGGAGTCGTCGGGATGCTTCATGAACAGCCTTCCGCAGGGAAACGTACCGAGGAAGGCCCGGCAGGAGGGAACAGCTCGCGCACAAGCGGAACCGAACAAGCAGAATCGCCCACCGCGACGACCACGCAAACGCATGACAGTAACACAAGGCACCACGTCACGTCGGGACACCGATCACTCCTCCTGCCTCGCCGACCCGACGCGGCCCGACGAGTTCTACGGCGCAGGCTGTGGGTTCCCGTCACTGGACCGGTATCACCCAACGCCTCCCCTGGCCGACTGGCCCCCTGCCGCAGCCCTGGTCTGCCAGGGACCGGGCGTCGGCAGGCAGGCCAGGGCAGTCCGCGGCCGATACCGTGGACGGTTACCGCTTCAGTAGTCGATGGTGTGGCCGGTGATGATGCCCTTGGCTGTTCCCGTGGTACTCAGGGGAGGCGAGGCGGTGGGCCGGTCGGTCAGGAAGTACTCGCGGAAGTCCGTGCTGGTGTTGCCGGTCATCAGACGGATGGTGCGGTCCCAGTTGCCGCCGTCGGGTCCGTTCGCCGCCCACAGGTCGAGCAGGGAGCTGCCGACCCGGCCCTGAACGGTGTCACCGGCGTCCCAGCCGGAAGTGGAGCGCCCGTTGGCGAAACTGGCGGAATTGCCGTCGGGGTAGACGAAGCGGTAGTCGCCCAGGACGTAGGCGGCCACCGCGTCGGCGAATCCCTCGGTCCAGGCGCAGGTGGTGGAGCTGCTCCTGTTGATGTAGTGCGGGTTGCAGTTGGTCACCCGGGGGAACCAGCGGTTGTACAGCTGCCACTGCAGCCAGTGGCCTGCCTCGTGCAGGACCAGGTGGTGGGAGTCGGGCATGTCGCCGGCGAGGATGACGTAGTTGGTGTTGCCGTAGTCCCAGTAGCCACCGTCGCTGGTGTTCGGATCCCAGACCACGGTGAGCTGTTCGCAGGCACCGTTCGCCTGGTGGCTGGTCCAGCATCCGGAGACGGGGTTGCTGCGCTTCCAGTACAGCAGGTTGAGCGTGTCCTCCACGTTCCAGGCACCCTGGATCGAGCCGGGCACCTTGACCGTTCCCAGGTCCCGGCTGGTGGAGACGCCGGTCAGTGATGCGGTGGTGAACGAGTACGGAGTGGTCGACCGGCGGTCCGGAATGACGCGCCAGGTCTGTGTGCTGGCGGAGAGGAACCTCATGTGGAGCTCGGGAAGGGGGCCGGTGGCCTGGTAGCAGGCGTTGAATTCCCCACCGCCGACGCCGGTGAGTCCCGACGTCAGCAGGCGCGAGGCGGCACCTGGCGAAGTCTGACCCCACAGTTCCCAGTTGGCATTGCGTGCCCGTGAGGTGACCCAGGGCTTGGCGGTCCCGGCCTCGGCGTCGCGGTGGTCGAACGCCAGCGACCCGGTCAGGCAGATGGGGGACGCGGCAGCGCTCGCTCGCGAGGTGGCCAGAGGGGCGATGGCCAGGAGCAGGCCCACCACTGCGGGAGCCAAGCCACGGGTGAGGGCCCGTGTGCTCCGACGCCGGGTGTCGGAGGGAAGGGATCGGTGTGCGGCGTGGGGCGCGGGGCTTGGTCGCGGTCTCCGAGGGGGCAGCAGAGCGGCGATCCACGAAGAAGAGGACAGGTGCGGCATGTGGTCCCTCCTTGCAGTTGAGGAACGGAAGGCGGTGCGTACCTGCACGCAGGCGGCACGCGTCGAGCGGACAAGCGGAGGTGCACGGCCTGCCGGTCATCGATCACAAGGGCGAGGTACGGCCCGGACGGGCAGGCAGGCAGGCAGGCAGGCAGGGGTTGTCTGCTCGCTGAACGGCGCACTGTCGAGCGGGCCCATGAAGCGGTCGCGGGAGCGTGCCGGCACATTGCCCGGAGCTGTCATTCAGCGAAGTGGTTCGGTGCGGAATGGAGACGAAGTGCGGCTGTCTACCTCCTTGTGGCCGCCGCGCCGGGGTTGCACAGATGTGGCCCGGACGACTCCGGCAGGGAGAAATCACAGCGCACGCGAAGAACCAGGCAAAGTGCCTCGTTGCACATCCTGGCCAATCGTGCGTGACCGGTTTACCTGGCACATGCCTGAAACCGGAGCGAACGCCGACCCTGTGCACCCCCGCCCGCACACCACTCGGAACGCACATGCCCCGGCACGACCGGCCGCCTCACCGGGAACGGCCGGAAGACCACCTCCGAAGCGTCTCGTTCATCATCCCCAGGAGGGAACAGTCGCTCTACGAGTTGACGAACGCCCAGGGGTCAGATCGCGCGCAGGTCATGGTCGAGCAAGTGCCAGGGCGGCGCCGAACCTACAGAATCCTGTTCCTACCGCGCGGTGCGCCCGAGATGTCGGCGCTTTCTTGCCGGACGCGCTGCTGATGTGGCGGGGCTGCGCTGGGGCCGGGACCGATCATCGCGGGGGTTCTGCAGCGATTCGTGGGCGGGGTGCCCTCGCTCCTCGGGCGCGTTCCACATCCGGCGGCGCTCACCGATCAGCTGAGCACCCACTCGGCCGGGGGATGAGGCAGGGCGAGTGCGGCAGGATCTGTCACCAACGAGACCTCGAGACCGACGAGTTGATCCGGCGAGCAATTCTCAGCGCAACGAAGCCTCGGCCCTTGTGAGCAGGTGACGGTCCCCTGGCCGCTGCACAGCTCGTGCCATGGCAGACAGGAGAGTGCGATGTACCCGCGACGTGACGGTGAGGAGTCGGCCGGTGGCCCTGTGGCGGACGCGGCGAACCGGCCGGCCGAGGACACCGCAGGCCTCGCCCGGCGGAAGGTCAGGGCGATCCAGCAGGAGGCCCTGAGCGCTCTCAGGCGGTTGGGTGCCGGTGGAGCGCTGCTCGCCGGCGCGGGCACGTGCGGTGTACTGGCTCTCCGGGCCGCGCACGAGGCAGTGCTGCGGGGAGCCGGATCCGTGATGCCGAGGGGACGGGCCGCCGTGACGCCGACCTGCCTTTACGCCTCCGCTGCCGCCGCGCTCGGCAAGGCCGCCCGGAACCGGCTCCGCTCCGCCGCTGAGGCCACCGCAGACACCATGGCCGAGGAAGCCCAACCGTTTGAGCAAGGGCAGTCTTGCCCGGCTCCCGGCCCCGCCGGCGTCGACCGGGACACGGACGACCTGGAGTGACCGGTGCGCCGCGTGACTGTGGTGGGCCGGCCATCCACACGATCACGCAGAGAAGGCGACGACGGAGCTGTCGGTCATTCGCACGCCGGGCAGAGACCGGACTGCCCCGGAGGATGGCTCAGCACCCCTCCGGCTGTGCCCGGCACGCGGCTGGGCACTCCCCAATCGTCAGGCCTCGCGATCGTGGAGGGCCGACCGCGAAGGCAACCGGCGTCACGGGCCGGCAGCGCTGCACCGGTCATCCCTCCCGACCCGCGGGAAGGTCCAGCGCCCAGCCGAGTGGGTGCGGATCCACCCCTCCAGTCGACGCGGGCGGTTCACCGCCGGCCTCGTTGAAGGCGCCCAGCGCCTCCACGAGCGCCAAACGCTGCGTCGGCCGTAGGCGTTGGACGATGGCGGCGATCTCAGCCCTGCGCCGAGCCATCGCCGTCTCGACCGTGCGCCGTCCTTCCTCCGTCAGCCGCAGCATGGTCTCCCGGCGATTGGCGGGATTGTGCTGCCGGTCGGCGAGCCCCGCCGCGATCAACCGGTCCACCATGCGCATGGCCGTCGACGGCGCGACCTGCAACAGCTCGGCCAGGTCGACCAGCTTGGTGGCGCCACGGCTCGCCAGCACGACCAACATCCTGAACTGCGGCAGGGTGACCCGCTCCTCGACCTCGGCAAGCGAGCGGGCGGAGACCGCCACAAGCAAGCGGGAAGCGGTCAGCACCGCTCGCGTGACCGCGTCCACGTCGTCCAAGTCCCCCATCGGGGTTCCACCCTCCGCCATAGCTCCTTTCTATCGCGCCAGGCCGCAGCCCCGACCACTTCGGAGCAAGTTCCTGCACAAGGCCCCGTACCAACCGCTTCCCCAGCCCCTCCCCGAGGCCGTCGGTCCCCGCCTGGCATCTGCGGAGGGCGCACCGCCCTGCCACACCCAGTGGCGGCGCCCCCGCCCGGAGGTGGGCGGGACGGACGGGAAAAGTCTCCTTCAGGACGTGTCGTCCGGCGGTTCCCCGTGCACGGGCTTCGGTGGTTCGTCGAAACGCACCTTGATCTTCTGGAAGCCCTTGAACGCCTCGGTGGCGGCGTACGACCTGTAGGCACGGCGGTCCCCGGCGCTCAGGTACACCCGGTCGGTGAACGGAGTGAGCAGACTGCGCGGCCACAGGCTCATCACCCGGACGGCCGCCACTTCGGCCGCCGTGACGAAGATGAGCGCACCGACGTACAGCCAGGCGAGCAGGCCCAGGACGATCCCGAACATCCCGTAGGTCGCGGTCGCGCCGCGCAGGACGTGACTGACGTAGTAGGAGCCCGCCCACTGAACCACCTCCCAGGCGCAGGCCCCGCCCAGTGCGACGCCGGCCAGCCGGCGCAGCGGGAGCACCCGGTGGGTCAGCAGCCGGTACCCCAGGAGGAGCAGAACGGCGTTCAGGCACACGGACGCCACGGTGGCGAAGATCCGGTTCGCGCCCTTCAGCGGCGCCCCGAACAGGTAGCTCTGCGAAGCCGCCACCGACAGCAGGGTGAACGCGGCCAGTCCGAGGGCGAGGAGCAGCAGGAACAGCAGGCCTTTCACCCGCGAGTGGAAGGGGTCGGGACGTGCGTGCCGGGGGACCGCCCAGATCTTGTTGAGCGCGTACTGCGCGGCCTGTGCCACGCCGAGGGACCCGTAGAGGCTGCCCGCGATGCCCACGGCGAGCGCGGCCCCGCTGCTGTGGAAGGAGTGGATGTTCTGTCCGAGCTGGTCCCCGATGACCGGGAACTCGCCCAGCGCCGAGTCCGTGATCCGCTGGCGCAGAGCGGGATCGTCGCTCAGGACGGTGCTCAGGACGGCGAAGAGGATCAGGAGCAGCGGGAAGAGGGAGAGGAAGCCGTAGTAGGTGAGGAGGGCCGCGAGGTAGGCGGCCTGATCGTCGTAGAACTTGTACACGACGGCCACCGGCAGCCCGACCCAGCGGTGCCGTCTCTGGAAGGCGTCGACGCGCCTGAGGAACATCATGGCCGGTGCTTGCGGGGTATCGGTCCGGAAGACTGCGATGGCATGGGAAGAGGTCCCTCCGACGGGAGCATCATCATTGCGGCGTCCGCCCCCCACCGTGTTCGCTGTGCCAGGCGACGGCGCGTCCGATCTCCGTCTCGTCCAGGCCGGTCCGGCACTCCGGCTCTACGACAGTGAGGGCCGGCGGGCCACTGGTCAGGACGCGGTCGACCTTCGCCGCCCCGGGTTCCTCTGGGGTGAGAGGCCGACACCGGCAGGTCTCCCTCAGCGTGGCGAAGACGGACCGCGCGGACCCGCTTCTCCCGTCGCTTCGTCATCCCGTCTCGCCTCCCCGGGAATCGCGTGTGCTGGACGATGTCATATCCGTTCCTTCAGCCCGGCCCTTACCAGCCTGCTCGAGGAACAGGCCTTACCCGGAAGGCGACGATCGAAAGGGTGTCGGCCCTGATCGCGGCAGGGATTCCTTCCGACCACAGCGAGTGTCCAGGCGAAGACGATCCACTCACTCGCGATGTCACCGAGCGCGCAGCCGGCACCATAGTGACTGACCGCTCGCGGTGCTCCGGGGATCTGCGGGAGGGGCGTGGCCGGGATGTCGCGGGTCGTCCGGCGGGACGGCTTCGGCATCGGTGTCGACTCTCCTCAGACAGCCCGGGTCAGGCGGTCCGTGTCCCGTGGACGCGGTAGCGCTCGGCGTCGGACCACTTGACCTCCAGGCCGTGGCCGGGCCGGCCGGTGTCGGGACGCAGGGCGCCGCCGTCCGGTGACAGGGTGCCGTCGAAGAGCAGGCTCTCGACCCGTACGTGGTCGTGGAAGTACTCCAGGTGCCGCAGCCGGCGCACGGCGCAGAACGCGTGGGCCGAGACCGCCGGCGCGCAGTGGGCGGACAGGTCCGGGTGATGGGCCGCCGCCAGGCCCGCCACCTCCAGTACGCCGGTGATGCCTCCGCAGCGGGTGACATCGGCCTGGAGACAGTCCGCGGCGGGGCCTTCGACGAGATGGACGAAGTCCCGTGTGGTGTAGGCGTACTCCCCGGCCGCGATCTCCAGCCGCGCGGGGCCCCGCTCGCACAGCAGGCGCAGACCCTCCAGGTCCGCGGAGCCGACCGGCTCCTCGAACCACCGCACGTCCCACTCGTCGTGGAACCTGCGGGTCCAGTACAGCGCCTGCTTGCGGCCCAGTGCCCCGTCGGCGTCGGTGAAGATCTCCGGCTCGTCGCCGATGGCCTCGGGGGACTCCTCGCCCCGGGCGGACGGCCCGCTGCCTCCCGGCGCCGCCTCCACACGACCCGGAGGCGGCGCTCCGCTGCCCCTGGCCGTGGACGACTTCCCGGGCAGGCCGCTCGTCCCGGGCACGGTCGTGGCTGTGGCTGTGGCTGTGGCTGGGGCCGTGGCGGCCGTGTCCGTCTCCGTGGCCGCCGTCGGCCTGCGCGGGAACGTGCCCGGCCCCCATTGCCGCGACCTCCGGGCCGGCGCGCTCCTCGGCAGGGGCTGAGGGGGCGGGGGTTGAAGGAGCGAGGGCCGACGGAGCGAGGGCCGCAGGGTTGAGGGGAGCAGGGTCGAGATGCCCGAGCATCTCGCGCAGTCGGGCCAGGCACCGGGCGAGCAGGCGGGACACATGCATCTGTGAGATGCCCACCGTGGCCGCGATCTGCTGCTGCGTCTGGTCGTGGAAGAAACGCAGCACCAGGATGCGACGCTCCCGCTCCGGGAACCGCCGCAACGCCTCGACGAGTTCCACGCGTTCGGCGACGGTCTCGATCCGGGCGTCCCGGTCGCCGAACACCTCGCCGAACGCGGGCAACATCCCCTCCCGGCCCTCCAACGGCGCGTCGAGCGAGCGGGGCCGTGCCGCGTTCCGCGAACGGATGGCCTCGGCCACCGCGTCCTCGGACAGGCCGCAGGCCCGGGCGATCTCCCCGAGTGACGGCGGGCGACCGCCACCCGTCTGTTCGAGCTCCCGCCGGACGCGCCGGACCTGTTGTCCGGTCTCCTGCACGGCACGGGGCAGTCGTACGAGTCCGGTCCGGTCCCTGAAGTGGCGTTTCAGCTCACCGGTGATCGTCGGCACCGCGTACGACAGGAAAGCGTGTCCCTGGCCGGGGTCGTAGCCGTCGATGGCCTTGACCAGGCCCACGCAGGCCACCTGGAAGAGGTCGTCCTGTTCCTCCACACCGGTGTTGCGGTACTTGGCGGCGATCCGGCGGGCCACGGGGATCAGGGTGCGGATGGCTCGTTCCCGGGCCGCCTCCCGCTCACGCCCCGGAGGGTGCGAACCGATCCGGCCGACGATCTCGTCGATGCGCAGAGACGTGAGCGCGCCGTCTGTCTCGTGCTTCCCCGGCGGACGGAGGGTGGTCGGCGGGTTCATGTGAGCCTCTGCGCTGGAGGGTCTTTGCTGGGCTGCACCATGGGTCCCCCCGACTCCTTTGGCCTTTGCAAAAATCACCCGCTCGGCGATGACTTCGGGTGGAGTCGCGGGTGGAACGGGTCATTCTGGTTTCGCGTGCGGTGACGATGTCGTGCGCAGTGCCCCCGCCGCGGAGAGACGTCCGTGTGCCTGGTGAGGGCCGAGGGCGTGCGGCACGTTTCACGCCCGGTCGGCCTGGTGACTCAAGCAGCGAGCCGGCCCGGCCGCCCTGCCGTCCAAGGAGACAGAAGCATGGAACACATCGGCAACCGCGTGTGGGCGATCCCTGAAGGGTTCATTCCGGGGTCGAGTACCGGTCCGGAGTCGATGGCCAGTCACGAGACGGCATGCATCCTCAACACCGGGGACGCGGACGCCCACGTGGAGATCACCTTGTTCTTCCCGGACCGGGAACCCTCCGGACCCCACCGGGTCACCGTGCCCGCCCGGCGCACCCTGCACCAGCGGTTCAACGACCTCGCGGACGACGGGCTCGTCCCGGTCGGCGGCGACTACGCCTCGGTCCTGGTCAGCGACGTACCGGTGGTCGTCCAGCACACCCGCCTCGACAGCCGGCAACCCGCCAACGCGCTGCTGTCGACCATCGCCTACGCCGTGAACTGACCGGTCGCCCCGACAGGACCGCCGGGTGTACGGCGGCGGCAGGAGGCTCGTACGACCAGCCCGTGCCTCAGCGGCGAACGTTCCCTCGGAGGCCACCATGACCCACGCGGACATACGGTCGCATGTGCCCGGCGCCGTGCGCCTCATGCTGCTGTCCGCCCTGCTGCTCGCCGGCGTCGGCGCGATCGGCGGTCTTGTCGGACTGGTGGCCCTGACCACGACCCTCGGCCCGACCGCCTACCTGCTGCCGGCCCATCCGGAATCGGTGACCGCGCGCCTGCGCACGGCGGTGGCCGGCCATGCCCTGGCCATCGCCGTGGCCCTGGGGTCCCTGGCCGTCTTCGGCCTGTGGAGCCACCCTTCCGTCGCCGAGCAGCACCAGGACACCGTCGGACAGGTCGGCGCCCAGGCACTCGCGGTCGGCCTCACCCTCTTCCTCCTCCACCTATGCGAGGCCCATCACCCGCCGGCCGCCGCCACGTCACTGCTGATCACCTCCGGCATCTGCCGGCCCGGACCCGCGCTGTACGGGCTGCTCGTCGGTCTCGCCCTGGTGCTGGCCCTCGCCCCGCTGCTCGCCGCGGCGACGTCCCGCGCCGCTGGGAGCACCGATGGCTGACATCCCCTCCGCCAACGGTGTCCCTGCCGTTTCCCGCCGACCGCGGCGGCGTACTCACGTCCGAACCGGGAGACCGGGCACCGTGGAGCGGGAGGAGCACGTATGACCAGCGGGAGCGGCCCGGCCGTGCCCGCGTTCCCGGTGACCGGCGCCCAGCCGGACACGGGAGCGGCCGGCAACGGCCCGCCGCCGGAACGACGCACCCAGAGCCTGCCGCAGGCCGAGACCCGCTGGGACCGCGCCGAACTCACCGCACACGCGGTACGTGTCGAAGCCGGCCCCGCGGTGTCCCCATCGGGGAGCGCCGGATGAGGAAGTCGACGATGGCCGCCATGACCGCGGTCCGCATCGCGTGGGGCGCCACCCTCACCGTGGTCCCCGGTGCCGTGCTGCGTCGGTGCCCGCGCACGCGGGCGAGTACGGCCGCGAACACCGTCGTACGGCTGCTGGGCGCCCGCCACGTCGTGCAGGGGCTCGCCACGGCCGCGGGAATCGTACCGGCCGCGTGGGCCGTCGTGCCCGACGCCCTGCACGCGGCCACGATGGCCGGCCTGGCGCTGGGCAGCGAGGAGTGGCGCACGGCGGCCTGCTTGGACCTCGCGGTCGCCGCGGCCTTCACGGCAGGCGGGCTGCGCGCCGCCCGGACGGCTGCGCCGTCGGCGCCCTCGGCGTGACGCGCGGCTCGCCGTCGGCCGTTCGGACCCGTGCCGCCCCGCGCGGGCGGCCGGCGTTCAGCCACGGAGTCCACGGGAAACACGGCACCGGGTGAAGAGCCGAACGGCGACCGTGGAGTACCGGTGCTGACGGGCCGTCCGACGACGGCGCTGACCGACCGAGCGACGCACCTCTCGTTTCCCGACAAGTCGTTTCCCGACAAGGTGGCCGGGAAACTCCCGTGCCATGACTGAGAAAGCCGGCAAGCAGGCAGAGCTGGCGGAGGGCGTGTGCCCGCCGTGGGTGCTGCGGGAGTACGGGATCCTCGCCGACGGCGAACGCGGCGCCGTGGTGGATCCGGAGGGGCGGATCGTCTGGCTGTGCGCTCCGCGCTGGCACAGTGACGCGGTGTTCTCCGCCCTGATCGGGGGCGACGGGTATTTCGGCGTCGAACCGGTGGACCGCTGGCACGTGTGGGGTGGCTACTACGAGGACGGCACGCTGATCCGGGTCAGTCGCTGGGTGACCACCGACGCCGTGATCGAGTGCCGCGACGCGCTGGCGATGCCGGCCTCCGTGGACCGGCTGGTCCTGTTGCGGCGGATGCGCGTCGAACGGGGGGAGGCCGCGCTGCGGCTGACCCTCGACCCGCGGCCCGGCTTCGGTGCCGGCCGGGTGCGCGACCCGCGTCTGGAGGGTGACGTGTGGACCGCGGACGCGGACGGTCTGCGGCTGCGGCTCGTCGGCGCCCACGAAGCCCGGTGGAACCCCGAGTCCGGCCTGCGCGGGGAGTTCCGGCTGCGCAAGGGCGAGCACCACGACCTCGTCCTGGAGCTGTCGGAGCGGGAGCGCACCGAGCGCCTGGAGCCGGACCGGCTGTGGGAGGCGACCGAGGACGCCTGGCGGCGGGCCGTGCCCGACTGCTCCGCCCTGGCCGCACCGCGCGACGCCCGGCACGCCTACGCCGTCCTGCGCGGCCTGACGAGTTCCTCCGGCGGCATGGTCGCCGCCGCCACCACCTCGCTGCCGGAGCGCGCCAACGCCGGCCGCAACTACGACTACCGCTTCGCCTGGGTCCGCGACCAGAGCTACGCGGGCCTCGCGGTCGCCGCCCACGGCCCGCACGACCTGCTCGACTCCGCCGTGCGCTTCACCGCCGAACGGATCCTGGCCGACGGCGAGGGGCTGCACCCCGCGTACGACGTCGGCGGCGGACGGGTCCCGGGGGAGCGCGGGCTGCCCTACCCCGGTTACCCGGGCGGCTACGACCGGGTCGGGAACCGGGCGGCCGAGCAGTTCCAGCTCGACGCGTTCGGGGAGGCGCTCCAGCTGTTCGCCGCCGCCGCGCACCACGACCGGCTCACCCCCGAGGCCGAGGAGGCGGTCACGGTCGCGGTCGACGCGGTGGAACGCAACTGGAAGCGGCCCGACGCCGGACTGTGGGAACTGGACGAGCGCTGGTGGACCCAGTCCCGGCTGGCTGTGGTCTGCGGTCTGCGCCGGGTGGCCGGGGTGTTCAAGGGGCGGACCGCGCGGAGCAGCGCCGACCTCGCCGAGGCCGTCTTCGCGGAGACCCGGCGCCGATGTCTGCGCGCCGACGGCCGCTGGCGCCGGGCCGCGGACGACGACGGGCCGGAGGCCGCGCTGCTGATGCCGCTCGCCCGGGGCTGCCCGTCCGCCGACGACCCGAGCAGCGCGGTCACCCGCCGCTTCATCGAGGACGAGCTGGCCGAGGACGGCTACCTCTACCGCTTCCGTCGCCCGGGCGTCCCCCTGGGCGAGTCGGAGGGCGCGTTCCTGCTCTGCGGGTTCACGATGGCGCTGGCCACCGACCACCTCGGCGACCGAAGCGGCGCGCTGCGCTGGTTCGAACGGACCCGGGCGGCCTGCGGGCCGTCCGGGCTGTTCGCGGAGGAGTACGACGTACGTCAGCGCCAGCTGCGCGGCAACCTGCCCCAGGCCTTCGTCCACGCCCTGCTGCTGGAGTGCGCCGTGCGCCTCAACGACGCGTCGACGCTGCCCCGGTGAGCCTGGGGACGCAGCCCGCGGCGATCACCGTGCCCGCCACCCCTCGGCGGCGCCCGGCGCGAGCCGACGCCGGTGCCAGGCCGGCCCGCATCCGGAGGCCGCGCCCGTGCGCCTTGTCGTCGAAGACGCCGTGCGGGCCGTGGTCGGCACCGTGCGTGTCGTCGACGGGCTTCCACGGGTTGGCGGGACGCGCGGGGCCGAGGGGTGCGTCCCTCTGCTGGGAGTCCCTGGCCGGTCCTGGCCGGGTACCGGTCCTGGCCGGGGACCGGTCCAGCGGACCCGCGGCGATCCGCCGGCCGAGCAGGGGGCGACCGTGGGACCGCCGGTCCAGAGCGTGCGCGCAGGCCATGAACGCGGCCATCTCCTCGTGCCGCGTCTGGATGAACTCCGGTTCCCCGTTCGCCCGGTCGAAGGCGCCGAGCAGCCCGTTGATGCCGTCTCCGGGATAGCCGTACACCCGTCGTACGCCCCATGCGGTGAGGCGTTGCAGACGTAGTCGGCGACTTGGGTCATGGGGGCTTTCCGAGCCGGGTTTGCGGTAGGCCGGCCCGGGGAGTTGCCTCGGCGCCCAGGAGGTGAACCACGCGCACGCGCGTCCACGCCGGTGACCTGCCCGCCGAGCGGCCCTCCCCCACCCGGTCGAACAGCGGGCGGCACAGTGGGTGAGGCGGACAGGTTTACCGACGCCGTGTGGCGGCTAACCCGCTCGGGTTCGTCACGCATGCCGACTCGTCGGCGCACCGCCTGGAGGGCGCTCATGTCGAAGACGCACCCGGGGCCGGGGCAGGAAGAAGGCACCGCCCGCGGCCCCCGCGTGCAGACGGGTGAAAGGATCAGGGACTACCTGACGACCACCGACCACAAGAAGATCGGCCATCTCTACTTCGTCACGTCGTTCGGCTTCTTCCTCGTCGCCGGACTGATGGCGATGCTGATGCGCGCCGAACTGGCGCGGCCGGGTCTTCAGATCGTCACCGAGCAGCAGTACAACCAGCTGTTCACGATCCACGGCACGATCATGATGCTGCTCTTCGCGACGCCCACCTTCACCGGTTTCGCGAACGCCATCATGCCCCTCCAGATCGGCGCCCCCGACGTGGCGTTCCCCCGGCTCAACGCCATGACCTACTGGCTGTTCCTCTTCGGAGGCCTCACGGTTCTGTCCGGATTCCTGGTGAGCAACGGTCCGGCCGATTTCGGCTGGTTCGCCTACTCCCCGCTGAACGACTCGGTGCACAGTCCCGGCCACGGCGGTGACCTGTGGGCGATGGGGCTCGTGCTCTCCGGCGTGAGCACCACGCTGGGGGGCGTCAACTTCATCGCCACGATCATCTGTCTGCGCTGTCCGGGCATGACGATGTTCCGGATGCCGATCTTCACCTGGAACGTGCTGTTCACCTCCATCCTCGTGCTGCTCGCCTTTCCCCCCTTCACGGCTCTCCTGCTGGCCCTGGTGGCCGACCGGCAGTACGGCGCGCACATCTTCGACTCGGCCACCGGCGGAGCCCTGCTGTGGCAGCACCTCTTCTGGTGGTTCGGCCATCCGGAGGTGTACATCGTGGCGCTGCCGTTCTTCGGCGTCGTCACGGAGATCGTGCCGGTGTTCAGCCGCAAGCCGGTGTTCGGCTACGTGGGCATGGTCAGCGCGACCATCGCGATCACCATGTTGTCGGCCACCGTGTGGGCCCACCACATGTTCGCCACGGGGGCGGTGTTTCTGCCGTTCTTCTCCTTCATGTCCTTCCTGATCGCCGTGCCGACCGGCGTCAAATTCTTCAACTGGATCGGGACGATGTGGTCCGGCAGTCTCTCCTTCGAGACACCCATGCTGTGGGCGCTCGGTTTCCTCGTCACCTTCCTTCTCGGGGGACTCAGCGGTGTCGTCATCGCCTCACCCGCTCTGGACTTCCACCTGACCGACACCTATTTCATCGTCGCCCACCTGCACTACGTCCTGTTCGGAACGATCGTCTTCGCCATGTTCGGCGGCTTCTACTTCTGGTGGCCCAAGTTGACGGGCCGGATGCTCGACGAGCGCATCGGCAAGATCCACTTCTGGACGCTGTTCGTCGGCTTCCAGACCACGTTCCTCGTCCAGCACTGGCTGGGCGAGGGCGGAATGCCGCGGCGTTACGCCGACTACCTGGCCGCCGACGGGTTCACCGCCCTGAACACGATTTCGTCGATCGGTGCCTTCCTGCTCGGGCTGTCCACCCTTCCGTTCCTCTACAACATCTGGAGGACCGCCCGGTACGCGCCGAAGGTGGACATGGACGATCCCTGGGGGTACGGCCGGTCACTCGAATGGGCCACCTCGTGTCCCCCGCCCCGGCACAACTTCACGGCGCTGCCCCGGGTGCGGTCCGACTCACCGGCCTTCGACCTGCACCACCCGGAGTTCATGGAACAACTGCCCCGGCAGCAGCACGGAGCCGTCGAGGCGACCCCCGACCCCGAAGGGAACCAGAGCGAATGAAGTCCGAGTCGTACCTCTTCGCCGGCGTGGCCCTCTTCTTCCTGGTCACCGACGTCGCCTACGCCTGGGTCGCACGGGAGCCCGTCGGTATCGCGGCACTCGGCGTCTCCTTCCTCATGGCGTCGGTGATCGCGTTCTTCTCGATGATCAACCACCGGCGCAAGGGCTCTCGTCCCGAGGACCGTTCCGACGCGGAGATCCGGGAGCGCAGCGGCCGTATCGACTTCTTCGCACCGCACAGCCGGCACCCGGTGGTGACCGCCGCCGGCGCCGCGCTGGTCGCCAACGGGATCGTCTACGGTGACTGGCTGATCCTGATCGGTCTCGGGGTCCTGGGCCTCGGCGTCTTCGGCCTGGTCTTCCAGTACGCCGGACGCGAGAGCGAGTAAGGCGGGCGGCTCACCGGTGGTGCCGTGCCCGGCAAAGCGGGTGGCTCACCGGCAGGTACCGTGCCCGGTGAGCCACCCCTTCACGCGGCGGCGAGGGATCCCTGCCGCCTTGCCGTCCCGCGGGTACGTGGTACCCGCCGCGGCTCAGCCCGTCTCTTCCTCTTCCCCGATGCCGCCCGCCACCGGATCGGCGGTGCGGGCGCCGGCCTGGAGGCGCTCCTCCGCCGTGGCCGGCATGTCGACCCGGTCACCGTAGTACCACGAGCTGAGGGACGCCTGGATCCTGTCCCGCAGCGGCGCCCGCTCCCCCGGGTGTTCCACCGGCCGCGGGATGTCCCGTACCAGCAGCTTGTAGCGCTCCTCCGCGTCCAGGGGTTCATGCCGCTCACTGATCCCGCCCGCCACGTCCTGGTACACCTGACCGGTCTCCTCCCCCTCCTCCAGCAGCTGCCGGTCATGCCGTTGCAGCGCCAGGCAGACACGCTTGGTCACCAGGAAGGAAAGGACCGGGAGGACGAACAGGCCGACCCGGAAGATCCACGTCAGCGCGTTGACGGAGACGTCGAACCAGACGGTCATCACGTCGTTGCCCCCGGCCATGAGCAGCACGGCGTACCAGGCGATGCCCGCCACGCCGAGCCCGGTCCGGGTGGGCCGGTCCCGGGGCCGGTCGCACAGATGGTGCTCCACCATGTCACCGGTCACCCAGCGCTCGAAGAAGGGGTACAGGTAGAGCAACAGGAACAGCACGGCCGGCAGCACGACGGCGGGCAGCAGGACGTTCCACATGAACGTGTGGCCGGCGACGTTCCATTCGGCACCGGGCATCAGCCGCAGGGCCCCTTCGAGGAACCCCACGTACCAGTCGGGCTGGGCGTCGGTGGAGACCTGGTCGGGCACGTAGGGGCCGAAGAGCCAGACGGGGTTGATCTGCGCGATCGCTCCCATGAGGGCGATGACGCCGGCGACCATCAGCGACAGACCGGTCGACTTGGCGATGAACGAGGGGAACATGGGCTGGCCGACGACGTTGCGGTTGGACTTTCCGCGTCCGGCCCAGTGCGTGTGCTTCAGATAGACGACCATGATCAGGTGCACCGTGATCAGAGCGAGGAGCGCACCGGGGACGAAGAGCACGTGGACGATGTACAGACGCCGGTCGATCGCGGTACCGGGGAAGGGGCCGTCCCAGAAGAGGAAGCTCAGGTAGGTGCCGACGACAGGAATGGACAGGACGATGGAGTTGGCGGTGCGCAGGCCCGTACCGGACAGCAGGTCGTCCGGCAGGGAGTAACCGCAGAAACCCTCCAGCAGGGACAGCAGGAACAGGGTCACCCCGATGATCCAGTTCCCCTCGCGGGGCCTGCGGAAGGCGCCGGTGAAGAAGATCCTCAGCATGTGCACGCCGATGGCCGCCACGAAGACGAGCGCCGCCCAGTGGTGCATCTGACGCATCAGCAGGCCGCCGCGCACCTCGAAACTGATATGGAGGGTCGACTCGTACGCCTTCGAGACGAGCAGCCCCTGCAAGGGCTCGTAGGAGCCGCTGTAGGGCACCTGGGCGAGACTGGGATCGAAGTAGAACGTCAGGTAGGTCCCCGTCAGCACGAGGACGATGAAACCGTAGAGCGCGATCTCCCCCAGCAGGAACGACCAGTGGTCGGGGAACGCCTTGCGCAGCAGCCGGCCGGCCAGTTCCGACACCGGTGACCGCCGGTCGGCCGCGACGTATGCCCGGAAGGCCGCCTGCCGTGCCCTCCCCCTCATCCTCTCCCTGCGCCGCCGTAGTAGCACGCCCGCACCACTCCTCTTCCGCCCGGCCCTTCGTGTGCGCCGCCCGGGCCCGACGGCTCGCGCGACGGGCGCTCGATTACCCGAAGGCCTCGTTCCTCAACCAGCCGCCTCCCCGCCCCGGAATGAAACGGGGGCGGGACGGGCATCCAGGACCGACACCCGCCGGTGACCGCCGGCGCCTCACCTTTCAGGGAGTTCAGGGAGTCCGAGTGGGGAGTGACAGCGGCATCATCGAACAGCTCGCGGCGGAGCACCGCGGGATCCAGGACCTTCTCGACCGGGTACGGTCCGCTCCGCCCGGCACCGACGAGCGCGCGTCACTCGTGGAGCAGGCCGGCAGCCGCCTGGTGAGCCATCTCGTGGCGGAACGGGAGTGCCTGTACCCGCTCGTGCACCGTTACGTCGTGGACGGGGACAAGGGGGTGGACGAGCTGCTCGCCGTGGACGAGGACATCCAGCGGACGCTGAAGTCCCTCGAGGCCGTCCCGGCCCACAGCGAACGGTATGTGCGTCTCCTGCTGTGCCTCGTCTCGGGTGTCACCGCACACGTGGTCGGGTTGGAGCAGCGGCTGTTCCCCCGCCTGCAGGTCATGGGCCCCGCAGACGTCCTGCGTGCCGCGGGGGCCGGGACACGGCGCGCGGAAGCCGGCGGGCCCACCCGACCACGCCCCGACGCGCCCGACTCGCCGGCACTGACCAGGCTCACCTCCGCCGTCTGGGGGCCCTGGGACCGTCTGCGCGACCGGCTGGGGCGCCGAGGGCTTCAGTGAGCCCGGACGGGCGACCCGCACCATGTGGCCGACCGTTCGGCCGACACCCCGGCCGTTCCTTCCGGTCCCGCCGTTCGGCCCTCCGGGGAGCCGGGGTCCGCTCTCCTTGCCGCCGTGTCCCGTCGTACGCGGGATCGGCATCGGTTCTCTGATCGGTCATGGTGCGCACGGTCGCGCGGCGCGGGCCGTCACCATCCGGTCCCGCGGGTGGCCGGCTGTCGTTGTGCCCGTGCGATGAGCAGGGCGACGTCGTCGTGGCCGCCGGGGTGCCGGAGGTGGTGCAGCAGCCGGTCGCAGGTTTCTTCCGTGGAGTGGTCGAGCCGCGCCAGAAGTCGGAGGAGGTCGTCCAGGCGTTCGTCGATGGGGTCGTTGCGGGTTTCGACCAGGCCGTCGGTGTAGAGGACCAGTTGACCGCCGGGTTGCAGGTCGACGGTGGTGGTCTCGAAGAGGACGCCACCGACGCCGAGCGGAGCGCCGGTGGGGAGATCGAGGAGTTCCGGTGGTCTGCCGGGCCGGGTGAGGACCGGGGGCAGGTGGCCGGCGGAGGCCACCTGCAGGCGGGCGTGGTGGGGGTCGTACACCGCGTACACGCAGGTGGCGATGTACGGGTCGAGGTCGAGGATGATCTCGTCGAGGTGCGTGAGGATGCGGGCGGGGTCGAGGTCGAGCTTGGCGAGGGTCGAGGTGGCGGTGCGCAGTCGGCCCATCGTGGTGGCGGCCTGGATGCCACTGCCCATGACGTCGCCGACGGTCAGGGCGGTGCGGTCGTCCCCGAGGGGGATGACGTCGTACCAGTCGCCGCCGACCTCGCTGAACGCCTGGGCCGGCAGGTAGCGGGCGGCGACCTCCAGGCCCGGGTGCCGGGGCGAGAGCCTGGGGAGCAGGCTGCGCTGGAGGGTCTCGGCGGCGCTGCGGATGTGATGGTGAAGGACGGCGTTGTCGATGCTCAGCGCCGCGGTGGAGGCGAGTTCGCAGGCGAGGGCGACGTCGTCCTCGTCGAAGGGCAGGGGGTTGCGGGCGCGGGCCATGCCCATGACGCCGATGACCCTGTCCCGGGCGATCAGGGGGACCGCCAGATCCGTGTGGACACCGGTCTCGGCGAACACGCGGGCGGCCTCGGAGTCGGTGGCGATCCGAGCGTGGTCGCCGCTCTCCAGGTGGCTGATCAGGTGGGGCTTGCGGGTGCGGACGACATGAGCCGCCGGGTGGTCCGCATGGTAGGTGGCGAGCCGGCCGGGCGACACGATCGCCTGGGCGGCGTCGGTGGGGTACGCCGTCTTCACCGCCATGGCACGGAACAAGGCCGGGCCCTCGCCCATGTCCGGGCGGCCCGTCTGCAGGATCGAGTCCAGGAGGTCCACCGCGACCATGTCGGCCAGGTCGGGCACGACGGCGTCGGCCAGTTCCTGTGCGGTCCGCTCCGTCTCCAGGGTGGTGCCGATACGGGCCGAGCCGCTGGCCACCAGGCGCAGACGCTGCTGGGCCCGGTCGGCCTTCCTGGCCGCCTCGTAGCGGTCGGTGACGTCCACCACCACGTTGGCGATGCCCAGCGCCTTGCCGTGCTGGTCCTCCAGCCGGTAGAACGACACGGCCCAGGCATGATCGTTTTCCGGGTCGGCGCGTGTGCGGCCCACGATCTGCTCGTCCACCACGGGGGCTCCGGACGCCAGCACCTGCCGCATCACCTCCTCTGCGGCCTGGAAGGGCGCGCCGGGCAGGATCTCGGTGAACCGGTGTCCTGTGTGGGCTGCCTCGGGGACGCCGTGCATCGCCGCCAGGGCCGGGTTGACCTCCACGTACCGCAGGTCGGTGTCCAGGATCGCGAGGCCGATCGGCGCCTGGGTGACCAGCCGGGTGGACAGTGCCACCTTGCGCTCCACCTGCCGCAACGTGGACCGGTCCGTCGCCAGCCCCAGCGCGTAGTGATCGCCGAGGTTGTCCGTCAGCCGCATGTTGCGGAACTCGACCAGCCGGGTGCCGCCGTCCTTGTGCCGGACGGGGAAGGCGCCGGCCCAGCCCCGGCCGGTCTCCATCACCTGGCCGAAGAGCATGATCGCCGCGTCCTGGTGCTCCGGGTGCAGGAGGATCGGGGCCGCGTAGCGCCCGAGCACCTCGGCACCCGTGTAGCCGAAGAGCTGCTCGGCCTGCGGGCTCCACATGTCGATCCGGCCGTCGGCCTCCAGCAGCACCGCGGCGACGCCCAGCAGATCCATCAGGCCGCTCGGGCCCGTGGCGGCGTCCTCCGGATCGCCCGGCTGGTTCGGACGCTGTTCCGCTGACGTCATCGCACTGGCTCCCTTCGCCTGCCGCATCGGCGTGGCCACGTGACCGCGGCGGATCGGATGAAGCTGTCTTCCTGCAGGTCAGCGTCCCTCTTCAGGATCCGGTACGGGCCCCGGGAGGGCCAGTGGGAGTGAGAGCCCGGCAGGACGCCGGCCGAGACGACCACCCCGCCGCGGGGGTGGGGATCCGCGCCGTCGCGAGGGCGTGGCATGACCGAGGGTCCCCGCACGGTGTGACAGGGAGAGGGCGGGAAGCGCGGGTGCGGCGGGCTTCCCGCCCTGTGGCCCGCACGGCCAGTGGTGACCCGTCCCACCGTCCGGATGACGAACGTCGTGCGGACGACTCGCACGGTGCCCCCGTAGGCCGGCCGGTGCGGCTGGTGGTCGTCGATGGCCCGGACGACGTCGCCGAACTCGGCGTGGCACATGTGCGTGTGGATCTGGGTGTCCGGGCGCACCCGCCGGTGGTCAGCCGGAACGCCTCCGTCGCCCACTCCAGGTAGGCCCGACGGCCGGCGGCGCGCAGCGGCAGGGTCGTGCGTATGACGGCGGTCGTTCCCGCTCACCGCTGCGGTGCAGTCCCGGATTGCCACCGGGTTCCCTCTTGCGACGCAACCCGCCTGGCGGACGGGGCGACTCGACGCCGACGTCATCAGCCTGGAGGCCGCCCGCTCCATATGCAGGTCGCCCGCGAACTCGCCGCCTGCGGATACCCCCGTGAGGCCGGCCCCGGTGTCTACGACATCCACTCCCCCGCGTCGCGAGTGCCGCGGAGGCCGCCGACCTGCTGCGCACGGGCCTGAGGGCCATCCCCGCCGCACGGCTCCGGGTCAACCCCGACTGCGGCCTGAAGACCCGCGGCCGGCCCGAGACCCGCGCCTCCCTGGAGAACCTGGTCGCCGCCGCCCGCACCGTCCGCGAGGAGCTGTCCTCCTCGTGACCTGACCGGACGCCGACGGTTCGGGCGCCAACTCGCAGCGTGGACAGTTCCACCGGCGTACGTCCGGGCTGCCGGAGCGGGCCTTCGTACGCACCCTTCCGTCGGACTCGGTGTTCGAAGAGTGCCGGAGGGCCCCCGGACGGTTCCGTGGGGCCCCCTGTCGTCCGGAAGGAGTCAGTGCGCGGCCGGAACCGTGCTGCCGCCGGCGGCTGCCGCCGACTTGGGGTTGAGCAGGCGTTCCGCCAGTTCGCCGAAGAGCAGGCCGAAGCCGGCCCACAGGACGGTCTGGATGGCCAGTGCGGACAGCCGGAACCGCCACAGCAGGGCGGCCGGGAAGTCCCCCGGCACCTCGTTGACGACCGGCAGGAACGCGTAGGCCAGGCCGATGACGAGGGCGAAGGCGGCCACCGCGGCGACCGTCGCCCACCAGGTGCCCAGGCTGGGCGCAAGGCGCTTGCCCAGGATGGTGGCGACGACCGCCAGGAGGACGCTGAGCAGCATCATCAGGAAGTACAGCGTGGTCCGCTTGCCGATGGTGTCGGGGTCGCCGACCGAGGGCGGATTGGCCGGGTACTTCAGGAACGGCACGACGTAGACGGCGAGCAGGGCGCAGCCGGACAGCAGCAGCGCGGTCGCCCGCGGGGTGAAGCGGCCCACGCGGCCGAGCGCGAAGCAGTAGGCGAGCGCGGCGATGCCGCCGAAGGCGACCCCGTAGACGAGGACGCCGGTGGCCAGGCCCGCGGTGGACTGCAGGGAGCGGGAGACGACTTCCATCTCGTGCTCGTGGGAGTGCGCGTCCTCGAAGGCGATCGCCTTGTCGACGCTCGGCTCACCGAGGAGGTAGGCCGCGATCAGGGCGAGCACGCCGGCGGCAAGGCCGGCGAGCATGCCCCGCACGAGAAGGTTCCGTACGGTTGCGGAGTTCATGAACGGGTGCTGTCCCCTCGCGTCAGTGGCAGGGGAAACCGAGCAGGTGGCGGGCGTCGTGCACCCACTCGTGGACGCCGGTTCCGTTGAGGACGGAGGTGGCGCCCTGCTCGGCGCCGACGAAGTAGAGCAGGACGAGCATCAGGATGCCGAAGAAGACCGCCCAGGGAGCCACCGCCTTCAGCGGCAGCTTGGCGGGGACGGCGGGAGTGGTGGCTGTCGGCCGGGCGACGGTCTGCGCCATGGCAGGACCTCCTCTGGGAGTTCGCGTCCCATCTCGGTGGTGCACAGGACGACGGCCACGGGTCTGACTCACGAACACCCCTGCGGGGGCCGCATACAGTGGCGCGACCGTGCCGGATTCCCACCGGCTTCCGTCTCGCCGTCGTCGATATCGGACAGACCGTACCGCGCGGCGCGGGGATGGCCAAGACCGCATCCACCGGCGTGATCTTCCTCTCCCACCGAGGGGGACGGTACGGGCTTCGTGGTTCGGCGGTGACGGAATTCCGGCGCTACGGCGGCCGGCCGGCAGTACGGTCCGGTCAGCCGATCGGCTCACGAACCCCCGTGCCCCGCCCGGGTCAGCCGCTTTCGTTCGATGAGGGTGGCGACGGCGTGCAGCCAGGTGGCCGCTGTGTCGTCCGCGGGGATTCCGCCGGCGAGTTCGGTGCCGGTCCGCAGCCATTCCCGTGCGAGGGCGGCCGCTTCGCGGCGGGGCAGGGGTTGGGGCAGGTCCGCGGCGCGGGTGAGTCCGCCGGCACGGACGGTGTCGGCGAGGAAGGCGACCGAGCGTGGCTCGGTGCCGAGGCGGTCGAGGGTGACGGCCGCGGCCGCGGCGCCGTCGCCGAACAGGGCGGTGCGGCGGGGGCCGGGTTCGGCGGTGAGGCCGTGGCGCAGCAGGGCGGTGATGTCGAGCCCGGCCAGTTCGTCGTCCGTGCGGTCGGGCGGGTGCGGGGCGTGGTCGTTCATGGCGGGGCCTCGGGTGTCTCGTCTCATCTGGCTGGTCCGCCGCGGCTCAGCCGACGGTGACGGTGTAGGTGATGCGCCGGGGGGTCTGGGAGGGGGTGGCCGCCCCCGTGGTCGGGGTGGCGGAGGGTCCCGTCGTCGCGGGGGGCACGGTGGAGGTGTTGCCCTGGCAGGTGGTGAAGGTGCAGTGCAGCAGCGTGAAGCGGGTGGTCCCCTTGGCCTTGGCCTCGAAGGTGAAGGTGAGCCGGCCGCCGGCGCCGGCCGCCGGCTCGTCGCCGGAGTGCGGCGCGTAGGCGTGGCCGCGGCTGACCAGTACCGAGGTGTCGGGCTTGGGGTCGACCAGGTACCAGTACTCGCGGGTGGAGGCGTTCTGGTGGACGGTGAGCGTGAAGCGCTCGCCCGGCTTCGCGGTGATGCTGGTGTCCTTCACCGAGTGGCTCGTCGGGTGGCCCGCGGTGCTCGTGGGGCCGCCGGCCGGGTCGTCGGTGCCCGAGCCGCAGCCCGTGGCGAGAGCGAGGAGCGCGGTCGCCGCGAGCGCGGCACCGCTCCTGCTACCGCGGAAGATAGACGCTGTACGCATTGGGGAGATCACTGTTGGAAGCCTTGCCCATGTGGCCGTTGATGAAGTCGTCCTCGCTGACCCAGGTGGTCGAGCCCCAGGGGTTGTACACCTGGAGCATGTCACCCTCCTGGGCGATGATGGTCATGGCGTGGGCGCTCTCCTTGCCCGAGACGTCGACGGGCACCGGCCGTCCCTCCGCCACCGACTTCTCGACCTGGGTGAGGACGGCCCTGCGGTCGGCGGCACTGTCGAGGTCCTGGCGCTCGTAGTCGGTGCCGGTGGCGCTGCCGACGGTGGAGTCGTTGATCCGCTCCTGGCCCTCGGGGCCCATGCCGCCCCAGTTCTTGCCGCCGTCGCCTTCGGTGTGCAGCCGGTGCTGTTCGGCCACCAGGCGCTGTTTGAAGGCCTCGGGGTCGTCCTGCTGCCCGTCGGGGCCGCCGGTGAGGTCGAGCGCGTAGAGGGGGTCGACCATGGCGCGGGACGTGACGGTGGACGAGGCCACGCAGGTGCCCTCGGAGCCGTCGCCGCCCTGGATCCAGCGCTGGCCGTCGAACATGACGTCGTCCTTGTTGTTGTTCGAACCGTCCGACGCCTGGCCCTCGTCGTTCATGCTGTCCTTCCGGGTGATCACCGGAGTGAGGTGCCGGCGCAGCCAGGCGGGGTCCTTGCCGTGGATCTTGTTCTGGAACGTCCCGATCTCGGCGACGCTGTGGCCGGCGGCCAGGGCCTTCATCAGGTAGGCCCGTTCCTGCGGGCTGTCCGACCGCGCCAGCATCCGCTCCATGGCCATCTCGTCGTCCAGGCTCAGCTGGTCCATGCGGGTCGACGCGCGCGCCAGGTCGCCGGGCGTGAGGATCTCGTTCAGCTCGGTGTCGGCGTCCGCGACGCCCGTGTCCGCGAGCATCAGCTTGTCGACGGCGGTGAGTTCGCTGGTCTCCATCTTTCCGGCCCGCGCCTCGGCCGCCCACTTGTTCAGGTCCCGGGCGGCGACGCGGGTGGCCTCCTGCATGTCGGCGACGGCGGTGTGCATCAGGTCGACCGCGAAGGAGCCGAAGTGGGCGGCGTTCTTGCGGTCCCACTCCTCCTCGTCGTTCTCGTGCAGGTCGTCGAAGAAACCGTCCTTGCCGCCGAGCGTCTTCTTCTGCTCCAGCAGCTGCCCGCGGCCCTGCTCGTCCTTGCCCTGCGCGGCGATGACCGCGTCGGCCAGCGTCAGCAGCACCGACGCGCAGCCCTGGAACGCCTCGCTCATCTGGGTCGCGGACCGGCCGGCGGCGTTCACCGCGTCGGAGGCCAGGACGCTGGTGTCGCCGACCCACACCTCCGGAAGGCCCTTGCGGCCCACCCGGTCGACCTGGTCGAAGACGCTGCCGACTTGGTCGACCTGGCCGCGGTAGAGGCTCGCCAGGCTCTCCAGCAGGGCCGGGTCGCCGCCTGGTTCGGGCACGGAGAGGGCGTCGTCGATGAGGTCGAGGAGGTCGTTCTTGCTGCCTGCCTGAAGCATCTTCTTGGAGAGCCCGGCGAGCCATTCGAGGCGGAGGGAAGGGGAGTCGAGAGGAGAGGAGAAGAACGACACGGGCCCGCTCCTCAGTAGCTCGACAGGACCGAGGTGCGCCCGCCCTGCGTCGATGTGTCGGTGAGGCTGCTCGTACCGCCGACGGTGACGCTGTCCGCGTGCGTCTTCACCAGGCCGTCGGTGCCGTGGTAGGTCTTCTTGGCCAACTGCACCTTGCCGCCGAGTTCGTGCAGGGCCGACGCCAGTGTCTTGGCCTCCGCCTCCCAGGCCTTGACGAACGCGTTGAGTGCCGAGGCGGCGTCCTCGCCGCCGGCGTCGTCGTACGAGTAGGTCATCCGCGCCTTGACGGCCGAGCTGATGGCGTCCATGTCCCTGCCGGCGTCGTCCAGTTGCCGGGCCTGGCCGGTCATACCCGCCTTGACCTGGTAGCCGTCCGATCCCACCGTGCCTCCCCCGTATGCATCCGATCGCGACCGCGGGCAGGCTAACACGCAGCGTATATGCGGACGATCACACGCCGATCCCCTCACACACCTCCTCCACATCGCGCACCCGGGGCAGCCGCCGCGGCCGTTCGTCCCGCCCGGAGGGCCGGCCGGAAGCGCCGTCGGCGCGGGGGCTGTGAGCCGGCGAACGCCGGGGCCTCGGATCCACTCCGGGAGCGTCGTGAGGCTCTTCCCCGGCGTTCAAGCGCCGCGACACCGGCGGCGGCACCGGCGGCCTCGCCCGGAGCGCGGCCGGCGTTCAAGCGCCGCGACACCGGCGGCGGCACCGGCGGCCTCGCCCGGAGCGCGATGTTCCGGTGCAGGACGCCGTCGCGGCGTTCGCCGAGGAAGCCGCGCGGACGGACGGTCGTGCGGACCTCGACCAGCTTCGCCGCCACGGCGACGGGCAGGCCGTTCCTCGCGACGGGCAGGCCGTTCCTCGCGGCGGGGACGTCGTCCGGGGGCCTGGCCCGATGCGGCGGCCGGTACGGCCGGTGTCGCGTCACCCGGCGGGGAGGGTCTCCCGCATCGCCTTCGCCGTGCCGGCCGGGTCGTAGTCCTCGGGAACACCGGGGACCAGGACGATGTCGCCGGCGATGTGCCGCGAGCGCAGCGGGGCGATCTCCTGGTACGCGGGTGAGTCCCACCAGGCCCGGGCCTCGGCGATCCCGGGGAAGGAGATCACCACGACGTGACCGGGCCAGCTGCCCTCCTTGACCTCGTGCTGCGCGGCGTGGACGAGGAAGCGGCCGCCGTACGGCTCGAAGGTGTCGGTGATGCGCTCGATGTACTCGGCGATCTCCGGGTGCGGGGCGGCTTCCTGCAGGTGCGCTATGGCGTAGGCGGGCATGGCGTCCTTCCGGTCGTTCGGGCTCCGTACGCCGATGATCGTGCCACGCGGGCCGGCCGGGATCGATGACCTGGGAGGTAAGGACGCTCAGAGGCGCGGGAGGCGGTGGCGGCCGGGGTTCACCACGGAGGTGAGGCCGTTGAGCAGCAGGCGGGTGCCGCCGCGGAGGTGGGCGGCGTCCTGGGTGCCGTCTCCGGTGGGGACGAGCCAGGTGTACTGCTCGGTCCAGGTCAGGCGGGAGCCGGCGGGCTGGTCGGCGAGTTCGACGGTGACGAGGGAGATCCAGCGGATGCTGCCGTCGACCTCGGCCTCGTAGACGTGGACGATCCGGGTGTCCGGCACGATGTGCAGGAACCGGGAGCGGTAGGCGAGGTGCTCCTCGGTGTCGCCGGAGACGAAGACGTTGCGGGCGGTCTCGCCGCCGCCGACCCGGAAGTCCAGCTCGTGCTCGGCGGTGGCGGATCTGCCGGGGAGGCGGAACCAGCGGCGCCGCAGGGAGGGTTCGGCGAAGCCGCGGAAGACCTCGGCCGACGCCACCGTGAAGTCCAGGTCCAAGGAGAAGGAGCCGTGCATCGCGCGGGGTGCCGGGGCAGCGGCCGGGGCGGTGTCGTCCGGGGAACCGGCCCGGGAAGCGGCCGGGGGATTCGGCGCCTCCGCCTGCGCGAGGTGACCTGCGTCCATTGGCTCAACCTAACACGGGCGGGGGCGCCTTCCCGGCGCCCCGCGCCCGTGGTCAGAGCCAGCCTTCGAGCGATTTCAGGAAGCCGTCGAGGTCGTCGCGGTGGATGCAGTGCCCGGTGTCCGGCACGTACACGACCTCGAAGCCGCGTCCGCGCAGCCGTTCGGCCAGCTCGTCCGGTACGAGGTGGTGGTCGCCGGCGCCCTGGACCAGCGAGGGCACCTCGGCGCGTGCCGGGATCAGGTCCCGGTCGCTCTGCAGCCACTCGATGGCCCGCACGTCCCAGCGGGCGTACCCGGCCAGCTCCGCCTCGATGTCCTCGGGCTGCCAGCGCGGGCAGAGTTGGCGGATGCTCTCGGCGGTGGCCGACTTGGTGGCCTGGGCGAACTCCCGTACCTCGTCGACCGATGTGGCGCCGAGCTTCCACGCCGGGTCGCTGTAGACGACCTGGGCGGGGCGCAGGCCGGGCACCGCGAGGGCGAGCACGGGTGCGCCGAAGGAGTGGGCGAGGGCCAGGTCGACGCCGGCCGGGACCGATTCCACGAGGTCGGCGGCGAGCAGTTCGGGGGTGTACGCGTCGGCGTGCGGGCTGTCCCCGTGGCCGCGCAGGTCGGGCATGATCACGCGGAAACCGCGCTCGGCGAGGGCCGGTGCGACCCGGCGCCAGGTGGCGGCCGACGACATCACGCCGTGGACGAGGAGCACCGTCCGGTCGCCGTCGCCGACCTCGTGCAGTGCGAGCTTCATGATCGGGGGTGTCCTTTCGACACACGGTGGGACAACGGACCACGGGGGTTACGGGGTTCGCGCTGTTCGGCTGTTCCAGGGGTTCAGCGGCTCAGCTGTTCGGCTCGGCCAGTTCCAGCAGTGCCTTCGCGGCCAGCCGGTAGCCCATCGGGCCCAGGCCGACGACGATGCCGGAGGCCAGCGGGGCGATCACGGACTCGTGGCGGAACCGCTCCCGGGCCCAGACGTTGCTCAGGTGCACCTCGATCCAGGGCCGCGGGTAGGCGGCGAGGGAGTCGCGCAGGCTCCAGCCGGCCATCATCAGCGCACCGGGGTTGACGATGGCGCCGACGGTGTCGTGGTGCCGGTTGATGTCACGCACCAGGTCGCCCTCGGAGTCGTGCTGGAGGGAGAGCACCTCCCAGCCGGCCCCGCTCACCTCGGCGGCCACGGCCTTCTCGATGTCGGCGAGGGTGTCGGTGCCGTAGATCTCGGGCTGACGGCGGCCCAGGATGCCGAGGTTGGGGCCGTTCAGCAGGAGCAGGGTGCTCATGGGGTCACCTCACTGTTCGACGTACCGGACGGTCCGGAGCCGTGCGGGGCCCGGGTGCGGGGGGAACCGGCGCCCTCCAAACTGAGCTCGGCGTCGGCGAGTTCCTCCGCGCGGATCATCGCGGCCCGCAGGACGGGCGGCGTCATCAGCGAGGTCACGATCGCGACCAGGATGATGATGGTGTACGCGTCGGTGTTCAGGACGCCGAGGCGCAGACCCGTCATCGCCACGACGACCTCGACCACGCCACGGCAGTTCATGCCGGCCCCGAGGGCGAGCGCCTCCCAGCGGTTGAGGCGGCTGAACCGGGCGCCGAGGAAGGCGCCGGAGAACTTGCCGAGGACGGCGACGGCGAGCACGGCGAGGGCCGCGGCGAGGACGGCGGGGCGGCGCAGGCCGGTGAGGTCCATCCGCAGCCCGGCGGTGGCGAAGAACAGCGGGGCGAGGAAGCCCAGCGCGGTGCTCTTCAGCGGTTCCAGCTTCTCCCGGTCCAGGTCCTTGCTGGTGCCGACCAGCACGCCGACGACGAAGGCACCGAAGATCGACTCCAGCTTCATCGCCTGGGTGGCCGCGGCACCGAAAAGGACCAGGACGACGACCGTCATGATGGTGGGGGTGGCGCCCTCGGCCCGGCCCGCCCGGCGCAGCGCGGCGCCCACCAGCGGGCGGCCGGCCAGCACGGCGAACAGCACGACACCGACCGGGTAGAGCACGGCGGTCGCCACGACACCCGCGGTGAGCCCGGCGGTGGCCATCGCGGAGACCACGGACAGCAGGAACCAGCCGACGATGTCGTCCACGACGCCGGCGGAAAGGATCAGCTGGCCGATGCCGCGGTGCAGCAGCTTCATGTCGAGGAGGGTCTTGGCGATCACCGGGATCGCGGTGACGCACATCGCGACGCCGAGGAAGAACGCGAAGACCGTGGAGTCGACGCCGTCCGGCAGCAGGGTGCCGCTCAGCGCGAAGCCGGTGGCGATACCGAGGCCCAGGGGCAGCACCAGGCCGGCGATGCTGACCCGGGCGGCGGTGATCCCGCGCTTGCGGACGAGGCCGAAGTTCAGCTCGGCGCCGGTGACTCCGACGAGCAGCAGCACGCCGAGCTGGCCGGTGGCGTCGAGCATGTGCATCTGCTCCGGCCGCTGGGGCAGCAGCCAGTGGGAGAAGGCGGGCAGCACGTGCTGGAGCACGGACGGGCCGAGCAGCAGTCCCGCGCACAGCTCGCCCACCACCGCGGGCATGCGGAAGCGCTCGGCGAGCCGGCCGAGGACGAGCGCCAACAGCAGCAGGAAGGCCAGCTGGAGGAGGAAGACCAGCAGGGAGTGGGGGGCGATGGTCGGCACGGGGTCGGCGAGCGTCACCGGGCCGGCGGGCGTCGGAGGACTGGCGAGCGTCACGGGCTCTTCCCTCGTCGGAGCGGTCGAGGCGGTCGGAGCGATCGAGGCGGTCGGGGCGGTCGGTGGGGTCAGCGGGCGGTGTCGGCGCCCTGGCCGCTCAGACTGCGGGACAGGAGCGCGATGACCTCGGCGCTCCGCTCGACGTGGAAGAAGTGCCCGCCCCGGAAGACGTGGACGTCGGTCGGACCGGTGGTGTGCTCCTCCCAGGCGTGGGCCTCGTCCAGTGTGGTCCGGGGGTCGGCGTCACCGGTGAGCACGGTCACCGGGCAGTCGAGCACCCTGCCGGGGTCGTGCCGGTAGTTCTCGATGGCGGTGTAGTCGCTGCGGATCGCCGGCAGGAACATCGCCAGCACCTCCGGGTCGGCCAGGATCGCCTGGTTGGGACCGCTGAGGGCGCGCAGTTCGGCCAGCACCTGCTCGTCGGTGGCCGCGTGCACGCGCTCGTCGCGGTACCGGGAGGGGGCGCGCCGGCCGGAGGCGAACAGCCGTACCGGGGCGGGCAGCCCGGCCTCGCGCATGCGCAGGGCGACCTCGTAGGCGAGGACGGCTCCCATGCTGTGCCCGAACAGGGCGAGCGGCCGGTCGTCCGGATGGCGCAGGGCCGCGAAGATCTGGTCGGCGTAGTCGGGGATGTTGTCGATGCCGGGTTCGTGCCGGCGCGTCTGGCGGCCCGGGTACTGGACGGCGAGGACCTCGACCGCGGGCGCGAGGGCGGTCGCGACCGGGAAGAAGAAGCTCGCGGAACCGCCGGCGTGGGGCAGGCAGACGAGCCGTACCGGGCTGTCGGGCGAGGGGCGGAAGACGCTGACCCACTTCTCGAACTGTGCCGTTGCTCCAGGCATGCCGAAGGGCTCGCTTTCAGTCGGGGAACCGCGCGGATCAGCGTCTGGTACGGGACTTCGGCAGGTTAGGCCGAGCGGTCGCGGAGCCGGTATCCCCCAACCTGATAGCCCGCGGGCGGATCACGGCCGGAACGGGCCGGCGGGCCGTACGCTCACCACGAGTCACCCGAGCAGGGCCCGCCAGCAGGCCGTACCGAGGGGGTTTCCATGTCCGCTGTGTCACCCGACCACCCGATGGCGTCCGCGAGTTCACCGGACACGGACGTACTCGTCGTCGGATACGGTCCGGTCGGCTCGGTGCTGGCGGTGCTGCTGGCGCAGCGCGGCTGGCGGGTGACGGTCCTCGAACGCCGGCGGCGGCCGTACGCGCTGCCCCGTGCGACGAGTTTCGACGGGGAGACCGCCCGGCTGCTGGCCGGTACGGGCGTCGGCGGGGAGCTGGGCCGGATCACCGAGCCGGGCACCGGCTACCAGTGGCGGACGGCGGACGGGAAGACGCTGCTGGACATCGAGTTCACCACCGAGGGGCCGTACGGCTGGCCCGACGCGAACACCATGCACCAGCCGGCGCTGGAGGAGCTGCTCGCCGCCCGCGCCGCCGAACTGCCCGGCATCACGGTGCTGCGGGACCGGCGGGTCGTGGACCTCGCCGACGGCCCGGACGGCGTCACGGTGACCGCGGAGGACGAGGAGGGGGCCACGCGGGCCTTCTCGGCGCGCTGGGTGGTCGGCTGCGACGGCGCGAACAGCTTCGTACGGGAACGAATGGGCGTGTCCGTCACCGATCTCGGGTTCTCCTACGAGTGGCTGCTGTGCGACGTGGAGCTGCGCGAGCCGCGGGAGTTCGTGCCGACCAATGTGCAGCTGTGCGATCCGGCCCGGCCGACCACGCTGGTCGGGAGCGGGCCGGGGCACCGGCGCTGGGAGTTCATGCGGCTGCCGGGCGAGCGGGCGGCCGACCTGAACCGGGAGGAGACCGCGTGGCGGCTGCTCGCGCCGCACGGCGTCACCCCGGAGACCGCGCGGCTGCTGCGCAGCACGACGTACATCTTCCAGGCGCGGTGGGCCGACGAGTGGCGGGCGGGGCATGTGCTGCTGGCCGGGGACGCGGCCCATCTGATGCCGCCGTTCGCGGGGCAGGGCATGTGCTCGGGCGTACGGGACGTGGTCGGGCTGGCGTGGCGGCTGGACCTGGTGCTGCGCGGTACCGCCCCGCGGTCGCTGCTCGACAGCTACACCGAGGAACGCCTGGCGCAGGTCCGTGAGTCGATCCTGGCGTCGGTGCAGCTGGGGCGGCTGATCTGTGTGACGGACGCGGCGGCCGCGGCGGAGCGGGACGCGACGGTGCTGGCGAACCGGCGCGGGCGGGGGCCGGGCCGGCCGGACCCGGCCCGGCCGATCACCGGCGGTCTGCTGCACCGCCCCGACGGCACCGACGCCCGGGTGCCGCCCACGGGCGAGGTCCTGCCGCACGCCCGGCTGCTCGGGCCGTCAGACGCCCAGCCGCTGGAGGACCCGGTGCGGGGCGGGTTCGTCCTGTTCACCAAGGCGGAGACGGAGCCGGACCTCACCCCGGACCAGCGGGCGTTCCTGCGGGCCGTCGGTGCCGGGACGGTGCGCCTGTGGCCGGCCGGCGGACCGTACGACGGCACGGGCGGCGCGGCGGACGCGGGCGGCGCGGCGGACGCGGGCGGTGCGGTGGACGCGGTGGACGCCGACGGGGTGCTGCGCGCCTACCTCGACCGGTACGGCGCCACCGCCCTGCTGGTACGCCCCGACTACCACGTCTTCGGTGCGGCGACCGGTCCGACCGGGGCGGCGCTGCTCGTGGACGACCTCCGCACCCGGCTGACCGCACCGACACCGGCACCGGAACCCGCGGGGCGCGCGGGCTGACCCGGGCGCGGGCGGGCGAGTTGAGCCGGGCGCGGGCGGGTTGCCGCCGGGAGAGTCTCCGCGCGCAGGGCGCCGGCCGACGTCGGGCAGGCGGGCGACCGCTGCCGGCCGGCGGTACCGGCGGGCACGCGGGGACGGGCTCCGGGCGACGGAGGCGCCCGGGTGGGCGCGAGCGGGCGGGGAAACCGCCGGTGCCGGCCACGCGGCACGGCCGGGCAGCTGGGCACCTGCCTGTCGGCCGCGTGCCGGGCCCGGGAACCGGCGGCGCCGGCCGTCGCCGTGCGGGCGGGCGATCGCCACCGGTCGGCGGTATAGGCGGGCGTGCTGGGAGGGGCTTCGGGTGGTGGTCCGTCGGGGGGTCAGAGGTGGTGGGCCAGTAGGACCGCGCCGCGTAGGGAGGACAGGCCGCCCAGCCGGGCGGGGGCCAGGGGCGGGGTGGGGTGGCCGGGGCGGGTGAGTGCGGTGAGGTGGGTGTCGACGGCGGGCAGGAGCGCCGGGATGCCCGCCGCGAAGCCGCCGCCCAGCACGGCTCGGTCGGGGTGGAGGAGTTCGGTGACGCTCGTCAGGGCCGTGGCCAGGGCGCGGGCCGTGCGGTCCAGGGCCGTGAGCGCCCAGGGCAGCCGGTCGCGCAGGCCGTCGCGCAGCTCGTCGAAGGTGACCGGGGCGCCGCGGAGTGCGGCGGCGTGGGCGAGGGTGGCCGGGCCGGACGCGGTCGCCTGGAGGCAGCCCCGGCGTCCGCAGACGCACTCGGGGCCGTCCTGGTCGATCGTCAGGTGACCGATCTCGAAGGAGCCGCGCGCGGGTCCGGGACACAGCGTGCCGTCAAGGACGAGCCCGCCGCCCACCCCGGTGCCGACGCCGACGTAGAGGAGGTGGGCGCAATCCGCCGCGTCCGCCTCGGCGAGGGCGCCGAGGTCGCCGTCGTCGGCCCAGGCGACCGGCGTTCCGGGGAACAGCCCGCGCAGGGCGGGGCCCAGGGCGAGCCCGGTCCACGCGGGACGGCTGGGCCAGGCGGTGATCCGTTCGTCCGGGCCGACGGTGGCGGGCATGGCGACGCCGACGGCCCGTACGTCCGCCAGGGCGGGGAAGGCCTCCAGGTGTGCGGCGAGGGCGGCCAGGTCGTCCTCGGCGTCCCGGCGCGGGCCCCAGGTGAAGACCGACTCCTCGGTCCCTCCGTCGTCGGTCTCCACGCGCAGGGCGACCTTGGTGCCGCCGATGTCGACACCCAGACGGCCCGGCGCCGGACGGGCGCCGGGCCGTCGGTCCCGGGGAGCGGGCACGCTCAGTCGCCCGGTACGGACGGGCACAGCGCGAGCAGGTCGCAGGGGCGGCGCAGGACCGCGTCGGGTCCGGCGGAAAGCAGTTCCTCCTCGTCGGGACCGACCCACAGGGCGGCGGCGGAGGCCACGCCGGCGTCACGGGCACTGGCCAGGTCGGTGGGCGCGTCGCCGACCATGATGGCCTGTTCGGGCGGCACGTCCAGCAGTTCCAGCGCGCGCCGCACGATGTCCGGCGCGGGCTTGGGCCGGGGCACCTCGTCGGAGCCGATGACGTGTGCGAAGAACGGCAGCAGGCCGAGTCCGTCGAGCAGCGAGCGGGCGCGGTCGCCGGCCTTGCCGGTGGCCACGGCCAGCCTCAGGCCACGCACCCGCAGGGTCAGCAGGAGTTCGAGGACGCCGTCGAAGACCTCCACGCGGTGGGCGAGCCGGTAGCTCTCGCGGACGAAGGGCTCCTCCATCTCCAGCGGCAGGCCCATGATGCGCATGATGTCGGGGAAGTAGCGCCCCTGGTGGCGCACGTACTCCTCGAACGGGGCCGGGCCGTCGCCGACGACCTCGGCGTAGGCGACCGCGAAGGCCTCCCGCATGACGGCGAAGCTGTCGACGATCACCCCGTCCAGGTCGAAGACGACCGCCCGCCGGGTTGCCGTCAGGAGGCCGGCCGGGGCGAGGGGCCGGTCGGGCGAGTGGACTGTCATGGGGTCCTCATCTGCTGGTGGTCTAGCTGGTACGCGGGCTCGCTCGGCGTGTCGCGTCCGGCCCGGGCGGAGGCGTAGAGGCGCTCCACGAGCCGTACGGTGGTGCGTGCCTCGGCGATGGCCCGGCCCCGGCCGGCCGGGTCGGCGAGGAGGGCGGGCACGCCGTCCAGTTGCCGTCCGTACTCCGCGCCGACGGGTTCGGCGGGGACGGGCAGCCGGCGGGTGGTGCCCTCGCGGGTGAGGGTGAGGACGGACTCGGGCTGCCGGTTGGGGCTGAAGCCGAAGGTGCAGCGCAGTTCGGCGGTGCCGGTGCTGCCCTCGATCCGGATCAGGGACAGGTCCGTCGCCTCGTGCGAGGCCCAACTGGTGTGCAGGGAGACGGAGATGCCGTCCTCGCGGAGCAGGAAGCCGCGGGCCGTGTCCTCGACGTCGCCGGTGAGGGCGGCGGCGGGCCGCTCGCGGCGCCAGGCCGCGGACCACGCGCCGGTGTTGAGGAAGTCGTCCGAGACGGAGCCGACGGCCTGGTGGACCGGGGACGGACCGAGCAGTGCGGTCAGGGTGTCCACGAGGTGCCAGCCGAGGTCGACCAGGGCGCCGCCGCCGGCTTCGCTGCGCCGGGTGAACCAGCCGCCCGCCCGCGGCACCCCGCGGGCTCGCACCCAGGCCAGGTCGACATGCCGCACCTTGCCCAACTCCGGCAGTGCGGAGACGAGTTCGAGGACGTCCGCGCGGTGGCGGGCGGCGCTGCCGGCCAGCAGCAGGCCGCCGGTCCGCTCGGCCTCGGCCAGGGTGTCGGCCTCGGTGCTGGACAGGCACACCGGTTTCTCCAGGAAGACGGACACGCCCCGGCCCAGCAGGCCGGCGGCGACCGTGGTGTGCAGGTGGTTGGGTACGGCGACGACGGCGAGGTCGACGGAGCCGGGGTCGAGCGCGTCCGTCCCGGCGTGGGCGGGGGTGCCCGTCGCCGCGCCGACGTCCGCCCGGGCGGCGGGGTCGGGGTCGACGACGGCGACCAGGTCGAAGTCCGGGTGGGCCCGCAGCCGGGGCAGCCACAGCTCCCGCCCCGCCCAGCCGAGCCCCACCACGGCGGCTCGCACGCTCATATCGCGGCCACTGCGTCCGCGATGATCTCGGCCGTGATCTCCAGGTTCCGCTCGTCGGCGAGGAGCACCCGGTGGTGCAGCCAGACACAGTCGCCGTTGATGGCCTCGGTGTTCGGGCAGCGCTCGGCGATCTGCTCCACGGTCTCGTCGGGGGCGCCGACCTCCCAGAACGCGTCGGTGCGGTAGACGGCGCGGAACGCGGCGAACGCGGGCAGCCCGGCCTCCACCAGCCGGTCCACCAGGGCGTTGCGGTCCGCCTCGGTGATGCCGGGGATCCGGAACATCGCCATGTAGTGGGTGTTCTGGTCGGCGCGGACGTCACCGCCCTGCGGTACGACGCCGTCGACGGCGCCGAGCAGCCGGGACAGCAGTGCCCAGCGCCGGTCGCGCAGCTCCGTCTGGGCGGGCAGGCGGCGCAGCTGGGCGCGCAGCACGGCGGCGGAGAACTCGTTGAGCCGCATGTTGGTGCCGGCGACCTGGTGCTTGTAGTGCCGGTCGGTGCGCGGCCGGCCGCAGCTGTGCCGGAGGAACGCCGCCTCGTACAGGTCGCTCTCGGGGAACACCACGGCGCCGCCCTCGCCGGCGGTCATCAGCTTGCCGTTCTGGAAGGAGAACGCGGCGACCGTGCCGAGTTCACCGACCCGCTTGCCCTGCCAGCGGGCGCCCTGGGCGTGGGCCGCGTCCTGCAGGATCGGTACGCCGGTGTCGGCGGTGAGCTTGCCGAGGGCGTCCATGTCGGCCATCAGACCGGCCATGTGCACGGGCATGATCGCGCGGGTGCGCGGGGTGACGGCGGCGGCCGCGGCGGCGACGTCGATGTTGTACGTGTCCGGGTCGACGTCGACGGGGACCGCGACGGCGCCGATGCGCTGGGCGGCCTGGGAGGAGGAGATGAAGGTGAAGGCGGGCACGATGACCTCGGTGCCCGGGCCGACGCCCATGACCTGGAGGGCGAGTTCGAGGGCGTGGGTGCCGTTGGTGACGGCGAGGGCGTGCGGGGCGCCGTGGAAATCGGCGAACTCGCGCTCGAAGGAGGCGACTTCCTCCCCGCCCATGCGCCACCACTGCCCCTGTTCGAGGGCGCGGATCAGTCCGGTCCGCTCCTCGTCGTCGTACTGGGGCCATGTGGGGAATTCCGGTGCCGGTCGCGCGTTCATGGTTCTCCAAATCTCCGTCGGGAACGGGCTGGGCGGGATGAGCGGGCGAGGCGAAGGGGGCGACAGAGCCGGTCCGGACGGTTCGCGCAGTGCTGGCCGTCCTCAGACTAGGGCGCGGTGTGCCGGGCCTCCCATCCCTCGGTCTGGTAGTCGGCCGGTGGCTCGGTCAGGGCGTGTGCAGTCCGAAGAACGCGCGGTAGGAGTCGATCTGTCCGGTGAGCATGTGGCGTCCGTGGTGCACGGGGAGTCCGTGTGCGGCGGCCTCGCGCAGCAGCCGGGTCTCGCGGGGTTTCATGATGATGTCGGCGACGACGGCGCCCGCCGGCAGCGCGTGCGGCGCGAAGGGCAGCGGGTCGTCGGGGCGCAGGCCGAGCGGGGTGGCGTTGACGGCGATGTCGGTGTCGGCCAGGGGCGGTTCGCCGGCGGTCCGGACGCGGCCGGGCCAGTGGGCGGCCAGCCGGTCGACGAGGGTGGTCAGCCGGGGGGTGTCGGGGTCGGTGATGGTCAGCCGGTCCGCTCCGGCGGCGAGCAGGGCCGCCGCGATGGCGCTGCCGGCCCCGCCCGCGCCGACGAGCGCCACGCGGGCTCCCTTCGGCTGGTGCCCGGCCTGGGTCAGACCGGCCACGAAGCCGGAACCGTCGAAGTTCTCGGCGAGCCAGGTGCCGTCGGGTTCGCGGCGCAGCGCGTTGGCGCTGCCGGTGATCTCGACGGTGGGACCGCGCCGGTCGGCGAGCAGGGCGGCGGCCGTCTTGTGCGGGACGGTGACGAACAGGCCGTCGAGGTTGCCGACGCGCTGGAGTCCGCGGACGACCGGTTCCAGGTCGGCGGGGCGGACGTGCACGGGGACGAGTACGGCGTCGATGCCGAGGCGGGCGAAGAGCGGGTTGAGCAGGCCGGGTGACTGGACCTGGCCGACCGGGTCGCCGAGGACGGCGTAGAGCCGGGTGGTTCCGCTGACCAGGGTCTGCTCGGGGGCGTCGGCGGGGGCCGGCCGCGGGGTGTCGGTCATCGTGGTGCCTCCGTGCTGCGCGCCGCCCCGGTCGCGTACGACTCGGCGACGGCGAAGGCGAGTTCCATGGACTGTTCGGCGTTGAGGCGGGGGTCGCAGGCGGTGCGGTAGCGGGCGGGCAGGTCGGCCTCGGTCAGGCCGCGGGCGCCGCCGGTGCACTCCGTGACGTCCTCCCCGGTCGCCTCCAGGTGCAGGCCGCCGGGGTGCGTGCCGAGCGCCCGGTGCACCTCCAGGAAGCCGGTGATCTCGTCGAGGATGTGGTCGTAGCGCCGCGTCTTGTAACCGGACGCGGTGGTGCGGGAGTTGCCGTGCATGGGGTCGCAGCTCCAGATCACCTGGCGGCCGGAGGCGGTGACCTTCTCCACGATCGGGGGGAGCACCTCGCGTACCCGGTCGTGGCCCATCCGGCTGATCAGGGTGACCCGGCCCGGCTCGCCGTGCGGGTCGAGGCGCCGTACGTAGTCGAGCGCCTGTTCCGGGGTGGTGCCGGGGCCGATCTTCACACCGACGGGGTTGGCGAGCAGTTCGGCGAAGGCGATGTGCGCGCCGTCGGGGTGCCGGGTGCGCTCCCCGATCCACAGGAAGTGGGCGAGTCCGCTGGACAGCCGGGGCTCGGGGCCGTCGGGGTCGACCCACAGCAGGGTGCGTTCGTAGTCGAGGAGCAGGGCCTCGTGGCTGGTCCAGATCTCGCCGAGCCGGGGTGCGGGGGCGCCGATGCCGGTGATGAAGCGCAGCCCGCGGCCGATCTCCGCGGCGCGTGCCCGGTACCGGCGGCCTCCGGGAGCGGTGTCGGCGAACCGGCGGTTCTCCTCGTGCAGGGCGTGTACGTCGGCGAGGTCGCCGTGGGCGAGCCGGCGGACGACGGTCATCGCCTCCCGGGCGTGGTGGTGGGCGCGTGCCATGCGTTCGGGGTCGGGGGTGCGGGCGGCGTGGCCGGGTTCGGCGGAGTTGACGAGGTCGCCCCGGTACACGGGCAGTCCGTGCGCGTCGAGGGTCGCGGAGCGGGGTTTGGCGTACTGTCCCGCGGCGCGCGCCACCGTGACCACGGGCAGGCCGGATGCGTGGGTGAGGACCAGCGCCATCCGCCGGAGCAGGCCGAGGTTGGCCCGCAGGTGGGGTTCTGTGCTCTCGGCGAAGGTCTCGGCGCAGTCGCCGGACTGCAGCAGGAGGGCCTCGCCGCGGGCGACGGCGCCTAGCCGGTCGAGCAGCCGCCGGGTCTCGGCGGGTGTGACGAGGGGCTCGCCGGCGGTCAGCCGGCGGACCACGGCCCGGGCCCGGTCGGGGTCGGGCCAGCCGGGCTGCTGTGCGGCGGGCCTGGCCAGGGCCGCTTCGAGCCGGTCGGCGAGGGTGCGCTCGACCGCCCGCCGCCGGGTCCGCCCGGGGGTGCCGGGCGGCCACCGTGGTGAGTACGTCATGTCACCGCCGCCTCCGTTCCCGCGGTGCCGGCCGGGGCGCCGGTGACGAGCCGGTCGAGGGGGGCGCGTTCCATCCGGGTCAGGGCGTCGGCGACCGCCGGCTCGGGCACGTCGGTGACGAGGTCCGCGCCGGACGGGCCGTCCAGGACGAAGGTGAGGCCCGAGCGCGCCTTCTTGTCCCGGCGCATCAGCGTGATCAGCGTGCCGGGGTCGGTGTCGTCGGGCAGTGCGGTGGGCAGGCCGTAGGAGGCGACGTGCGTGCGGTGTTCGCTCACCCGGTCGGGGCTGATCCGGCCGAGGAGGCCGGCGAGGAGGCCCGCGAAGACGGTGCCGATGGCGACGCCCTCGCCGTGCCGCAGGGCGAAGCCGGTGGCGGCCTCCAGGGCGTGGCCGAGGGTGTGGCCGTAGTTGAGCAGGTGCCTGCGGCCGGTGTCGCGTTCGTCGGCGGAGACGATGCCGGCCTTGAGGGTGACACCGGCCGCGATCTGTTCGGCGAGCGGCAGTCCGTGCAGGCCGGGGGCGCCGATGAACTGGCAGCGGGCGATCTCCCCGAGTCCGTTGCGCAGTTCGCGGGGCGGCAGGGTGGTCAGGTAGTCGGTGTCGCACAGCACGGCGGCGGGCTGCCAGTAGGCGCCCACGAGGTTCTTGCCTTCGGGCAGGTTGACGGCGGTCTTGCCGCCGACGCTGGCGTCGACCTGGGCGAGGAGGGTGGTCGGCAGGTGGACGACGGGGACACCGCGGTGGTAGAGCGCGGCGGCGAGGCCGACGACGTCGGTGGTGGTGCCGCCGCCGACGGAGACGACGGCGTCGGAGCGGGTCAGTCCGAACCGTACGAAGGCGGCGCACAGGGACTCCACCGTGGCGAGGTTCTTGTCCGGTTCGCCGTCCCGGGCGGGCAGCAGCAGCGTCTCCGCGCCGGTGTCGGGCACCCATTCGACGGGGCGGGCCGAGACCACGGCGACGCGCCGGGCGCCGAGTCTGTCGATGATCCCGGGCAGGGCGGAACGCACTCCGGGGCCGATGAGCACATCGTAGGACCGGTCGCCGAAGCGCACCGGGACTTGTCTGGTCACTTCCGTCTCACCTTGTTCGGTAGTGCGCGGACTGTTCGGTGGTGCGGGAGTCGGTCGGTCGCCCGGAGCCCGGCCGGCGGCGGCACACCGGCGGCCGGGTCTCCGTGGCGGACGGGCCCCGGAGGGCTCGGGCCCTCGGGAAGGGCGTTACTGGCCGGCGGTCACCCGGCGGATGCGGGACTCGGCGCGCTCCTTGCGGTCCTGCTCGTCCAGGTGCGGGTAGGACGGGCAGCCGTAGACCCGCTGGAACGGCTCGAAGGTGTCCCACTCGGGGCGCCGGCGCATCTCCTGGGCGACCGCGTTGTGCTCGCTCCAGAAGTCGCCGCCGATCAGCCGGATCAGGTAGCGCTCCAGCGTGTCGCGGTCGGTGGTGCGACCGGCGTCGGCGGCGACCGCGACGAGTTCCCCGTCGTAGAAGGCGTGGATGAGCCGGATGTAGGTGTCGTAGCCGGTCTTGAAGAAGTTCTCGTACTCCGCGATCAGCCGGTCGGCGTCCTGCGGGTCCTTCAGGGCCCGGCTGAGCGTCTGGGCGGCGCGGACCGCGGTGGCGGAGGCGACGAGGACGCCGCCGGAGAACATGGGGTCGCCGAAGCAGCCGGCGTCGCCGACCATGACCCAGCCGGGGCCGGTGACGGTGTCGGTGTGGTAGCAGTAGTCGGTCTCGACCTTCAGGTCCATGACGGGGCGGGTGCCGGTCAGCCGGGTGGTGATCCGGGGCACCCGGGCGAGGTGCTCCTCGAAGACCTCCTCCGGGGTGGAGGCGCGGAAGACGTCGCGGGGCATGACGGTGCCGACGCTGATGACGTCCTTGGACAGCGGGATGGCCCACACCCAGCCGTCGGCGTGCGCGCCCACCTGGATGTCGCCCTCGACGCCGGGGTTGTGCTTCTCGTCCAGGCCGTCGTAGTGCCGGAACACCGCGACCATGCGGAGCTTCTCCAGCGTCTTGCGCAGCCCGAACTTGTGGGCGATGCGCCCGGCACGCCCGCTGGCGTCGACGACGTACTGCGCGCGGACCTCGTGCTCCTCGCCGTCCTTGGTGTAGCGGACGCCGACCATGCGGTCGCCCTCCATCAACAGCTCGCCGACGGCGGCGCCGTAGTGGACGTCGGCTCCGGCCTTGCCGGCCTCCTCTACCAGCATGCGGTCGAACCTGGCGCGCTGGACCTGGAAGGCCCGGTCGTAGCGGCCCTCGCCCTGCTTCCCGAAGTCGGCGCGGAAGACGCCGGAGAAGAACTTCGTCTCGGTCGGGTCGATGAACTCGCCGCCGAACTTGGGGACGTAGCCCCCGCTCTCCACCGCTTCCCGGATGCCGATCCGGTCGAACAGGCCCATCATGTACGGCAGCAGGGACTCGCCGATGTGGAAGCGCGGGTTCTCCTCGCGCTCCAGGAGCATCACGGAGTGCCCCTCCTTGGCCAGTGTGTAGGCGCTCACCGCGCCTGCGGGTCCGCCGCCGATGATGACGACGTCGGCCGAGTTCTTGCTCATGGGATGTCCTTCCGGTCGGTTGCTGGTGACGTTGGTCGGGGTGGTCCGCCGCCCGGTCACGCGAGGTCGGCGGGGTCGAGGTCGCCGGTGAGGAGGGCGGTGACGAGTCGGTGGTGTTCGGCGTCGTCCACGACGGTGCGGACGCGTTCACGGCCGTCCCGGACGACGAGGAAACGGCGGCCCTTGAGCACGGCCTGGCCGTCGGCGAAGGTCCTGCCGCACAGGGTGCCCTGGCCGTCGTCCGGGGCGGCGGTGGCGTGGTGGGCGCGGGCCCGGTCCTCCAGTTCCTTCCAGTCGTGCCACCGGCGGGCCTGGAGCCGGAAGGTGTAGACGGTGCCCCACCGGGTGACGCGCCCGCGCCGCTGCACGGCGACGGTGCCGTCCTCCTTGCCCACGAGCCGGTACTGGCAGCCGTACTGGGTCTGCACCTCGTCGCCGACGCGCAGCGGTTCCAGGTACGACGGTCCGGGGTAGCCGACGTCGACGAGCCACTCCTCGCCGTCGAGGACGGCCCGGAGGAACATGTGCTCGATCTCGGTGCCGAAGTTCTCCCGGCCCTCGGCGGTGCTCGCGGCCAGCAGGGACACCTCGTAGCCCAGTGCGGACAGGAGCCGGAAGAAGAGCCGGTTGAGCTGGAAGCAGGTGCCGCCCAGACCCTCCGAGACCACGGTGCGGAACGCCTCGTCCTCGTCCACGTCCACGAGGTTCACGCCGTCGGCGAAGCCCTGCCCGGCGACGTTGTACGGCAGGCTCGTCAGGTGCTGTTTGTGCAGGGTGCGCAGGGTGGCCAGGTCCGGCCTCGGCGCTCCCTGCGTCCAGCCGATGCGGCGGAGATAGGCATCCACGTCGAACATGCGGTCATCTGCTCCCTTCGGGGTCGGTGGGGTGGTGGACGCCTCAGACGGACAGGGCGACGGGCCCGGCCGTGTCCTCGCCGTACAGGCGCTCGGTCAGGTGGGCGACGATCCTCGCCGGGGTCGGATGGTCGAAGACGAGGCCCGCGCCGAGCTTGGTGCCGGTCAGCTCGCCGAGCCGGTTGCGCAGTTCGAGCGCGGTCAGCGAGTCGAAACCGATCTCGAACAGGCCCTGGCCGGCGTCGACCCGGTGGGTGTCGGCGTAGCCGAGGACGACGCCGATCTGGGAGCGCACCAGCTCCAGCAGGGCCTCGGCCCGCTCCCCCGCCGGCAGCCCGGCGAGGCGCTCGGCGAGCCGGCGCCGCTCGTCCCCGGTGACGGCGGCCCGCGCCGACTGCCGGCCGGCGCGGACGAGTCCGCGCAGCAGCGGCGGCACGGCGGCCCCGGCGGTGGCGTCGGCGCGCAGGCCCCGCAGGTCCAGCTTGGCCGGCACGAGCAGGGTGTGGTCGCTGCCCAGCGCCGCGTCGAACAGCTCCATGCCCTCCTCGGGTGTGAGGGCGAGGACGCCGCCGCGGCGGCTGAGCCGGCCGCGGACGCGTTCGTCGGCGCCGGCCGCCATGCCGGTGGTCTGCTCCCACAGGCCCCAGGCGAGCGACCGCGCCGGGAACCCGGCCGCCCGGCGGAGGGCCATCAGCGCGTCCATGCAGGCGTTGGCGGCGGCGTAACCGCCGGTGCCGGCGCCGAGGAAGACCGCGGAGACCGAGGAGTAGGCGAGGAACGCGTCCAGGTCCGGGGCGAGTTCGCGGGTCAGCTCGTCCAGGTGCCGGGTGGCCGTCACCTTGGGCGCGAACACCCGCGCCAGCCGGTCGGGTTCGATCTCGCCGACGACGCCCGCGTCGTACAGGCCGGCCGCGTGGACGACGGCGGTGAGGCGGGGCTTCCCGGGCGCGGCGAGCCCGGTGAGCAGTGCCGCGACCGCGTCCCGGTCGGTCGTGTCGCACGCGGGCACCGCGACCGACTCGGCGCCCAGCGCCTCCAGCTCCGCCACCAGCTCCCGTGCTCCCTCGGCCTCCGGGCCGCGCCGGCCGGCCAGGACGAGGTGCCGGATGCCGTGCCGGGTCACCAGGTGCCGGGCGAGCAGCCCGGCCAGGGAACCGGTGCCGCCGGTGATCAGGACCGTGCCGTCCGGGTCCAGCGCCGGTTCCGCGGGGCCGGCCGGGGTCCTCCGCGCGAGCCGCGGCACGTACAGCGCCCCGTCGCGGAGCGCCAGCTGCGGTTCACCGGTGGCGAGCACCGCGCCCAGCAACTCGCCGGTGTTCTCGGCGCCTTCGGCGTCGGTGTCGGTGCCGGTGTCGAGGAGGACGATCTGGTCGGGGTTCTCGGCCTGTGCGGCGCGGATCAGTCCCCAGACGGCCGCGCCGCCGGGGTCGGTGACCGTCTCGTCACCGCCCGCGGGCACCGCGCCCCGGGTGAGCACCACCAGCCGGGTGTCCTCCAGGCCGCCGCCGGCGAGCCAGGTCTGGACGACCTCCAGGACGCGCTCGGTCACGGCGAGCGGGGTGTCGTCCCGTCCTGTGGTCACGGCCTCCACGGCGACGGCGCGGGGCAGCCCGGCGCCGTCCTGGGCGTCCTCGGCGAGGGTCGCCACCTCCTCCGCGGTGGACAGCCGCAGCCAGGACGGGGCCTCGGTGCCCTGGGGCCGGGGCAGCGGGACCCAGTCGACGCCGAACAGCATGTCGCCGCCGCCGCTGGTACGCAGCTGTTCGGGGGTGACCGGCCGGAACACCAGGGAGTCCGCGCTGAGGACCGGGCTGCCGGTCTCGTCGGCGGCCTCCAGGGACAGCGCGTCCGGCGCGGGCCGGGCGACCCGGAGCCGCAGGGCCGTGGCGCCGGCGGCGTGCAGGGTGAGCCCGTTCCAGGCGAAGGGCAGCATCGTGCGGTGTTCGCCGCTGCTCAGGAACGCCTTGGTGTGCAGGGCTGCGTCGAGCAGGGCGGGATGGAGGCCGAACTCCGCTGCGGCGGCGCGCTGCTGTTCGGGCAGGGCGATCTCGGCGAAGAGTTCCTCGCCGCGCCGCCACACCGCGCGCAGGCCGCGGAAGACGGGGCCGTAGCGGTAGTCGTGGTCGCGCAGTCCGGCGTAGAAGTCCTCCGGGGTCACCTCGACGCGTTCGGCGCCAGGCGGCGGCCAGGTGGTGAGGTCGGGGTGGGCGGCGGCGCGGGTGCGGGGGGCCGGGGTGAGGACGCCGGTGGCGTGCCGGGTCCAGCCGCCGGTGCCGGCCGGGCCGTCGGGCGTGGAGTGGAGGGTGACGGTGCGGGCGCCGTGGTCGTCGGGTCCGCCGACGCTGACCTGGACGCGTACGCCGCCCTGCGCGGGCAGGACGAGCGGTGCCTCGATGACGAGTTCGTCCAGGGTGGCGCAGCCGGCCTCGTCGCCGGCGCGGACGGCGAGCTCCACCAGTGCGGTGCCGGGCAGCAGCACGACGTCGCCCACGGCGTGGTCGGCGAGCCAGGGGTGGCTGTGCAGGGACAGCCGGGAGGTGCACAGCACCCCGCCGGTGTCGGGCACCTCGACGACCGCGCCGATGAGCGGGTGGCCGGCGCCGGCCAGGCCCAGCGAGGCGGCGTCCGCTGCGGCGGCCGGGGCGGGCAGCCAGTAGTGCTGGTGGTCGAAGGCGTACGTCGGCAGGTCCACGCGTGCGGCGGTGCCCTCGCGCAGGAGTGCCGTCCAGTCCACGGGGACGCCCTTGACGAACAGGTCCGCCAGGGAGGCCAGCAGCCGCCGGGGGCCGCCGTCGTCGCGGCGCAGGGTGCCGGTGACCAGCACGTCGGCGCCGTCGGCGGTCTCGCTGATCGCCGGAGCCAGTACCGGGTGGGCGCCGACCTCCACGAACACGGTGTGCCCGGTCTCCAGCAGGTCGGCGACGGCGGCGCCGAAGCGGACCGGCCGGCGTATGTTCCGGTACCAGTAGTCGGCGTCGAGTACACCGGCCCCGGTGACGCGCTCGCCGGTGACGGTGGAGTGGAAGGGGATGACGGGAGCCTGGCCGCGGACGTCGGCGAACGCCTTGGCGAGGGGTTCGCGCACCGCATCCACGTGCGGGGTGTGGGAGGCGAAGTCGACCGCGATCCGCCGGGTCCGGACGCCCTGCGCCGTCAGTGCCGCGAGGACCTCGTCCAGGGCGTCGGCGTCGCCGGACACCACGACGGAGGAGGGGCTGTTGACCGCCGAGAGGTGGACGCGGCCCGCCCAGGGTTCGACGGCGGCGGCCGCCTCCGCCTCGGACAGGGACACGGCGATCATGCCGCCGTGCCCGGACAGCCGCTCGGCGATCACCTGGCCGCGCAGCGCCACCAGCCGGGCGGCCTCCTCCAGCGGCAGTGCTCCGGAGACGCAGGCCGCGGCGATCTCGCCCTGCGAGTGACCCACGACCGCGTCCGGGACGACGCCGGCCGCGGCCCACACGGCCGCGAGGCCGACCATCACGGCGAAGCCCGCCGACTGCCCGACGTCGGCGCGCCGCAGCAGTTCGGCCGGTGTCCGGCCGCGCAGTACGTCCTCCAGTTCCCAGTCCACCCAGGGTTCCAGCGCTCGGGCGCACTCGGCGATCCGCTCGGCGAACACCGGTGAGCTGTCGAGGAGTTCGGCGCCCATGCCGGCCCACTGGGCGCCCTGGCCGGGGAAGACGAAGGCGACCTTGCCGGCGGCGGCCGGGGCGGGGCCGCCGGTCACGACGGCGGGGCTGTGCTCGCCGCGGGCCAGCGCGCCCAGCCCGGCCAGTGCCTCCTCACGGGTCCCGGCGACGACCACGGCCCGCTCGGGCAGGACGGCCCGCCGGGTCACCAGGGCCGCCGCGACCTCGGCGGGCATCGCGTCGGTGGTGTCGAGGAACGCGGCGAGCCGGGCGGCCTGCCCGGCGAGCGCCGTGGTGCCCCGGGCCGACACCACGAGGGGTACGAGCCCGGCCGGGGCCGCCTGCGGCGCGCTCGCGTTCTCCTCGACGTCGTCGGCCTCCTCCAGGATGACGTGCGCGTTGGTGCCGCTGAGCCCGAACGAGGACACCGCGGCCCGGCGCGGTCGCCCCGGGTCGGCCCACACGCGGGCCTCGGTGAGCAGCCGCACCGCACCGGCCGACCAGTCGACCTGGGAGGAGGGCGCGTCGACGTGCAGGGTGGCGGGCATCTCGTGGTGCCGCAGCGCCTGTACGGCCTTGATCACGCCGGCCACCCCGGCGGCGGCCTGGGCGTGTCCGATGTTCGACTTCAGCGAGCCGAGCCACAACGGCCGCTCGGGGTCGCGGTCCCTGCCGTACGTCGCGAGCAGGGCCTGGGCCTCGATGGGGTCGCCGAGGACGGTGCCGGTGCCGTGGCCCTCGACGAGGTCCACGTCCGCCGGGGCCAGCCCGGCCGCGGCGAGCGCCTTGCGGATGACCCGCTGCTGGGAGGGCCCGTTGGGGGCGGTGAGGCCGTTGGAGGCGCCGTCCTGGTTGACGGCGGAGCCGCGGATCACGGCGAGCACCGGGTGCCCCTTGCGCCGGGCCTCGGAGAGGCGTTCCAGGACGACGACGCCCGCGCCCTCGGCCCAGCCGGTGCCGTCGGCGGCGTCGGCGTACGACTTGCACCGCCCGTCCGGGGCCAGCGCCCGCTGCCGGGAGAACTCCATGAACATGCCCGGACCGGCCATCACCGTGGAGCCACCGGCGAGGGCCAGGGAGCACTCGCCGCCCCGCAGCGCCTGCGCGGCCAGGTGCAGGGCGACCAGCGAGGAGGAGCAGGCGGTGTCGACGGTCACCGCCGGGCCCTCGAAGCCGAAGACGTACGACACCCGGCCGGAGGCCACGCTGGCCCCGGCGCCGGTCAGCGCGAACCCGCCGACCTCTTCCGGTACTTCGCCGCCGGAGTAGTAGTCGACGCCCATGATGCCGCTGAACACGCCGACGTCGCTGCCCTTGAGCGCGGTCGGGTCGATACCGGCCCGCTCCAGCGCCTCCCAGGAGGTCTCCAGCAGCAGCCGCTGCTGCGGGTCCATGGCGACCGCCTCACGCGGCGAGATCCCGAAGAACAGCGGGTCGAACAGCGGCGCCTCGTGCAGGAAGCCGCCCTGCCCGACGTACGACGTCCCGGCGTGCTCGGGGTCGGCGTCGTAGACCGCGTCGAGGTCCCAGCCGCGGTCGGCGGGGAACCCGCTGACACCGTCGCGTCCTTCCCGCACCAGCCGCCACAGTTCCTCCGGGCTGCCGACTCCGCCGGGCAGCCGGCAGGCCATGCCCACCACGGCGATCGGCTCGTCCGGGTCGTGCCGCACGGGCACCGGCGCGGCGGCGGCCGGGGTGACGCCCTGGAACTCCTCGTGCAGGTGCCGGGCCAGGGCGAGGGGGGTCGGGTAGTCGAAGACGGCGGTGGCGGGCAGGTTGAGGCCGGTGGCCTCGCGGAGCCGGTTGCGCAGTTCGACGGAGGTGAGCGAGTCGAAACCGGCGTCCTTGAACGCCGTCTCGGCCCTGACCCGCTCGGGTCCGGCGTGCCCGAGGACGTTCGCGACGTGGGTGCGGACGAGGTCGAGGAGCAGTGCCTCCCGCTCGGCGGGGGCCAGCCCGGCCAGCCGCCCGGCCAGTCCGTCCCGGCCCTCGCGTCCGGTCCCGCGCGCGGCACGCCGTCCCGCGCGGACGAGCCCGCGCAGCAGCGGCGGCACGGTGGTCCCGCCGGTGGCGTCGGCCCGCAGCGCGCGCAGGTCCAGTCTGACCGGCACGAGCAGGGTGTGCCCGCTGCCCAGCGCCGCGTCGAACAGCTCCATGCCCTCCTCGGCGCCGAGGGCCAGCACGCCACCCCGGCGGCTCATGCGGCTGCGGGACAGCTCGTCCAGGCCGGCGCCCATGCCGGTGGTCTGCTCCCACAGGCCCCAGGCGAGCGACTGCGCCGGAAATCCGGCCGCCCGGCGGCGCGCCGTCAACGCGTCCATGCAGGCGTTGGCGGCGCCGTAACTGCCGGTCCCCGCACCGAGGAAGACACCGGAGACCGACGAGTAGGTGACGAACACGTCCAGGTCCGGGACGAGTTCCCGGGTCAGCGCGTCCAGGTGCTCCACGGCCGTCACCTTCGGCGCGAACACCCGTTCCAGCCGTGCGGGGTCGATCTCCGCGACCACGCCCGCGTCGAACACACCGGCCGCGTGGACGACGGCGGCCAGCCGGGGCTTCCCGGGCCCGGTCAGCCCGGCCAGCAGGGCCGCCACCGCGTCCCGGTCGGTCACGTCACAGGCTGGCACGGCGACCGACTCGGCGCCCAGCGCCCTCAGCTCCGCCACCAGCTCCCGCGCCCCCTCGGCCTCCGGGCCGCGCCGGCTGACGAGGACGAGGTGCCGGATGCCGTGCCGGGTCACCAGGTGCCGGGCGAGCAGCCCGGCCAGGGAACCGGTGCCGCCGGTGATCAGGACCGTACCGTCCGGGTCGAGCGCCGGCCCGGCCGAGCCGGCCCCGGCGGCCCGGACGAGACGCGGCACGTACAACGCGCGCGAACGGACCGCAACTTGCGGTTCACCGGTCGCCAGTACCGCGTCGAGGTCCACCTCGTCCGTCTCGGTGTCGACGAGGACGATCCGGTCGGGGTTCTCCGCCTGTGCGGCCCGCACGAGCCCCCACACGGCCGCCCCGCCGGGATCGGTGACCGCCTCCTCGCCCCCGGCCGGCACCGCACCCCGGGTCACCACGACCAGCCGGCCGTCCTCGGCGGCCTGGTCGTCCGCGAGCCACGCCTGCAGGGTCTCCAGCACCCGGCCCACCAGCGCCACCGGGGTCTCCCCGGCCGCACGGGCGTCGACCACCGACGCCACACCGGCTCCTGCACCGGTGCCCGACACGGGGGGCAGCTCGCTCCACTCCACCCGGTACAGCGCGTCGGTGCCGGGCGCGCCGGCCGCCGCTTCGAGCTGCTCGCCTGAGACGGCCCGCGAGACCAGCGAGTCCAGCGTCAGCACCAGGTCGCCGGTGTCGTCCACGGCTTCCAGCGACAGCGTGTCCGGGTCGGGCCGCAGCAGCCGTACCCGGACCGACGCGGCACCGGAGGCGTGCAGCGTGAGCCCGTTCCAGGCGAACGGCAGCCGCACCACCGCCTCCCGCTCCGCCACGGAAGCGTCAAAGACCTCGGCCGCCGCGTCCAGGATGCTCGCGTGCAGCGCGGCGTCGAGCAGTGCCGGGTGCATGCCGAACCCGGCGGCGGCGTCCCGCTGTTCCTGCGGTACGACGACCTCGGCGAACAGCTCGTCGTCGCGCCGCCAGACCTTCCGCACGCACCGGAACGCCGGGCCGTAGCCGTATCCCGCGCGCGTCAGCTTCTCGTAGCCGTCGGAGATGTCGACCTGCCGGGCGCCGGGCGGGGGCCAGGCGGTGAAGTCGAACGTGCCGTCCGTCGCGGGGGCGGTCGTGGTGAGTCTGCCGGAGGCGTGCCGGGTCCAGGCGTCCGGCCCGCTCTCCGCCCCGGCCTCCTGACGGGTGGAGTACACCTCCACACTGCGGCCACCGGTCTCGTCCGGCCCGCCGACCGCGACCAGGACGCGCACGGCACCCTGCTCGGGCACGACCAGTGGAGCCTCGATCACCAGCTCCTCCAGCACTCCGCAGCCCACCTCGTCACCGGCCCGTACGGCCAGCTCCACCAGCCCGGTACCGGGCACGAGCACCACTCCTCCGATGGCGTGGTCGGCCAGCCAGGAGTGCGTGCGCAGGGACAGCCGGGAGGTGAGGACCAGCCCGTCCGACTGCGGCAAGGGCACCACCGCGCCCAGCAGCGGGTGATCCGCCGGCCCCTGCCCCAGGGCGGCGGCGTCCATGAGGGGGCTGGGTGCCGGGAGCCAGTAGTGCTGGTGGTCGAAGGCGTACGTCGGCAGGTCCACGTGCGCCTGGGCGGCGCCCTCGGGGAGCGTGGCCCCCCAGTTCACCTTGGTCCCGTGTACGAAGAGACGGGCCACGGCCGAGAGGAGGGTCTGCGCCTCACCGCGCTCGTCGCGCAGTGCCGGCACGCTCACGGCGTCCTCCGCCGCCGACTCCGCGATGGCACCGGTCAGGGCGCCGCCGGGGCCGAGTTCCAGGAACACCGATCCGCCCGTGGCGCCGATGCCGTCCGCGAAACGGACGGGACGGCGGACGTGGTCCACCCAGTACGCCGGATCGCTCAACTGCCCCGGCTCGGCGAGCCGGCCCGTCACGTTCGACACCACCGGCATCGTCGGCTCGTTCCAGGACAACCCCGACAAGGCCGCGGCGAAGTCCGACAGCATCGGCTCCATCAGCGCCGAGTGGAAGGCGTGCGAGACGGTCAGCCGCTTCACCCGACGGCCCTGCTCGCGCAGCTTCTCCGCCACTGCCAGGACAGCCGTCTCGTCACCGGACAGCACGACCGAGCCGGGCGCGTTCACCGCCGCCAAGTCCACCCCGTCACCGAGGTGTTCGGCGACCTCCGCCTCGGTCGCGGCGACCGCCACCATCGCACCGCCCGACGGAAGGGCCTGCATCAGCCGACCCCGCGCCGCCACCAGAGCCGCCGCATCCTCCAGCGACAGCACACCGGCCACATGCGCCGCGACGACCTCACCGATCGAATGCCCTGCCACCACGTCCGGCCGTACGCCCCACGACTCCACCAGCCGGAACAACGCCGACTCCACCGCGAACAACCCGGCCTGCGTGAACACCGTCCGGTCCAGCGCACCGTCACCCGCGGCACCGAAGACCACGTCCCTGACCGACTGTTCCAGACGCAGCTGTGCGTCCAATGCAGCACAGGCGTCATCCAAGGCCTGCGCGAAGACGGGGTACATGGCGTACAACTCCCGCCCCATGCCGACCCGTTGCGATCCCTGTCCGGGGAAGACGAACACCGTCTTCCCGTCGGCCCCCGTGCCCACGACCGCCGAAGGTGCCGTCTCCCCCTCGGACAGTGCCCGCAGCCCGGTCACCGCCTCCTCACGCGACTCGGCGAGCACCACGGCCCGTTCGGCATGGACCGCCCGTCGCGACACCAGCGCTCCGGCGACGACGGCCAGCGGGGCGCCGGTGCCGGTCCCGGTGAGGAAGTCCGCGAGTCGTCCCGCCTGGGTGGCCAGGGAGGCGGTGTTCCGTGCCGACACGACGACCGGTACGGGGCCGTCGGTGGGGGCCACCGGCTGGGCAGGGGGTTCCTCCGGTGCCTGCTCCAGGATCACGTGGGCGTTGGTGCCGCTGACGCCGAAGCCCGAGACGCCGGCGCGGCGCGGCCGGTCCGCGTCCGGCCACTCGCGGGCCTGCGTGAGGAGCCGTACGGCGCCCGCTTCCCAGTCGACGCGGGGGGACGGTTCGTCCACGTGGAGGGTGGCCGGGAGGACGCCGTGCCGCATGGCCTGGATCATCTTGATGACGCCGGCGACACCCGCGGCGGCCTGGGTGTGGCCGATGTTGGACTTCAACGAACCGAGCCACAGCGGACGTTCGCGGTCCTGGCCGTAGGTGGCGAGGAGGGCCTGGGCCTCGATCGGGTCGCCGAGGGTCGTTCCGGTGCCGTGGCCCTCCACCGCGTCGACGTCCGCCGGCGTCAGCCCGGCCGCCGCCAACGCCTTGCGGATCACGCGCTGTTGTGAGGGACCGTTGGGGGCGGTGAGGCCGTTGGAGGCGCCGTCCTGGTTGACCGCTGTGCCGCGCACGACGGCGAGCACCCGATGGCCCTTGCGCTGCGCCTCCGACAGCCGTTCCAGTACGACGACTCCGGCGCCCTCCGCCCAGCCGGTGCCGTCGGCGGTGGACGAGTAGGCCTTGCAGCGGCCGTCGGCGGCGAGGCCCCGCTGCCGGGAGAAGTCGATGAACAGACCGGGTGTGGCCATGACGGTGGCGCCGCCCGCCAGGGCCATGGAGCACTCGCCGCGGCGCAGCGCCTGCGCGGCGAGGTGGATGGCGACCAGGGAGGACGAGCACGCGGTGTCGAGGGTGACGGCGGGGCCCTCGAACCCGAACACGTAGGAGATGCGGCCGGAGGCCACGCTGGACGCCGCGCCGGTGCCGGTGAAGCCCTCCAGTTCGGGCGGGACGCTCCCTCCGGCGAAGTAGTCGACGCCCATGATGCCGTTGAAGACACCGACGTCCGTGCCCTTCAACGACAGGGGATCGATGCCGGCCCGCTCCAGTGCCTCCCAGGACGTTTCGAGGAGGAGCCGCTGCTGCGGGTCCATCGCCAGCGCCTCGCGCGGGGAGATCCCGAAGAACTCCGCGTCGAACCGCCCGGCGCCCCGCAGGAACCCGCCCTGGTCGACGTAGGAGGTGCCGGTCTTCTCGGGGTCGGCGTCCAGCAGCGTGTCGAGGTCCCAGCCGCGGTCGTCCGGGAAGCCCGACACTCCGTCGCGGCCCTCGGCGACCAGCTCCCAGAGCTGTTCGGGTGTGTCGGCGCCGCCGGGGAGCCGGCAGGCCATGCCGACGATCGCGATCGGTTCGCGCGAGGCGGACAGCAGCTGCTGGTTCCGCTTCTTCAGCGTGCCGACCTCTTCGAGCGACTTGCGCAGCGCCTCGACAAGCTTCTCGTAGGAAGCACTCACTTTCCCTGCCCCAATCTGTCGTGTGCCGCGTCAGCCTTCGAGGGTTTCGCTGTCGCCGAGCGCGAGGTGGACGAGGTCGTCGACGTCGAGGTCGGCCAGCGCGCCCCGCTCGGTGTCCGGGTCGCCGGGCGCGGGTGCGCCGGGTTCCAGGGCGGTCAGTTCCACCAGCGCGTCCAGCAGGCCGGCCTCCCGGAACCGCTCCAGCGGGAGGGTGAGCAGCGCGTGGCGCAGCCTTTCCTCGTCGGCCTCCGCCGCCGGCCGCTGCCCTGCCGCGCCCTCGGGGGCGAGTTCGCCGTGCAGGTGGCGGGCGAGGGCGAGCGGGGTGGGGTAGTCGAAGACGACGGTGGCGGAGAGGTTGACGCCGGTCGCGGCGCGCAGCCGGTTGCGCAGTTCCACGGAGGTGAGGGAGTCGAACCCGGCGTCCTTGAACGCCGTCCCGGCCCCGACGCCGTCCGCTCCCGCGTGGCCGAGCACACTGGCGACGTGGCCGCGGACGAGGTCCAGCAGCACGGCCTCCTGCCGCTCGCGGTCCAGTCCGGCCAGCCGGCGCAGCAGCGCGTCCCCGCCGTCTCCGGCGGCGGCCGCGCGTGCCGACTGCCGTCCGGAGCGGACGAGTTGGCGCAGCAGCGGCGGCACTCCGGCGCCCGTGGCCGCTTCGGCGCGGACGGCCCTGAGGTCCAGCTTGACCGGCACGAGCAGCGTGTCGTCGCCTGCCAGGGCCGCGTCGAGGAGGGCCAGGCCCTCCTGCGGGGCCAGCGGCAGGATGCCGCCGCGCCGGTTGCCGCGGGTACGGGCCGCGGCCTCGGTGCCGCTGGTCATCCCGGTGGTCTGCTTCCAGGGCCCCCAGGCCAGGGACAGCGCGGGCAGTCCGGCCGCCCGGCGCCGGGCCATCGCCGCGTCCAGCCAGGCGTTGGCGGCGGCGTAGTTGCCCTGGCCGGCCGAGCCGAACAGGCCGGAGGCGGAGGAGAAGACGGCGAACGTGGTCAGGTCCAGGCCGCGGGTCAGCTCGTCCAGATGGCGTACGGCCACGGCCTTCGGCGCGAAGACGCGGTCCAGGCGCTCCCGGTCGAGGGTGCCGATCACGCCGTCGTCCAGGACGCCCGCGGTGTGCAGGACGGCGGTCAGCGGGTGGTCGCCGGGTACGGAGTCCAGCAGGGCGGCGACCGCGTCCCGGTCGGCGATGTCGCAGGCGGCCACCCGTACGGTCTCCGCTCCGAGCCGGGTCAGCTCGGTGACCAGGTCCCGCGCACCCTCGGCGTCCGGTCCGCGCCGGCTCGCCAGCAGCAGGTGCCGTACGCCGTGCCGCTCGACCAGGTGCCGGGCCAGCAGGGCGCCGAGCGAGCCGGTGCCGCCGGTGACGAGGACCGTGCCGTCCGTATCCCAGCCCGCGTGCCCGGCGGCGGGGCGTGCGGGGGTGGCGCGCACCAGGCGCGGTGCGCGCAGGGTCGTACCGCGCAGCGCGAGCTGCGGTTCACCGGCCCCGGCGGCCGCGGTGGCGGTGGCGAGGAGGGCGGAGAGGGACGCGTCGTCGGCCGGCGGGACGTCCGTGTCGACGATCGTGATCCGGTCGGGGTTCTCCGCCTGGGCGGCCCGCACGAGTCCCCACACGGCCGCCCCCGCGGGGTCGGCGACGGTCTCCTCACCGGCGGCGGGTACCGCGCCCCGGGTCACGACCACGAGCCGGGAGTCGGCGAGCCGTTCCTCGGCCAGCCATGCCTGGAGGACGCCCAGCACCCGGTCGGTGCGCTCCAGCGGGTCGTCGTCCAGGGTGTCGTCGTCCCAGCCGTCGGCCGGTACGGCCAGCACCTGCGGCACGGTGTCACCGGCGGCCGCGCCGGCCAGGTCGGCGGTGGTGGCGACCCACGCCCAGTCGGGAACCGGGCCGCCCGTGCGGACGGGCACGGTGACGTCCGCCCATTCCACGCGGAACAGCGCGTCCCCGCCGGGCGCGCCGGCCGCGGCCTCCAGTTGCTCGGCGCTGACCTCGCGGAACACCAGGGAGTCGGTGGTCAGCACCGGCGCACCGGTTTCGTCGGCGGCCTGCACCGTCACCGTGTCGGGCCCGGACGGCGCCACCCGCACGCGCAGCGCCGAGGCGCCCGCCGCGTGCAGCGCGAGCCGGTTCCAGGCGAACGGCAGGACTGTGCGCGGCGTGGCCCCGGGAGCGGTGGGGCCGGAAGCGGTTTCCTCCTCCGGGGTGACGAATCCGTTGGCGTGCAGGGCGGCGTCCAGCAGGGCGGGGTGGATGCCGAACCGGGCCGCTTCCTCGCGCTGCCCGTCCGGCACGGCGACCTCGGCGTACACCTCGCCGCCGCGCCGCCACACCGCCCGCAGCCCCTGGAACACCGGGCCGTACGTGTACCCCTTCTCGATGAGCCCTGAGTAGAAGGCGTCGACGTCCACCTCGACCCGCTCGGCGCCGGGCGGCGGCCAGGCGGTGAAGTCGAACGTGCCGCCGGGCGCCGGGGCCGTGGTGGTGAGGGTGCCGGTGGCGTGGCGGGTCCAGGCGTCGGCACCGATCTCACCCGCGGTGTCCTCGCGGGCCGAGTAGACCGCCACCGTCCGCGAGCCCTCCTCGTCCGGTCCGCCGACGGCGACCTGGACCCGGACACCGCCCTGCTCGGGCACGACCAAAGGCGCCTCGATGACCAGCTCCTCCAGCACTCCGCACCCGGCCTCGTCACCGGCGCGCACCGCGAGCTCGACCAGCCCGGTGCCGGGCACCAGAACCACCCCGCCGACGGCATGGTCCGCCAGCCACGGATGCGTACGCAGCGACAACCGCGACGTGCACAGGAGTCCACCGGTCTCGGGGACCTCCACGACCGCACCCAGCAACGGATGGTCGGCCGCGCTCTGACCCAGCGCCTCCGCATCCGTGGCAGGAGCCGTCCGCAGCCAGTAGTGCCGGTGCTCGAAGGCGTACGTCGGCAGGTCCACACGCGCCTCGGTGGCGCCCTTCGGGAGCGTGGCCCCCCAGTCCACCTTCGCTCCGCGTACGAAGAGATGCGCCACGGCCGACAGGAGGGTCTGCGCCTCGTCCCGCTCGTCACGCAGGGCGGCCACACTCACCGCGTCCCCGCCGGACGACTCCGCGATGGCACCGGTCAAGGCGCCGCCGGGGCCGAGTTCCAGGAACACCGATCCGCCCGTGGCGCCGATGCCGTCCGCGAAACGGACGGGACGGCGGACGTGGTCCACCCAGTACGCCGGGTCGCTCAACTGTCCCGGCTCGGCGAGCCGGCCCGTCACGTTCGACACCACCGGGATCGTCGGCTCGTTCCAGGACAGCCCCGACAAGGCAGCGGCGAAGTCCGACAGCATCGGCTCCATCAGCGCCGAATGGAAGGCGTGCGAGACGGTCAGCCGCTTCACCCGGCGGCCCTGCTCACGCAGCTTCTCCGCCACCGCCAGGACAGCCGTCTCGTCACCGGACAGCACGACCGAGCCAGGTGCGTTCACCGCCGCCAAATCCACCCCGTCACCGAGGTGTTCGGCGACCTCCGCCTCGGTCGCGGCAACCGCCACCATCGCACCGCCCGACGGAAGGGCCTGCATCAGCCGACCCCGCGCCGCCACCAGAGCCGCCGCATCCTCCAGCGACAACACCCCGGCTACGTGAGCGGCCACGACCTCACCGATGGAGTGCCCGGCCACCACGTCCGGCCGCACACCCCAGGACTCCACCAGCCGGAACAGCGCCGACTCCACCGCGAACAACCCGGCCTGCGTGAACACCGTCTGGTCCAGCAGACCGTCACCCGCGGCACCGAAGACCACGTCCCTGACCGAGTGGCCCGCACCCAGTTGCCCGTCGAGGGCGGCGCACGCATCGTCCAGAGCGCGTGTGAACACGGGATACCGTGCGTACAGCTCCCGGCCCATACCGACACGTTGTGACCCCTGGCCCGGGAACACAAACACGGTCCTGCCGCCGGTGTCCGTGCCCGTGACGACGAACGGTGAGGGTTCGCCGGCCGTCACCGACTCCAGTCCGGACACCGCTTCCTCCGGCGACCCGGCGACGACCACGGCCCGCTCGGACAGCACCGCCCTCCGGGACACCAGGGCACCCGCAACGGCCGTCAGGGGAAGGTTCGTTCGGCCAATGAACCGCGCCAGTCGTCCCGCCTGCCCGGCAAGGGCGCCGGTGCTCCGCGCGGAGACGAGCAGCGGCACCATGCCGTCGACCGGGGTGACCGGCTCGGTGGCGGGCTCCTCCGGTGCCTGTTCCAGGATCACGTGGGCGTTCGTGCCGCTGACGCCGAAGCCGGAGACACCGGCGCGGCGCGGCCGGTTCACGTCCGGCCACTCGCGGGTCTCCGTCAGCAGTTCGACCGCTCCGTCCGACCAGTCGACCTGGGAGGTCGGGGTGTCGACGTGCAGGGTGGCGGGCAGGACGCCGTGCCGCATGGCCTGGACCATCTTGATCACGCCGGCCACGCCCGCGGCCATCTGGGTGTGTCCGATGTTGGACTTCAACGAGCCGAGCCACAGGGGCTGTTCGCGGTCCTGGCCGTAGGTGGCGAGGAGGGCCTGGGCCTCGATCGGGTCGCCGAGGACGGTGCCGGTGCCGTGACCCTCCACCGCGTCCACGTCCGCCGGAGTCAGCCCGGCCGCCGCCAACGCCTTGCGGATCACCCGCTGCTGTGACGGACCGTTGGGGGCGGTCAGGCCGTTGGACGCGCCGTCCTGGTTCACCGCGCTGCCCCGCACCACCGCCAGCACCCGGTGCCCCTTGCGCTGCGCCTCCGACAGCCGCTCCAGCACGACCACACCCGCGCCCTCGGCCCAGCCCGTGCCGTCGGCCGCATCGGCGTACGACTTGCAGCGGCCGTCCGAAGCGAGGCCCCGCTGCCGGGAGAACTCGACGAAGGTGCCCGGCGTGGCCATGACGGTGGCGCCGCCGGCCAGGGCCATCGAGCACTCGCCGCCCCGCAGGGCCTGGGCTGCGAGATGGATGGCGACCAGGGAGGAGGAGCAGGCGGTGTCCACGGTGACGGCCGGACCCTCGAAACCGAAGACGTAGGCGACGCGGCCGGAGGCCACGCTGCCCATGCCTCCGGTGCCGGTGAAGCCCTCCAGCTCGGGCGGGACCGGGCCGGAGGTGCCGTAGCCCTGGCCCATCAGGCCGGAGAAGACGCCGACGTCCGTGCCCTTCAGGGAGAGCGGGTCGATACCGGCCCTCTCCAGTGCCTCCCAGGACGTTTCGAGGAGGAGCCGCTGTTGCGGGTCCATCGCCAGCGCCTCACGCGGGGAGATGCCGAAGAAGCCGGCGTCGAACAGGGCGGCGTCGTAGAGGAAGCCGCCCTGGCTCACGTAGGACGTGCCGGCCTGGTCCGGGTCGTCGCTGAAGAAGCCGCTCAGGTCCCAGCCTCGGTCGTCGGGGAAACCGGACATCGCGTCGCGGCCCTCGAACACCAACCGCCACAGCTCTTCCGGGCTGTTGACACCACCGGGCAGCCGGCACGCCATGCCGACGATCGCGATCGGCTCGTCCGGATCGGCGAGTGCGGGTGCCGTCGCCGGTGCCGGAGCGGTCGCCGCCGTCTCGCCCAGCTCCCCGTGCAGGTGACGGGCCAGGGCCAGCGGGTTCGGGTGGTCGAAGACGACCGTGGCCGCCAGCTTGAGGCCGGTGGCCTCGCGGAGCCGGTTGCGCAGTTCCACCGAGGTGAGCGAGTCGAACCCGGAGTCCCGGAACGCCGTGTCCGGCTTGACACCCTCGGGACCGGCGTGGCCGAGCACGGTCGCCGCGTGCGTGCGCACCAGCTCCAGCAGCAGCGCCTCCTGCTCCGCCGCGCCCAGTCCGGCGAGGCGGTCCGTCAGGCCGCCGCCGCTGTCGCCGGCCGCGGCCCGCACGGTCTGCCGGCCGGTGCGCACCAGGCCGCGCAGGAGAGTGGGGACGGCCCGGCCGGCACCGGCGTCGGTGCGCAGTTGCCGCAGGTCCAGTTTGGCCGGGACGAGCAGCGCCTCGCCGGTGCGCAGGGCGGCGTCGAAGAGGTCCATGCCCTCCTCCGGGGACATGGGCAGGACACCACCGCGCCGGTTCATGCGGCTGCGGGTGAGGTCGTCCATGCCGGCCGCCATGCCGCCGGTGGCCTGGTCCCACAGGCCCCAGGCGAGGGAGGTGGCGGGCAGGCCCGCGGCGCGGCGCTGGTGGGCCACGGCGTCCAGGAAGGCATTGGCCGCCGCGTAACTGCCGGTGCCCGCGCCGAGGAAGACGGAGGAGACGGAGGAGAAGACGACGAACGCGGCCAGCTCGGGGGCGAGTTCACGGGTCAGCTCGTCCAGGTGCCGTACGGCGGTCACCTTCGGCGCGAAGACGCCCGCGACCTGCTCGGGACGGATGGTGCCGATCACTCCGGCGTCGGCGATGCCGGCGGTGTGCACGACCCCGGTCAGCGGGCGTCCGCTCCGGCGGACCTCGGTCAGCAGCGCGGCGACCGCGTCGCGGTCCGTGACGTCGCAGGCGGCCACCGTGACGTCGACGGCGCCGAGCCCGGTGAGTTCCGCGACCAGCTCCGCCGCCCCGTCGGCGGCTTGGCCGCGGCGGCTGGCGAGGACGAGGTGGCGGATGCCGTGGCGGGCGACCAGGTGCCGGGCCAGCAGGCCGCCGAGCGATCCGGTACCGCCGGTGATCAGGACGGTGCCCTCCGGGTCCAGCGCGCGGGGCCCCTGCGCGGCTCCTTGGTCGGGGCCGCCGGCCGCGCCGGCGCGGGCGAGCCGCGGGATGTACGGCGTCCCACCGCGCAGGGCCAGCTCGGGCTCGGTGTCGGTCGTCAGGTGGCCGAGTAGAGGGGTGAGTTCGGGGGTGAGGTGATCGAGGGTGAGTCGATCGGGGGTGCGGTGTTCGGAGGTGGGGTCTTCGGGGCTGAGGCGTTTGGGGGCGGGGTCGAGGCCGAAAGGTGGGTCGAGGGCGAGGCCGGGGTCGAGGTCCAGGAGCACGATGCGGTCCGGGTTCTCGGACTGCGCGGCCCGGATGAGGCCCCACACCGCGCCGCCCGCCGGATCGGTGACCGCTCCGTCGGCGCCGGCCGGCACCGCCCCCCGGGTGGCCACCACCAGCCGGGTCGGCTCCAGCGCGGGAGCGGCCAGCCAGGCCTGCACCGCCGCCAGGACCCGGTTCGTCAGCGCCAGCGCCGGGTCGTCCGCCCCTTGGTCATGGATGGCTGAGGCCTCCAGGACGACGAGCGCGGGCGGCTCCTCCGCGACACCCTCCGCGGCGTCCTCCGCCAGGGCGGCGACATCGGCGGCCGACCGCACCCCGGCCCAGACCGGCTGCTCGCCCACCGGTCCGGCGGCTCCGGACAGCGCGGTCCATTCGACGCGGAACAGGGAGTCGTCGCTCGCCGTACCCGCGGCGGACTCCAACTGCGCGGCGACGAGTGGTCGTAGCTCCGCCGCGTCCGCGCGCAGGACCAGTCCGCCGGCCTGGTCGACCGCCTCCAGCGCCAGCGCGTCCCGGCCGAACGGCGTGATCCGCACCCGCAGCGCCGTGGCGCCGACGGCGTGCAGTGCGAGGCCGCGCCAGGTCGGGTACTGCCACACCCGGGGCCCGCCGTCGGCCACGGCCGCGTCGAGCAGGGCCGGGTGCAGGGCGGCGTCCAGCAGGGCCGGGTGCAGGGCGGCGTCCAGCAGCGCCGGGTGCAGCCCGAACCGCTGGGCGTCCTCCCGCTCGTCCTCGGGTACGGCGACCTCGGCGAGGATCTCGTCACCGAGCCGCCAGAGTGCCCGTACGGCCTGGAAGGCGGGTCCGTACGCGTAACCGCGACGGGCCAGTCCCCCGTACAGCGCCTCCACGTCGACGCGCCGGGCGCCGGCCGGCGGCCAGGCGCCGAAGTCGCCCTGCGGGCTCTCGCCGGGCTTGGGCGTCGCCGTCAGCACACCGGTGGCGTGCCGGACCCAGGCCTCCGCTCCGACCACCTCGGTGGCGTCCTCGCGTGTCGAGTACAGGGTGACCGTGCGGCAGCCGCTCTCGTCCGCGCCGCCGACGGCGACCTGGACGCGCACCCCGCCCTGCTCCGGCAGCACCAGCGGGGCGGCGACCGTGAGTTCGTCCACGGTTCCGCAGCCGACCTCGTCACCGGCCCGTACGGCCAGCTCGACCAGGGCCGCGGCGGGGACGAGGACCACCCCGCCGACGGTGTGGTCCGCCAGCCAGGGGTGCGTGCGCAGGGACAACCGCGAGGTGCACAGGACACCGCCGGTCTCGGGCACTTCCACGACCGCGCCGAGCAACGGGTGGTCCGTCGGTGCCTGCCCGAGGGCCGTGGCGTCGGTCGCTCCGTTCAGCCGGAGCCAGTAGTGCCGGTGGTCGAACGCGTACGTCGGCAGGTCCACCTGCGCGCCGCCGCTGCCTTCGGGCAGCACGGCCGTCCAGTCGACCGCCACGCCCTTGACGAACACCGCGGCCATCGACATCAACAGCCGCCGAAGCCCGCCCTCCTCACGACGCAGCGAGCCGGTGACAACCGTGTCCGACTCCCCCGCCGCCTCGTCCACGATCTCGTTGACCGGCTGGACGAGGACCGGGTGGGCGCTGGACTCGACGAACACCGTGTGACCCTCGGCGAGGAGCGCCTCGACAGCCGGGCCGAAACGGACCTGGCTGCGGAGGTTGCGGTACCAGTAACCGCCGTCGAGGACACCCGCCTCACGCACCCACTCACCGGTCACGGTCGAGAAGAACGGCACCAACGGCGCCTGACTACGGATGTCGGCGAACGCGTTCCCCAACGCGGCCTCGATCGCCTCGACATGACGGGTGTGCGAGGCGTAGTCCACCGCGACCCGCCGGACCCGGACACCGTCGGCCTCCAACGCGGCCAGCGCCTCGTCCAACGCTTCGGCGTCACCGGCGATCACCACGGACGTGGGGCTGTTGACCGCCGCGACCTCAACCCGCCCGCCCCAGGCGGCAATCCGCGCGGCCGCCTCGACCTCGGACAGCGCCACCGACGCCATACCGCCCCGGCCCGCCAGTTCACCGGCGATCACCTGACTGCGTACGGCCACGATCCGCGCCGCATCCTCCAGCGACAACGCCCCGGCCACACACGCGGCGGCGATCTCGCCCTGGGAGTGACCGACCACCGCGTCCGGCACGACACCCACCGACGCCCACACCGCCGCCAGAGCGACGTTCACGGAGAAACTCGCCGGCTGGACGACGTCCACCCGGTCCAGCAGATCGACATCACCGCGCAGGACGGCCGTCAGGTCCCAGTCCACCCACGGCTCCAAGGCCCGGGCACACTCCCCGACCCGCTCCGCGAACACCGGCGAGGACTCCAGCAACTCCCGGCCCATCCCCAGCCACTGCGACCCCTGACCCGGAAAGACCAGAACCGTCCGCCCGGACGCCGCGCCCTCGGCGCCGGTCACCACCGCGGGATGACTCTCGCCGTTCGCGAGCGCGGCCAAGCCGGCCGCCGCTTCCTCGCGCGATCCGGCGACGACCACGGCCCGTTCGCCGAGCAGTGCCCGCTGGGAGACGAGAGCGGCCGCGAGGTCCGGCAGGGAGGCGTCCGAGCCGGTGGTGAACGGGGCCAGGCGGCCGGCCTGGGACGCCAGGGCCGCCTCGGAGGCCGCCGACACCACCAGGGGGACCACGCCGTCGGCCGGGGGCACCGGCTCCACAGCCCGCGGTTCCTCCGCGGGCTCTTCCAGGATCAGGTGGGCGTTGGTGCCGCTGACGCCGAACGAGGAGACGCCGGCCCGGCGGGGGCGGCCGGTCCGGGGCCAGTCCCGCTCCTCGGTCAGCAGCTCGACGGCGCCGGCGGACCAGTCGACCTGGGAGGAGGGGGTGTCGACGTGGAGCGTGGCGGGGAGGACGCCGTACCTCATCGCCTGGACCATCTTGATGACGCCGGCGACACCGGCGGCGGCCTGCGTGTGGCCGATGTTGGATTTCAACGAGCCCAGCAGCAGCGGACGTTCGCGGTCCTGGCCGTAGGTGGCGAGGAGGGCCTGGGCCTCGATCGGGTCGCCGAGGACCGTGCCGGTGCCGTGGCCCTCGACCACGTCCACGTCCGCCGGGGTCAGGCCGGCTTCGGACAGTGCCTTGCGGATGACACGCTGTTGGGAGGGACCGTTGGGGGCGGTCAGGCCGTTGGAGGCGCCATCCTGGTTGACGGCCGACGCGCGGACGACGGCCAGCACGCGGTGGCCGTTGCGGCGGGCGTCGGACAGGCGCTCCAGGACGACCACGCCCGCGCCCTCGGCCCAGCCGGTACCGTCGGCCGCATCAGCGTACGACTTGCAGCGGCCGTCGGCGGCCAGCGCACGCTGCCGGGAGAACTGCATGAACATACCGGGGCCGGCCATGACGGTGGCACCGCCGGCCAGGGCCATGGAGCACTCCCCGCGCCGCAGGGCCTGCGCGGCGAGGTGCATGGCGACCAGGGAGGAGGAGCAGGCGGTGTCCACGGTGACGGCGGGACCTTCGAGACCGAAGACGTACGAGATGCGGCCCGAGGCCACGCTTCCGGTGGTCCCGGTGCCGGTGAAGCCCTCCAGCTCCGGCGGGACCGGGCCCCCGGTGGCGTAGCCCTCGTTGATGACGCCCACGAACACACCGGTGTCCGAGCCCTTGAGGGTCAGCGCGTCGATGCCGGCCCGCTCCAGCGCCTCCCAGGACATCTCGAGGAGGAGCCGCTGCTGCGGATCCATCGCGACCGCCTCGCGCGGTGAGATTCCGAACAGTCCGGCGTCGAAGAGGGCCGCCTCGTGCAGGAAGCCGCCCTGGTCGACGTAGGACTTGCCCGTTTTGTCGGGGTCGGCGTCGAACAGTTCCTCCAGGTCCCAGCCCCGGTCGGTCGGGAACCCCGAGACGCCGTCGCCGCGTTCGCGGACGAGTCGCCACAGGTCGTCGGGGTCGGTCACCCCGCCGGGCAGCCGGCACGCCATGCCCACGATCGCGATCGGCTCCGCCTTCTCGGCCTCAAGTTCACGGACGCGTTGCTGGGAGCGGCGCGCGTCGGCGAGAACGCGCTTGAGGTAGTCGCGAAGCTTGCTTTCATCCGCCATTGCGGGTCAGCTCCTAGTGGGGCTAAGGCGTCAGGTGGACTGCGGGGCGGGCGTGGACATGGCCGGCTGGGTGGCCCGGTGGCCGACGGCCGTGTGATGGGTGGCCGACGGCAGGGTGATCGGTGGCTAATGGCCGAACTCGGTGTCGATCAGCTCGAACAGTTCGTCGTCGGAGGCGGAGTCGAAGTCCATGCCGTGCTCGGCGTCCTGCTCGGTGACGTTCGCCGTGGACCAGGTGGTCAGCAGGCCCTGCAGCCGGGTGGCGACCTGGGCGCGGGTGGAGTCGTCGGGTGCGGTGTCGGCCAACAACTCCTCCAGCTTGCTGAGTTCGGCGAGCAGGGGGTGCGTGGTCGGGGCGGCCTGGTCGCCGGGCGCCAGCCGGTCGTGCAGGTAGCGGGCGAGGGCGAGGGGGGTCGGGTAGTCGAAGACGGCGGTGGCGGGCAGGTTGAGGCCGGTGGCCTCGCGGAGCCGGTTGCGCAGTTCCACGGAGGTGAGGGAGTCGAACCCGGCGTCCTTGAACGCCGTCTCGGCCCTGACCTGGTCCGCCCCGGTGTGTCCGAGGACGGTCGCCACCTGGCCCTGCACCAGCGTCAGCAGCAGGTTCCCCTGTTCGGCCGGGGAGAGCGTGGCCAGCTTGCGGGCGAGTCCACCGGAGTCCCCGGCGCCGGCCCGGGCGGCCTTCCGGCCGGTCCGGACCAGTCCCCGGAGCAGGGGGGCGACACCGGCGCCCAGCGCGGCGTCGGCGCGCAACGCCCTCAGGTCCAGCTTCACGGGCACCACCAGCGTCTCACCCGCCGGCAGGGCCGCGTCGAGCAGCTCCATGCCCTCGGCGAGCGTGAGCGGTACGACGCCTCCGCGCCGGCCGGTCCGGTTCCGTGCGGTCTCTCCGGCGGCCGTGTCCTGGCCGCCGGTCGGCTCCCACGGTCCCCAGGCCAGCGAGACGGCGGGCAGTCCGGCCGCCCGGCGCCGGTGGGCGACCGCGTCCAGGCAGGCGTTGGCCGCCGCGTAACCGCCGGTGCCCGCGCCCAGGAAGACGGAGGAGGCGGAGGACAGCAGAACGAACGCGGCCAGTTCGGGGGCGAGTTCGCGGGTCAGCTCGTCCAGGTGCTGGACGGCCGTCACCTTCGGGGCGAAGACCCGGTCCATCCGGTCCTGGTCCATCTCGCCGATCATCCCGGCGTCGAAGACGCGTGCCGCGTGGACGACACCGGTCAGCGGACGGGTGTCCGGTATGGCGGCGAGGAGCGCGGCGACCGCGTCACGGTCGGTGACGTCGCACGCGACCAGGGAAACGGCGGCGCCCCGTTCCCCGAGTTCGGCGACGAGCCGATCCGCGCCCTCGGCCTCCGGACCCCGCCGGCTCGCCAGCAGCAGATGGCGCACACCGTGCCGCTCGACCAGGTGCCGGGCGACCGCGGCGCCGAGCATTCCGGTGCCGCCGGTGATCAGGACCGTGCCCTCGGGGTCGAACGCCGGCGCCCCGGAGCCGCCGGCCGGGGACAGCCGGGCCAGCCGCGGCACGTACAGCGCCGAGCCGCGGACCGCCACCTGCGGCTCACCGGTCGCGAGAACCGCGTCGAGGTCCACCTCGTCCGTCTCGGTGTCGACGAGGACGATCCGGTCGGGGTTCTCCGCCTGCGCGGCCCGCACCAGCCCCCACACGGCCGCCCCGCCGGGATCGGTGACCGCCTCCTCTCCCCCGGCCGGCACCGCACCCCGGGTGAGCACGACCAGCCGGCCGTCCTCGGCGCCCTCCTCCGCCAGCCGGCCCTGTACGGCGGCCAACACCCGCCCCGCCAGCATCACAGGCGTGTCGTCGCCGCCGGTACGGGCCTCGACCACCGTCACGTCCGGCACCCCACCGGCACCGGACACGGACGCCAGCTCGCTCCACTCCACCCGGAACAGCGCGTCGTCCGCGCCGGTGCCGGCCGCCGCCGTCAGCTGCTCGGCCGGGACCGGCCGTAGCGTGACGGCCTCCGCCGTGACGACCGTGCCACCGGTCTCGTCGGCGGCCTGGACCGCCAGGGCACCGGATGCGGACGGCGCGAGGCGCACGCGCAGCACCGTGGCGCCCTCGGCGTGCAGCTCCAGCCGGCTCCACTCCAGAGGCTGCCGGACCTGGGCGTCGTCCGTCGCCGTGGTCTCCAGCAGCGCCGGGTGCAGGGCGGCGTCCAGCAGGGCGGGGTGGATGCCGAACCGGGCCGCGTCCCGCTGTCCGTCCGGCAGCGCGACCTCGGCGAACCGCTCGTCACCGCGCCGCCACAGTGCCCTCAGCCCCTGGAAGACCGGACCGTATTCGTACCCGTCACGAAGCAGTCGCTCGTCCGCACCGGACAGGTCCTCCGCCTGCGCGCCGGGCGGGGGCCAGGCGGTGAAGTCGAAGGCGTCGGCAGTGGTCGGCGTACCGGTGAGGCGTCCGGTGGCGTGCCGGGTCCACGCCTCCGCACCGATCTCGCCGACGGCGTCCTCCCGCGCGGAGTGGACGGCCACCGGGCGGCGGCCCTCCGCGTCGGGGGCTTCGACCGTGACCTGCACCCGCACGCCACCCTGCTCGGGCACGACCAGCGGAGCCTCGATCACCAGCTCCTCCACGACACCGCAGCCGACCTCGTCACCGGCCCGTACGGCCAGCTCCACCAGCCCGGCGCCGGGCACGACCACCACTCCCCCGACGCGGTGGTCGGCCAGCCAGGCGTGCGTGCGCAGCGACAGCCGCGAGGTGAAGACCAGCCCGTCCGACTGCGGCAACGGCACCACCGCGCCGAGGAGCGGATGGTTCGCCGTGCTCTGACCGAGCGCCACCGCGTCCGTGGCGGGGGCCATCCGGAGCCAGTAGTGGCGGTGGTCGAAGGCGTACGTCGGCAGGTCCACACGCGCCTCGGTGGCGCCCTTCGGGAGCGTGGCCCCCCAGTCCACCTTCGCTCCGCGTACGAAGAGATGCGCCACGGCCGACAGGAGGGTCTGCGCCTCGTCCCGCTCGTCACGCAGGGCGGCCACGCTCACCGCGTCCCCGCCGGACGACTCCGCGATGGCACCGCTCAGGGCGCCGCCGGGACCGAGTTCCAGGAACACCGCGCCACCAGACGCGCTGGTCCCCTTCGCGAAACGGACGGGACGGCGAACGTGGTCCACCCAGTACGCCGGATCGCTCAACTGCCCCGGCTCGGCGAGCCGGCCCGTCACGTTCGACACCACCGGGATCGTCGGCTCGTTCCAGGACAGCCCCGACAAGGCAGCGGCGAAGTCCGACAGCATCGGCTCCATCAGCGCCGAATGGAAGGCGTGCGAGACGGTCAGCCGCTTCACCCGACGGCCCTGCTCACGCAGCTTCTCCGCCATCGCCAGCACAGCCGTCTCGTCACCGGACAGCACGACCGAGCCGGGTGCGTTCACCGCCGCCAAGTCCACGCCGTCATTGAGGTGTTCGGCGACCTCCGCCTCGGTCGCGGCGACCGCCACCATCGCACCGCCCGACGGAAGGGCCTGCATCAGCCGACCCCGCGCCGCCACCAGAGCCGCCGCATCCTCCAGCGACAGCACACCGGCTACGTGAGCGGCGACGACCTCACCGATGGAGTGCCCGGCCACCACGTCCGGCCGCACACCCCAGGACTCCACCAGCCGGAACAGCGCCGACTCCACCGCGAACAACCCGGCCTGTGTGAACACCGTCCGGTCCAGCAGACCGTCACCCGCGGCACCGAAGACCACGTCCCTGACCGACTGCCTCAGCCCCAGTTGCGTGTCCAGGGCGGCACAGGCATCGTCCAACGCCTGCGCGAACACGGGATACCGTGCGTACAAGTCCCGGCCCATACCGACCCGTTGCGACCCCTGCCCCGGGAACACGAACACCGTCTTCCCGTCGGCCCCCGTGCCTGTGACCACGAACGGTGAGGGTTCGCCGGCCGCCACCGACTCCAGTCCGGACACCGCTTCCTCCGGCGACCCGGCGACGACCACGGCCCGCTCGGACAGCACCGCCCTCCGGGACACCAGGGCACCCGCAACGGCCGCCAAGGGGGCGTCGGTTCGTCCGACGAAGACGGACAGGCGCTCCGCCTGCCCGGTCAGCGCACCGGCGCTCCGGGCCGTCAGTACGAGCGGCGTCACACCACCGGCCGGCAGGACCGGTTCCCGCGTGTCGGCCGCCTCCGGCGCCTGTTCCAGGATGAGGTGGGCGTTGGTGCCACTCAGGCCGAAGGAGGAGACGCCGGCCCGGCGGGGGTGTCCGGTGTCGGGCCAGTCATGTGCCTCGGTGAGGAGTTCCACGGCCCCGGACGTCCAGTCCACCTGGGACGACGGCGCGTCGACGTGCAGGGTGGGCGGCAGGATGCCGTGCCGCATCGCCTCCACCATCTTGATCACGCCGGCCACGCCGGAGGCGGCCTGGGTGTGACCGATGTTCGACTTCAACGAGCCGAGCCACAGCGGCCGTTCCGGATCACGGCCCTTGCCGTAGGTGGCGAGGAGGGCCTGGGCCTCGATCGGGTCGCCGAGGACGGTGCCGGTGCCGTGGCCCTCCACCGCGTCCACGTCCGCCGGAGTCAGCCCGGCGTTGGCGAGCGCCTTGCGGATCACCCGCTGCTGTGACGGACCGTTGGGGGCGGTCAGGCCGTTGGACGCGCCGTCCTGGTTCACCGCGCTGCCCCGCACCACCGCCAGCACCCGGTGCCCCTTGCGCTGCGCCTCCGACAGCCGCTCCAGCACGACCACACCCGCGCCCTCGGCCCAGCCCGTGCCGTCGGCCGCGTCGGCGTACGACTTGCAGCGGCCGTCCGAGGCCAGGCCCCGCTGCCGGGAGAACTGGACGAAGGCGCCGGGGCTGGACATGACGGCCGCGCCGCTGGCCAGGGCCAGGGAGCACTCGCCGCTACGCAGGGCCTGGGCGGCCAGGTGCATGGCGACCAGGGAGGAGGAGCAGGCGGTGTCCACGGTGACGGCCGGACCCTCGAAACCGAAGACGTACGACACCCGTCCCGAGGCCACACTGCTGCCGGCGCCGGTGGTGACGAACCCCTCCAGTTCGGCGGGGATTTCCCCACCGGAGCCGTAGCCCTGGCCCATCAGGCCGGAGAAGACGCCGACGTCCGTGCCCTTCAGGGAGAGCGGATCGATACCGGCCCTCTCCAGTGCCTCCCAGGACGTTTCGAGGAGGAGCCGCTGCTGCGGGTCCATCGCCAGCGCCTCACGCGGCGAGATCCCCCAGAAGCCGGCGTCGAACAGGGCCGCCTCGTGCAGGAAGCCGCCCTGGTCGACGTACGAGGTGCCGGCCTTGTCGGGGTCGGCGTCGAACAGGCCCTCCAGGTCCCAGCCCCGGTCGTCGGGGAAACCGGACATCGCGTCGCGGCCTTCGAACACCAACCGCCACAGCTCTTCCGGGCTGTTGACACCGCCGGGCAGCCGGCAGGCCATGCCGACGATCGCGATCGGCTCGTCCGGGTCGGCGAGTGCGGGTGCCGTCGCCGGTGCCGGGGCGGTCGCCGTCGTCTCGCCCAGCTCCCCGTGCAGGTGACGGGCCAGGGCCAGCGGGGTGGGATGGTCGAAGACGACCGTGGCGGGCAGTTTGAGGCCGCTGGCCTCGCGGAGCCGGTTGCGCAGTTCGACCGAGGTGAGCGAGTCGAACCCGGAGTCCCGGAACGCCGTGTCCGGCTTGACGCCCTCGGGACCGGCGTGCGCGAGCACGGTCGCCGCGTGCGTGCGCACCAGCTCCAACAGCAGCGCCTCCTGCTCCGCCTGGTCCAACCCGGCGAGTTGCCGGGCGAGTTCGCCGGTGGCGTCGGTGGTAGCGGCTGCCCGTGCGGCCTGCCGGGCCACCTTGACCAGGCCGCGCAGCAGGGGCGGTACGCCACGCCCGGCCGCCGCGTCGGCCCGCATGGACCGCAGGTCCAGCTTGATCGGGACGAGCAGGGGGTCGCCGGTGCGCAGGGCCGCGTCGAACAGGTGCAGGCCCTCGTCGGAGGCGATGGTCTGGCTGCGGCTCCGGCTCACCCGGGCCTGGTCGGCGGTGTCGAGGTGGGCGGTCATGCCGGTGGCCTGCTCCCACAGACCCCACGCCAACGACACACCCGGAAGCCCGGCGGCCCG